>CAMWHY010000033.1 GCA_947174185.1 uncultured Lachnospiraceae bacterium | reverse complement strand
TGGAAAATCACTATAAATTCTCTATACAGGATAAAAAATTTCTTAAGATTATTGATACAAAGGTCTTATTCACCTACAAAAAAAGAAACTGCCGCCACTGCGCCGCCCTCTACGCTGTTTAGTAATTTCAACTCTCCTCCGTGTTTTTCACATAACATCTTTGTAATGGAAAGTCCGATTCCAAAATGCCCTTCGTCATCCTCTTCCTGTTTCCTTTCCCGGAAATAGACCTGATCCGCCTCCAGAAGAGCTTTTTCAGAAAATCCCTCTCCATCATCCTTCACATATATCATCAGCTTGTTATTCTTATGCTGTACGGTGATCTCGACCTGCTTCTTTGCATACCGGACGGCATTTTGAAGTACATTTTCCACCGCCTCCATAATCAGTCCGGAATCCACTAAAACAGACTCCGATTCTTTCGTCCAATCGGTAAAAAGAACCTGTATCTCCTCCCTGATTCCTTCTGCCACTTCTTTTATATTGCTGCATATTTCTGCCGTTCTAATCCGCCTGCAATGAACTTCCCACTTTTCCATAGTCTGTAATCTGGTCATTGTTTTTGAAAAACAAAGCAGTCTGTCTCCCTGCCTGGAAATTCGGTCCAATTTTTCCAGAAGCATCTGTTCCGTTACTTTTCCTTCCGGCACATATTTTATCAAAAATTCCGTATAGCCCCTCATAACCGTAAGCGGTGTACGGATATCATGGGCAAACGCCGCATTGATCTTTCTCTGTTCCTCGCCCATCCGCCATTGATTTAATTTATCCCTTTTTAACATTTCTCTAAGATTCTCCATATCCTTAGCAATCATTCCCATTTCATCTTCACCCTGCCAAGCTATTTCAAAAGAAAGATCGCCTGCTGCCATATGTTTTAAGGAAAAACCAATTTCCGCAACAGCCGACTTGATCTTATTTTCCACATAATATTTTCCTGCAATTATAATTGATATCAGCATAAAAAAATAAGGGCACGCCTGTTTTACCCTCGTAAGAAAATATATCTGCCGCATCTGACTCCTTGAAAACGGTATTCTCTCATTCATCACAATGATCCATAACGATGTAATGTGCATGGTCAGCATGGTACACGCTAAGCTTCCCAGCAGGGCAATCGCCAAATACGCTGCCGCTGTTCTGATCATGGAAGCATTCCTTATATATTGTCTTAACTTTTCCACATATTCCTCTAACCAATCCATCGATATCCCACACCCCACACTGTTTCTATATACTCCTGTTCCTTACCTGTGCCGAGTTTCATACGAATACGCCTGATATGCTCCGTTATGACAGCGGCGTCCGCCTCGCCATCAAAGCCTCTTACCCTCTCATAGATACTCTCCTTAGTAAATACCTGCTCCCTGTTAGTAAACAGAAGCTCCACAATCTGAAATTCCATTTTGGTAAGCCCGATATCCTTACCATTCTTTAATATCCGGTAACCGCCAAAATCTATCTTCAGACTGCCCTCCGAATACTCCCGCCTTTCTCCTTTTTCCTTTCGTTCCTCTCTCCTTAAATGCGCCTCGATCCTGGCTGACAATTCTTCCATGCTGAAAGGCTTTAAAATATAATCGTCCCCGCCCGCTCTAAATCCTTTGATCTTATCTGCTTCTTCCGTTCTCGCGCTTAAAAACAGGATCGGTATCTGCACCAGATCCCTGATCTGCTCACACCAAAGAAATCCGTCCGTTCCTGGCATGTTAATATCCAATAAAATAAGATCCGGTCCGCTGTCAAGGGTGCTTTGCGCTTCCCTTGCATTTGCGGCCAGAAAGACCTGATAACCTTCCAGTTCCAAATATTCTTTTAATAAAATCCTGATGTCCGCTTCATCATCTACGATCAACAATTTCTTTTGCTGCATGATTCCCTCTTGTAAAAAATATTAACCAGCCATATTCAGCAGATAATGGAAACGTACTAAGAAGTGTTACTCCGTCGGAATCTGCTCTATCGTCAGGTGATTCCAACATGGATCACCGCCTATAAGCATAGACCTTTGCCACGGTATTTCTACTTCGTCATTCCACCATGTTAAACACTCCCCAGAAAACACATAATACCTGTCTTCGTAATATAGTATAACATTACCATTCTCAGCATTATTAACCTCTATTGTCTCCCATACGCCTTCTATATTCTTATGGAAACATAAATATGACCATTTACTAGTACCATTGATCACAGTATGGAAGTACTCATCTTCTCCATCACCGTCAATATCAATAACACTCAGGTATGTAACGTTAGAGGCGTCTAACTTTATATCTTCAATGGGATAATCTTCCATGTTCTCTTCTGTTATTTGCTCACAGTCAACCCAGTATATTTTCCAGTATTCATCTCTTTCATCCTCAATTCCATCATTATAATATATCAACAGATTCTGCAGCTCTTTGGGGATGTTATCTACATAACTTTCTTCACTATGATAAATTGTTTCCAATGTTTCATTTTCGGATACTACATCTCGTGCCTCATTTTCCGATAAGGTATACGGTTGTTCTGCAGTTTGATCTTCACTTATTTCCGTATCAGAAATATCGTTTTCTGCTTCACCCTGATTTCCATCTGTGGAACAGCCTGTTATAAGTAAAAGTAACATGAATACTATCAATACCTTAATTTTCTTTTTATCAGTAATCATCACGCTATTCCTCCATATATTGCACTTTTTATTTAATTACATTATATTTTTAATATAACAAAATGGCAATACGAAAGACTATGTTTTATAAATACTATTACTGAGCTACACAACTAAATATAATTATCATACTTCTTATGATTTCTATTAACAATAAATTCTCGAAAATGTTAAAATAAGCCCCTTCTGGGGCTTTAATTCTTCGTTGTTTTCTGTAATAACTTTTTCTTTTCTTTTATTTTCTGAATTTCTTCTTCCGTCGTATAAGTCAGCACCTTTTCTGCATAATATTCACCCTGCTCACTTTTTCGTATTTTTAGCTTTCCTTTGATATAACCATGTTTTGGACAATATCCGGCTGCATAGAGAATTTTATTATTAGAAGAAAACCAACGAACCTTTGCACGAACCGGTTTCTGACCGCATTTCATACAATTAATCGCCATCATCTGTCTCGACGTCGTAATATCCATCTTTTTCGCCACGCCACGAGTGATTAATATGTTTTCCTTTTCATTACTAATCCGTACCTCATCCTTTTTCGTATGGGGAATATGATACAAATCATAGGAATAATGATTCTTCAGCAAATCTTCTTCCATACGCATAAACAGCTTTGCCGTATAATAAGCGTCACCGTAAGCCCGATGAAACGGTACGTCTTTCTTCAGTCCGGCAAGCTCCACCGCTGCCTCCAGATTTTTGGCGGATCCCTCTTCACCGATCTGAATACCAAACAGCTTCTGCACATTATAAAATGGAATCGGCTTATTGCTAAGGGGCTCCATCCTGTAATACTGCATATTGCGCTGCAACTCTGTCAGATCCTGCGGACCCCAGCTGCAAAAAATATAATCTTCTGTTCCACACCACTTTAAAAAGCGATTCATTACAGTTTTAAATTTTTTTCCCTGCTTCAGCTCTCCTTTTTTTAATTGAAGCATTTTTTTAGTATGCCAATTGATCTCTTGATAAACCTGAGGACACACCAGTTCGCAAAAGCTGTCAATGATCTTTTTATCTTCATTTAATTTTACTGCGCCGATCTCAATGATCTCAAAAAGAAGCTTTCTTTCGGAGCTCTTTTTTCCATCCATCGGCTGATTCCATTCTAAATCAAATACAATATAATTCATATTAGTCCCCATGCCGCCTTCGGCAACTCAAATAAATTATCAGTCAATATCTTATTTGTATTCATAAAAAAGATTCCTATACAGAGCTATACAACATCTGTATAGAAATCTTTCTATGTTACACTTTATTCCATTATTTTTTTATCATCAAAGAACTTCCTTATGACTTGATATCTTTTTCGTCAAAGATATCTCCGCACTCCGGACAGAACTTCGGCGGATTGTGGGGATCTTCAGGTTCCCATCCACACTTATCGCACTTATAAAGAGGAGCGCCTGCCGGCTTCGGCTTGCCACATTCCTGACAGAATTTACCTTTATTCACAGCGCCGCACTCACAGGTCCATCCTACCGTATTCTGAGGCTGCGGTTTACCGCAGTTCATACAGAACTTACTTGTATTGACTGTGCCGCATTCACAGGTCCATCCGGAACCGCCTGCCGGAGCAGGTGCCGGAGCGCTCTGCATTCCACCCTGTGCCGCTGCCTGCTGCTGCTGACCCATCTGGAATAAACTTGCCGCATTCATACCGCCTGCGTTCTGTGCCATATTCATACCCATCAGACCCATAACAGCACCACCATTGCCTTCGTTGCTTGCTGCTGCACGCATAGCGTCTGCCTGTGCACCAACCAGAGTAGCTGCTGCCATGTTTGCATTTCTGTTGACAGCTGTCATCTGGATCGTTCTGATCTGCTGTGCAATCTCGTCCGGAAGTGTGATCGGATTCATAGCTACTGATACAACAGTAAGACCACGAAGATTTGCCCACTTCTCTGTCAATGCCGTATTCATCAGATCACAAAGTTCTTCCGTATGTGACGGAATATCGCTGGGACGGATCTGCAGCTTGGAGATTTCTCCAAATGCAGGCGCCAGCGCACTGACAAACTCTGTCTTTAACTGCTTATCGATCTGTGTACGGGTATATGCTTCTTCTACATTGCCACATACATTGTTATAAAACAGGATCGGATCTGTAATCTTATAAGAATATACGCCATTACAGCGGATCTCCGCATCCAGATCAAGTCCGATATTATTATCAACAATACGGAACGGAATCGGAGAAGAAGTACCAAACATATTTTCCGGGATTTCTTTCGTATTAAAGTAATAGACTCTCTGATCCTTCCCTGTATCGGCGCCAAAGGTGACACGTCTTCCAAACGTACTAAAAGATTGCGCAATCGATCCAAGAAGATTACCCGTCCAGATACTGGGTTCAGTAGAAGAATCAAAAACAAATTCTCCGGGCTCTGCACAGACCTCTACAACCCTTCCCTGTTCTACAATGATCATACATTGTCCGTCTGCAACTGCAATTACAGAACCGTTGGAAATAATATTATCATTTCCTTTCGTATTTACGGTACGGCTAGTAGTTCTTTTCTGTCCCTTTACTACAAGAGTGCCTTTATCAAGTGCATCACAATAAAAGAACTCTTTCCATTGATCGGCAAGCACACCACCAGCAGCACCGCCTACGGCTTTAATCAAACCCATATTTCTTACTCCTTTCCCTTTTTTATTTATTTAAGCAACTGTATCTTAAATCATTATATGTTACAGATCACTTTTTCTGATTCTCTATTTTAAAAGATAGCTGTATAATTTTACAATCGCTCATGTCTATTATGACATAAATTGATCTTTTCCTCAACTATTCTTTTGTAAAATGTTTGCTAATGTAATTATTTTCCTATGATAAAAGAGGTTATCGTTAAAATAATTATAATTTTACAAATACACCTTAATTATCGTCCGATCGATTTCCGGCAAAAGAAGATGAATTTTGACTGCCGCCCGGTACATATCCGGTGGAAGAATATGGATTTTTATTGCTCCCCAACGGCTTCGACGGTCTGGATGCTGCCCAACGGATGACCAATAACTGTATCAATATGATAAAAAACCATATGCCCGACAAAGTTAAAACGATCCATAGTGGCGGAAATCCAAGCCACAAATATAAGACCAAGGCGATCGCTGCGGGGATCAGTCCCTGTAGATTCAGTGCCAAGGATATGATCAGGCAAAATAAGAAATTACCCGCGCTATGAATATGACCGTCGTCTTTTCTTTTACTCATGATCGTTCTCCTTTTTAATATTGATGTTATACTATTTTTCTATCTTCTATTCTATAAAAACTTGATATCTTTTGCAAGACATCAAGTTTTTATAAACCTATTAAACCTATTCCCCTCTTAAGTGACGGTTCTGTTCTGTAACGATAAATTCTCCATTTTTGTACTCAAAAATATAAGTTATCTCCTCCATAGCATTAATTCCATCATTGCCTCTGATCACCTGATTTTCCGTATCTACCTTATAATTGGGGATACTCTCAAATGATTTTTCATACCTGTACTGTCCGTTCTCATATATAAAAGCGCAATAATGATGTGAATAACGTCCGTCTCCCAGATAAATCAGAAGATCATCATTCCCATCAAATGTTACATCTTCAAAGTGCGCACTATAATCACATACATATCCTAACGTCTTATCTTCATACCCGACTTGCAATACGTATCTGGCTTCTTCATTTCCATTTAAAAATATAAAATAGTCTTCTTTATGCCCCTGAATCGTTCCGCGAAGATCATCTTGATTATATCCTATCCGTATCCTTAATATATTTTCCCCATTATGATTCATCATTTCCCATCTTTCAATCTCCGTGTCATCAGTCAGTGCGACATATTTTTCTATATATTCCGATATATTGATTCCATCAATTTCTCCTGTATATTCTGTTCCCATCGGATCTACCGCCGTTTCCGGTTCCTGTGTCCCATGCTGGACATCCTGAATATAATAGGTTCCAAGCGAAAAATCACCGTTATCAAAATGGACTTGAAATACAATTTCCATAGGTCTATATGGCAAAGACCGTTCCAATTCTATAAACGGCTCCACCCTAAGCTGCATTAAATCAGCATTAAAACTAAAATAATCATTAAAATTGACGTTTCCTGCAAAAGGATATTCCTCCGTCCATTCAGGTAATTTGACTTCAGTTAGGATAATGCTCTCGTCATTCATAAACAATATGCTGTTTTCCTGTTCATCATACTGCCACCGAATCGCTTCTTCAACATCATTTAAATAATCATCATATAAATAAACATTCCACGTATTTTTCCGGTCACAGACAATCATATCATATCTGCATATAGGATTACCGGTAATTGTTCTAAGACTGATAGCTATTTCATACATTCCATCATGATCAATATCCTCTATATTTAACGTCGGCAGATCCTGATATAAGTTGCGGAATGCATGTTCTATTAATATTTTTTCCCCATCTATATAAAGAAGCATTGCCTGCTGCCCATTTGCACTGATCCCATATAACCGCGTATTTGCTTTGCGATTCAATAAAACGATAGGATCATTCCAATAGGATTCAAGGGAAGGGTATTCCTCACAGGCATTCAACATATCTTCTGTAATGGTATCAAAAAATGCTATGACATCTTCTCCTGCCGTTCTTATCCATTCGTCTTCCCACCCGTCTTCCAACGCATGATTATCTACATTATTGGCAGAACCGGAAGATGGCGTTGTATCTTCTACGACTATATAACTCCCTTTTTGTTCATCATGTTCCTCAATATTGGCGGAAGTGGCAAATACCATGATAATAATAACTATCACCGCCATACTTATTATTACAGCCCATACCGTTATCTTTTTTGTTTTCATTACCGCCTTGATTCTCTCTTCTATGGCATTTTTACTGAAACTATTGCTTAAAGGCTGTAAGCTGTTCCGCTTTTCTTCCATTGCAATCAACGCTTTTGCATATAAAGGTTTTGACAATTCTCCGAATTTCCGTATCACGCTTTCATCACAGGATAATTCGATATCCCTGTTGTATATCAGATACATGAGCCAGACCGCCGGATTAAACCAATGAATACATAATACCAGCGCTGCCGCAAGTTTACGAATCATGTCAAATCTGCGGATATGTATATATTCATGCTGCAAAACATATTGTAAACGCTGGATATCTTCCCAGTCCGTCGTCTTTGGCATTAGGATCACTGGACGGAAAATGCCATAAGTCAACGGTGAGGAAATACGGTCAGACTGCCTGATCTTAATACCGCGTTTTATCTGATGCCCTTTCAGCCATTCCTCCGCAAATGCATTGCTGACAGGTAAAGACATTCTAAATTCCCGATAACATCTAAGATAAGATATCAAAAAGAAAAGTCCGCATATTACCATCCCTGCCACCCAGAAGATCATCCATAACGGAAGGGAAGTTTTCGCCGGAACCGCAGACATCTCTTGCTGTACCGCTTCTATCACATTAGCAGATACCGCAGACTGCATCTCCTGTACTTCGGGAATCAAAGCAGGTACAGCAAACTGTATCTCCTGCGCTTCGGGAATCAGATAGCTGACCGCACCCTCTGTAAAGACCTCCTGTGTAATATGGTTTTCTCTCACCATAGAATACGCACTGAATACGGAAGGAATGGAAATCGGAATAAGCAACCGTAAGAAGGCAATTTCCCAAAGCACCACAAATACCTTTTTGGGCAGCCTGTTAACTGCCAGCATTCGAACAAACAATATTGCTATAATCATCACTGCACCAGAAAAACTCATTTGCAAAAGACTCATATCTATCCTCCGTATTCTCCCATGACCTTGATTTAATTTAATCCAATTCTCCAACAATTTGTCTTAACTTATCAATCTGTTCCGCTGTTAGTTTCTTGCGTCCAAGCAGCGCGGCAAATAACTTATCAGCAGATCCGTCATATATTTTATTGATCAATTCATTCGTCTCCGCTTCCTGCACAGCCTCCTTTGGAATTAAGGCATGACACATAAAATTAGGTTCCCGACGTTCGATCGCTCCTTTTTTTATGCACCTTTTAATCAAGGTATATGTAGTATTCATATTCCATCCGACTTCTTCTTTCAATACATCGGAAATATACTTTGCCGTGGCATCGCCTTCCCTCCAGAGAACATCCATTACTTTCAGTTCCGAATCGAAAAGTTTCACTTCCATAACGTTTCTCCTTTCACACTACTGCAGTAGTGTATTTATACTTTAACACCTGGTTTTTCTCTTGTCAACACACTACTACAGTAGTTTAATAAAAGGGTAAAAAATAACCCCTTTCGTTAGACTTTTACTTTGTCTAACATAAGGGGTCCACTTCAGTTTCTATCGTTCCATTCGGTTTTTATTAGCAGATTGTTTCTCTGGTTTGCTGCCCAATGAATTTTTATTTTTTTCTTTCTGTTTTTTCAAGCTTTTCAATCCCATTGTTTGTTGCCGTTGCTTCCACCCCTGTTTCAGACCGTTTTTTACAATTTTAAGCAAATGCTCCGGCTGTGACTTATCTCCTAAACAAGAATATTTTTCAGAATAAGTAAAGTCTGCCGAAGCTGCCACTAATGCCGTCCTTACATATTTGCTATTATCCTTAAATAAATTCCTGTCAAGTCCAAATCCTCTGCTTTCTGCAAAGTCACAGCAAAAAGTAACGGTCGTTCTAGTATTTCCCTCCCGAAAAGGATGCACTTTCCATAAATCAGCCATATATTTTGACAATTCAACTGCCTTTTCATCCAAAGTCAACTTATTCCAATCAACAGCATTCATTTTGGTCAATATCATGCTGGCTTTCTTTTGAATTTCATCACAGTGTGAATATTCTAATGATATCCCTTGCAACACCATTTCCGGCTTTTCTATATTGATTATTCTGGGAGAACCTGCCCATTCATATACATCTTTAAATATTGCCTCATGTATTTTACATAAATGGGCAAAATCAAATTTTCCTTTTATTGGATTTTTAGCAAGTTCCCGCATAGCCAATCCGGTAAATTGTGTTTCCGCTTCTTGTAATTTTGCTTTGTCGGATATTCCCAACAAATTTTTCAATACATCCGTATTTCTGTTTATATATGGGTCAACATATTCTTTCATTCATATTTTCCCGTCTCGTCATATTTTTTTAAAAGAATCTTTCTCATTTCATCTATTGTAATCTCTCCTCTTTTTTCTTTCTCAACCAGCTCCAAAAATTCCTCAGTAGGTTTTCCGCCATCCACCTGCATCATTCCTATTGCATAATTCCAAGCGGTTTCATTATCCATAATACATTTATCCTCCATATTATTAAATTATTTATTTACTTAATTTTTCTTATATATAACTTACTAAATTTTAGATGTTTCGTCAATAATTTGTACATAATTGAATAGATAGCGCAAATTTACTGTAGAAATATAATAACCAGAGTTTATTCTTTTGCTGTCTCAACTACAACATTATTTTAAGTGCAATATTCAGCCTACCATTCTACAGCATAATTCACCCAAAAAATCTCAATGCAGTATGAAATATACAGCACCATGCCTTTACTGCTGAAAAGCTGTCTGAAAACCGTCTTGTCTGGCATTTGGGCAAAAAATCTTTTTTTCTTTGCGCTATAGCAATTATCACATCAGACAGTAATTAAGCCTACTACTTCATACTCCATCATTCAAAAGGACGAAATAATTCAATTGGATTTTACAATTAAAATAGCAGATATATTAAATTATTGACATTCAAAAAATCTGAAACGATAATGTTATATTGCCTGAGTTGCTCATTAACTTACAGCTTAGTACTGCCACTATAAATATAATAGAAGATTTTGATGAAGATAATCTGCGTATTCTCAATATCTTTCTTACATATATTTATGTTATGGATGATGGGCGAGAACAGGTACTTGCACTAGTTTAACGCATAGAGAAACTACAGAAAAAAGACAAACAAATATTGCCTACCTTTTTGGGAAGGGCGCTTTACTTCTTGACAATTTACCCAGAAGTTAATCATCATCAATACTAATTTTCTTATTTCTGATTGTACATTTCTGTTCTAATTTACTATGCGATTCCCTATCTTTCATTTCTTTTCCCTGTCGTTGAAGTGTTTTAAAATCAATTTGATATGCGGTCTCAAATTTTTCTGTATAAGCAAAAAATCTATCCTTAAACTGCTCTTTCATAAAACATCGTATTGCTTCTGCAACAATTTTACCAGTTAAATATGGATCCAACGGCTTTACTTTTATTTCTATTACAGATTTTTGCGAAGATAAATAACTATTCAGCTGATTTTTTAAATGAAAGGATATATTCTTTTTTTCTTTGTTTGGTACATTAACTTCTTTATTCATCCAATCATCTGCTAGCTTTAATACCTCTTGTGCTGCTATCTGTTTTGCTTTTTCTCTATCAACTAATTCCAGAACCTGTTTTTTATGAATATCAATAATTTCAAGTTTTTTTATGCTAATTTTCTCGTCTGCTTTATTAATATATTTATCCCTTGTGTTACCACTAGCAAGAATCAATGTCTTGGGATAATATGGTTGTCCTTTATGTGTATCAATTCCTAAATGTAAATTTGCATCATCAAAAGCTCTTATTATCAAATACTTAACCTTTATTTTGCTTTCAGGTATTTGTCCCGAATTAAATTTTAAACACTCACATTTCTTCAATAAAGAATCTGTGCAAAAAACACTACGAATCCGATCTACATAGTCCTTATATTGCTTTGGAAAGGATTTTTTCAATGATTCCAATGTTATGTTATCTGCTCTTATTTCTGTAGCAAACTTTGTACCATCCATAAATTTTTTATCGTACATATGGTTTGCGCCAATTAAATGGAATACTTGTGAAGTATCTTTAAAAATAAGTTTAACTACATCATCATTTCCTAATGTAAATTTATAAACTTTTCCTCCCAAATGTTGCTCGTAAAAATCCAACAGTAATTTCAAAGAAATATCCGATTCTTATGGTATTTTATTTATATTAATCAAATCGTTTAATGATAACATTTTTTTCCTCAGTATTGTAAAAAGGCTTATTTCATACGAAACAAGCCTTTATATAATGGATAGCTGACAACATAACACCTATTGCCGAGTAGTCATGGTATATTTTTAGCGTCCCCCACTAGGGAAAGAGGTGCTATCCTATTGTGCCTCTCAAAAGAATCTTCGTTCTTTACTAATAATTAGTATATCCAATTTATTATATTTTGTCAAAAGTATTTTCGATTTGTTACTTTATTTTGTCCTATCTTTAACTTTATTTTATACATATCCATAATTATACAATAACTAATTATTATAAGTGCAATATTCAGCCTACCATTCTACAGCATAATTCACCCAAAAAATCCCAATGCAATATGAAATATACAGCACCATGCCTTTACTGCTGAAAAGCTGTCTGAAAACCGTCTTGTCCGGCATTTGGGCAAAAAATATCTTTTTTCTTTGCACTATGGCGATTATGCCGCCGATAATCCCAAAAGCAACAAGAATAACACACCAGATTAGATAGATTTCCCGAAAAAGCTGGTATATTGTAACAGTAAACAAAACGGTGGTAAGGTTAAAAATCATATGTAAGATTATCGTATATATCACATTTCCGGTTCGCAGATAAATGTATCCCCAGAACATTCCCAGCAATAAAGTATAGAAAAACTGCGAAAAATTTCCATGCTGGAGAGCAAACAAAATTCCAGATACAATAACCGCTGCTCTTTCACTGTATGGGGCAATCGTACTTACCAGATATCGTCTGAATATAATTTCCTCCACGACAGGGGCAATAATGCCGGCACATAAAACTCTCCAGCATAGATCGGACGAAAAAAACAGGCTATCCAACTCCGTTCCATTATTGTGGAACAAAAAGTAATCTATACCTGATCCTGCTATCATCCCAATACCACATAGTGCAGCGCCTATCAATACACACATAAAAAGCTCTTTAACACTCATTTTACGCTTTATAACAGGAACAGATATAGAGTCCCTCATATAAAGCAAAAAAATTGGAAACGATGCCATATAGACGGGTATAATCACTGAACCCCATGAAAACCACACCTCATTTATTACAGATTTTCCCAAGAAACAGGGAATAAAAACGGTATAAAGTATCTGAAAGCCAAACCCACAAATGCCATATAATAATAGCCCATTACCTATCCGACTCAGATTTTTCTGCATTTATTTGACCTCCACTACTGATTTTTCTCGAATCGAAATATTTTCAACAACAAAATTATCATTAGTAATTCATGTAAAATAATTATATAAATAAAAATTAATGGTTCTTACAATATCAGCATTTCCTTTAAATCTTCCTTATAAAAATTGCTTCAGACTATTTAATAAAATTTCCACCTGATTCCCTCTTTTGATAAGATTATGGTACAATAAAAGAGTAAGCAGATTTACTTACCCATTTATTGTAATACAGCATATAATTATTTCAATATATTATTTACATTTTTGGTTTGCTTCTATTCATGTACTTCTATTACTTTTTCTTCTGCCAGATCACGATGAAGTTCATCTGTATAAAGTGAAACAGACATTACAAGTCGGTTTTCGTCATAAGTAACTACTAAAATCCCACTTGCGTTCTTATAAATTGTACTCTGAAATATCACCGCTTCTATTCCCTGTTCTTCCCGCAACCGTCTGGATGCAAAGTTTGAGCTTGGCGTACCTTCCCCATATTTTGAAACCACTTCACTTTCTTTCATCCCGATATGAATACCCGCGATTTCAGCAGTAATCGGATCCTCGTCATATACCATGCCCTTTGCATCAATAGAAACCGCGTTGACAGTCTCTGTTCCCGGATACGTTTGAATATAGACCCTGTTTCCGGCAAGCGGTATTCCGTCCATGACATTACAGAAAGTAGAGCCGTAAAACTGTTCTGAGGAATTAACGATAGAATGGCTGATTTCACTGACCATTCCTGTTTCTGGAAGATCTTCCGTTGAAAACGGTATATGAAAGGTATCTCCCGATATAACGACATTATTTACGGTTCGGCTGCTGCCTAAATTGTATTCACATACATAGGCGTCTGCATTTCTGCATCGTGCATAATACGCAAGCCATTCCTGATTATCCTGCAGATTTACTCCATCAACTCTTGTTGGAACCTGTGTATAATCATAATATATTTCCGGAACATCTTCCGCATCATATCCCAGAGTAGAAATTGGAACTCCATCTATTGTAGTAAGCTGTCCCGTTTCCGGATGATCGCCTGTTGTAATTTCTGATTCTGTTTCCTTCTGAATAGCACGGCTTTCTTGCTGCTGTTTCTCTTGATGTTTCAAAGCAAAGCCTGTAATAACTAAAATCAGGGCAATTACCATAAGAAAAATATTACTTTTCTGACTTAATTCCATTTTTCTGTGGTATTTTCCTCCTACTTTACAATTTGATTAATCTTCCCTTGTTACTGGCTTATGTGTTTTTGCTGGTTTTTCTATCTTTGGTGCATTTGCTTCTTTTGCTTCTATTTCCGCTTTACGATGCTGTAGTTCTTGAAGCGGATAAAGATGGTCATCTGCACTTGCTTTATTCCGATCAACCCCTATCATGTCGAGCTTTTGTCCAACGCCAGCACTTCCTCGATGCTCATCTCCATGATCCCCGGTAATTGGTAGTTGTCCCAGAGGATATCGTCCAGTTGATTCTGTATCTCTTCCGGAAGGTTGCGGTATTTCCCCCAATTTTTCGTTGTGTACGACATCTGTATGTGACTCCTTTCCTCTGATTCCTTTTCTGCTTCCGTTGTCACCCAAAATCTCGTGTCCACCTTGATTTCTACATCATGCATAATACGCTAGCCATTCCCGTTTATTCTGCAAATTCACCCCATTAACTTTTGTTAGAACTTGAATATAATCATAATATATTTTGCCTGCGCCTGCCGTATCATCTCCTAGCATGGAAATAGGAACTTCATCTATTGAGGTATGCTGACCCATTTATGGATGATTGCCTGTCATAAATTCTTTTTCCTTTTGAATCGCTCTGATTTCTTGATGCTTAATAACAAAGCCGATAATAACTAAAATCAGAACAATTACCATAAAAAAATATTATTTTTCTGACTTAATAAAATTTGTCCTTGGTATTTTTCTCCATTCTGAATTTCACTTTTGAACAATTTGTCTTGAAATTACTACTCTTGCAAAACATACACCCACTCAATATCCTCTAAAGAAATTTCCCACTTAGAATTATCATCTCTCCATGTACTTCGCTCATATCTATCTATAATAAGATTGCCTTCTTCATTTAATGTACCTTCAAATTGATGAGTAAAATTTTGGTATCTACCAGTTTGCGGACTCCAAACAATAGTATATCTCTGCGTTTCTGAATCATATGTATAATCCATAAACACATCTCCATTAAAAAAACTCAATGTCCCAGGATTAAAATAATTTTCATCAGATTCATCATCAAGAATATCCTGGCAACGATATTCTCCTTCTGGAATAACCCCTTCCGGATATCCTTCTTCTGCACGTTGCGCCTGTTCCTCTGCTTCCCGTTGTTCCGCTTCAATCATGGCATTGATTTCTTCATTCAGACTTTCCAGCGCTTCATCCGCCGTCTGGTCTGACGATGACCGATTGCTGGTACCGGCATCATTTCCACAACTGATCATCGCTACAGCCAAGATTGCTGTCATTAACATTATTATCATTTTTTTCATACAATTCTTCCTCCAACATAAAAATTTGATTAATCTTCCCTTGTTACTGGCTTATGTGTTTTTGCTGGTTTTTCTATCTTTGGTGCATTTGCTTCTTTTGCTTCTATTTCCGCTTTACGATGCTGTAGTTCTTGAAGCGGATAAAGATGGTCATCTGCACTTGCTTTATTCCGATCAACCCCTATCATGTCGAGCTTTTGTCCAACGCCAGCACTTCCTCGATGCTCATTTCCATGATTCCCGGCAATTGGTAATTCTCCCAGAGAATGTCGTGTAACTGGTGCCGCCTCTCTTTCGGAAGATTTCTGAACTCCTCCCAATTTTTCGTTGTGTATGCTCCCACTACGTAAGTCTTTTCCTCCGATTTCTGTTCTGCTTCCGTTGTCACCCAAAATCTCGTGTCTACTTTGTTTTCCATGCTCCTGTCCCTCTCTTTCTGTTCTTGCATTGTCAATAAATTTTCCCTCGCAGCCGATATTTTCAAGCAAAATCGGCTTTTCTCCATAAGCAACATCATTATCCCATTTTGTGAATCCGTCTACCATTCCACTTGTCTTAAGAGCCTCATAGGCATCCAGAATGTAATTATGTGTCTTTCCATTTTCTACCGGTGCAAAATAATCGATTAATTCCGGTTTAAGAAATCGCCCTTTTTCACAGAATCTTTTCAGCATTCTTCCAAGCGCCTTGTTACGATCCAGATCGGCAAAATGTACATAAACTTTGTATCCTTCCGATTTTGCCTGCTGGATATATGCCTGTAACAACGTTTTGGAATTGTTACCTATTTTGGGGAGAATTATATTTTCTTTTTGTAAAATACAATCATAAAAAAGTTTGTCGCATAATTCTCTCGATTCATCATGGACGATATCTGCTCCCCACCCTTTATTATATTCAGGAAATTTCTCTTTTGCTTTGTCATTATCAATCAGACGACTCTTAAATTCTGATGATATAGGATCAACTAGTGTGGAAGATTTACCCGATGCGGGCAGACCTATAATAATATCTAAACGTGCTTCTCTTTTGACAACTCCATGATATACCGTTTCGCCTTTATCGTCAACCACTATTTTGCCATTTTCATCAGTCTCAGCAGAGGTTACTTTTTCCATTTCTTTTAAAATGGAATCCCGTGATGGTTTTCTACTTTTTGTATCAATATTCTTGTTTTTTTCCTTCTTCAAGATGGAATATGCTTGAATTACTTCCGGAATCTTATCTATTTCATTACGTGAAACATATTTTCCATGTTCTAGCCGGTCAATAACATCTAGCATTTCCTTTGAAACCGGTTGTCCTGTAATACTAAATATCATACCCTCCTTCTCCTTTATCCCTTTTTTCTTATGTTTGAACCCAAAACTCCGGCAATATTCATTGCCATGCTTGGTTTCTCATAACTATCCTTATTCCCGTTAATCCTCCTCCTCATCCATTTCTATTTCGTCATCTTCCTCCTCAATGGCTTCATCCGTCTGTTTCTTCCCTTTTGGTTTCTTAACCTTTACAAAGTAGCCAACGATAATAAAGATCACTGCCCCTACACCGATCAATATATTGCCCATAGCGTCGGAGCCGCCTCCAGAATTATTATCTGATGCAGAGTCCCCGGAAACTGCATTGTCAGATTCCGTTTCTATTGGTTCCTCCTTATCTACTCCCATTGCTGCAGCCTGTTCATCTGAAATATCTTTTTCTGACACTACAGGCGCTGGAGATACATCCGGCAGCATCCCGTAATTATTCGATGTCGCTGTTGAGTTTTGGGGAAGTGTCTGTGAGGTGTCGCTCGTCACATTCAATAAATCATTCTCGGATATCTCTGTCAGGAAATAAGCGTATTCCCGTTGACCGTCTCTGTCTATTACCAAATAAAACACTTTCCCATTTTCAGTCTGGATGGTATAGAAACTCTTTCCTGTATCTGATGTATATACAGGTTCTATAGAATTTCCTGTTGCATCCGTCTCCATATGCTCCGTGACTTCCCCTACAGCCTCCGTTGGAGCAGAGGGCATGGCGTTGACCGGTAACTGTGCAGCCGGATTTTGATCCGTTTCCTCATCCGGAGCCAGATAATACGGATTGACGCATCGGTAAACATCGGATGTATTTCCTGCATTATCCATTGCCTGTACCACAAAGTAGGGGAACGATGCATCGAACTGCTGTAACCGGACAGACAGGCTGCCTCTGACAAAATCCTCTGACGGAAATTCATAACCGTTAATATAGATAGCTCTTATACCAGAGGCATCGTCGTAAGGCTGAATTTTTAACACCCCATCCGCAACTGCAGCATTAAGATATGGTTTTTCGTAATCAAAACAGGTGATATTCACTGATTTTTCATATATATTTCCGTTCGTATCCGTGATGGAGATATATACAGATCCATTTTCTGACAAAACAAGCTGCTGCTCCTGGGTGATGTCAAACCAATTCCCCTTACTGCCAATTTTTGCACGAATCGACTGGACTTCAAACTCTCCGGTATTTGCCACATCAGACACGATGACATGGGCAATGGCATACTGGGAATTATACCACTCTAATTCAGTAAAAAGCGTCAGATACACATTCGGTGCTACCGGAAGATTAATAATATAATCTGCTGTAGAGGGCGTAACCTCTTCCGCCGTTTCATTTTCCCCTTCTGTTTCTTCCGATGCAGGATCTCCGGTCTCGGTTGCATAAACCTTACCCGGAACTATGACCCACATTATTGATGCTAATATCATGGCAATCAACACTGAAACACTTTTTATCTTATGAAATTTATTCATTTTTACTTTTCTCCTCTCTCTCCTACCAAGGCTCTTTTAAAGAGCTTAGCGATGTTATCTCTTAGATTCTTTTCAATTTTCTTCTCAAATACAGCTCCTTTCTATATTAATTAAAATAAAATAATGGATTTCTGTACGTTTTACCGCTTAGCGCCTCTTCTTCCTGATAATATATATATAATAAGTCATTACAGGATCCAATCACTGTACCCGGTGTAACAGTTTGGTTCTGTACTACATTTACTGTATTTAAATTTTCAAAGGTAATATAGTTGGCTGAAAATATACCGCTGTTTGCATTCTTTATGGTAACGGTGCCGCTGCCCACCGCAGATACCGTCCCATTCATGCCGGCATATATATTGTTGCCTCCGCTATCGCATCGAAGCGATACATAATTACGTGAATCCTGCGCCCAGCTCTGCTCATTCGGTGGTCTCCATCCATTGTAAGAATAATCGGTATTAGTCAGACAATTTCCGTAATAGTCAACCACCCTTTCATGAATATCTATATCCTCCCCCATAATATTCCTTGCCTGCTGAAGTGCGCCGTTGGTTTCCGATATCAGTCTATACCTTGCCTGCAGCTCTGAATTAAACCCGTCAACCCGTTCCTGTACTACATCTTCCAGACTTCGGAATGCATGACTTCCGCCAATCTTATAATGATATTCCACACACTGACGTTCGTCCATAAGTAGCTCGTGCGTATCTTGATCATACATAAACTGACCGTTTGCGTCTGTTCTTGGCGTGGGAATTGTGCGAGAAGTTGTGTAAAAATCACAAATGCTCGTAATTCCATCGCTATTTTCATCGCTCTTATAATTAAAACCATTAATGATATCATCTTGAAACCAGCCGCCTTCTGTCGCATCCGGTACTCTTAAGCCGTAACAGCTATAAAACAAAGAATCTATCTCATTTGCAACGGGATCGGCGTTAAGATCACCCATATTGATTTTAAAATCACCATACAAAACCGTCAGATAATTGATAAGAACTGATGGATCATGATGGATGGCATCCAGATCATACTCGACTATGACGTTATATTCCTTCCCGTCAGAACCCGTCCATCTGCCAGTATCTGTACCATAGTATCCATAAATATTATTGCTAAAGTCGCAAATGGCTTCGGCCAGTAACATTTCCAGACGGTTGAAATAGTATTCCGCCTCCTCCAATTCTTCCTTGTCTGCTGAATATACGCCAAGACTGACCATGCTACCACCACCAAAAAGTGACATACTTATAATTGCACAGCCTCCAAGCAAAGCACACAAAAGGAGAATCACCGCACCTCCGATAATTAGATATTTCTTTGTTGCTGCCGCTACTGCTTTGAGCATTTTTTTACGGGCAGAGGATGATGTTAAGAATGCCACTGCTTTACTTTTCTGCTGTGCATACTTCAACACTGCCTGTGATTGGTATTTCTTCTTGATGACCTCCTTCTGCATCGCCCGGCGGGCGCTATTTTGGGATATCTTTCCTTCTTTTACTTTATTTGCAAATTCTTTTTCAAATTCTTTTCTTCCCTCCAGCTGAAATCCGGAAAAATCCGCTCTATTCTGGAGCTTTACTGCACGCTTTTTGTTATACTTTAATATATCCTCTTCTAAAACCCCGAAAGCTTTAATTCCCTTTTTTGTTGTTTCAAAGCCTGCTTTCGCCGCATCGGAAATGGAATCCTGAATGTCGCCGTTTCCTGCCTGTATCTGGCTGGAACTTCTCCAAGCAGCTTGAATGGCTTCCTTACCCTTGGAAACAACAAAACCGCCGACTTTTTTACCTTTGCTTTTTTTGTGCTTTCCATAGTCTTTATCCACTCTGTGGGAAACCGTCTGGAAGGTGTATCCTCCTGTGCTTTTGTCGTATACCCGTTCCAGACGATATACCGTTTTTTGCGTCCTCTCCTTTGCAGCAACAGCCTTGTTGACCGCTTTCTGATGTTTGCCCGCCATATCCTGCGTTTTCTTGGAAGATACATGGTATTCCCCAGACACATTGCCTCTCCATACTTCCACCCTGTCAAAAACACCGGAGGAAACTGTTTCATCTTTTTCCAGATGGACTGCATTTTTATTTTCCTTATTTTCCATGGCGCTCCTTCTGGTCAGATTGCTTCATTCGGTTTGGTAGTCATTACACTGTATGTTTTGGTTCCTTGCGGATACCGATCGGTAAAAGGAAGAATAATGTTATTAAATTTAATTAGTCCACACCCCTGATCCGAATCCGTTACAAATTTTAACTGCTCATCGGATAAGTGAAGTTTGTCCACCAAAATCGTTTGATCATCCGCCGATTGATTTAATAAATACACAAAATCCGAATTGCCCAGGATGCCTTCCACTTCCGGAGAGCGCAGGAAGTCTGTAACATTCTGGGTAAGACCCGTCGGAATACCGCCCCATTTTCGGAATCTTTTCCACATCTCCACCATATAAGTAGCTGTCTGTTTATCCCGCAAAAGCAGATGAAATTCATCGCAGTAGTACCTTGTGGCAATAACACCACGGTTTTTGGAAACCCGGTTCCAGACCGCATCCTGTACGATCAGCATACCTAGGTTTTTAAGCTGTGTGGAAAGATCCCGGATATCGAAGCACAGCAGCCTGTTTGATGAATCCACGGACGTTCTGTGGTTAAAGTAATTCTGTGAACCATGTACGAACAGATTTAGGCTCGATGCAATCTTGACAGCCTGCTTCTTTGCTTCGATCTTCAGCTGTTCTTCAAAAATCGTTTTAGGATCGTAACTATTAAGTGCATTATAAAGATCCTCCAAAATCGGCATATTCTCGGGTATTGGATTCTTTAGATATTCTTTGTAAATATCGCCGATACACTCATCAATAATACCCTTGACATCATTACCTAGCCCTTTTTCGCCGCCGGCTATATTCTCACAGAGAGTAAGAATAAAGTCTGACTTTGCCTGTAAGATTTCTTTATCCTGCTCAATAGATTTGGGATCTTTTCCACCGGATATGGTAATATCCATAGGATTCAGATAATCCTTAGAGGCTGTGGCCAGCTTAATTACCTGCCCATGCAAAGCGCCAACGATTGGATAATACTCCCCTTCCGGATCACAAATAATGATATCATCCGTTGTCATCAGGTAACTTGATAGCAATTCCCTCTTTGCGGCAAAAGATTTACCAGAACCGGGCGTTCCCAGAATCACACCATTAGGATTTCTGAGGCATTTCCGGTCTGCCAGAATCATGTTGTTGGAAAGTGTATTTAGCCCATAATACAGTGCCGGAGCCGGCATAAACAACTCCTGGGTACAGAATGGAACCATAACGGCACAGCATCTTGTAGGCAGCACCCTTCCCACTCCGGTACCTTTTTTCTTTAAAAACGGGATTTCTCCAGTGGTATTTATGCCAATCGGGGACGCCGACATAAGCGCCTGCTCCTGTATATGCCTAAGCGGAACTAACAAATTATTGGACTGCTGCGTAATTCCGTCAATCCGCTGTTTCAATGTTGCCAGCTTTTTCTGTGTCTTTGCAAAATAGGCGATTAAAAAAGTAGTCTTTACCAGCTTTTGGTTGCTGCTGTTAAGATCTGCCGACAATGCTTTTACATCTTCCTCATAAGCTAGCAGCTTCGCCGGCAGAATGTCCATATCATACCCAGCACGCACTGCTTTTTTCTGTTCGTTTGCCTTGTTCGACTGTATATCCGACAACTTACTGTCCACCATTTTCATTGCTGCCAGCGGATCCATGGTATTCATATGGATGGATACGGTAATGTTGTCATCAATATCCAGAATCCTTTTTAAAAATACATCATTTCCCTTTGGAGCAATGATATTAACATAGCTGACACCGCCATACATATTTCCGATTTTGAAAGATTCATCCCAGGAAAAATCAAAAGCTGAGGGAGCAATCAAATCTTTTTCGCTGCTTCCCGTAACCATTAGTTCCTTGAGGTCAAATTGGATGGGACACATCCGTCCCTGATTAAAATATTCATACATGACCTGCAGCCTTTGATTACCGTTCATGCTCCGGGCAAAAGTTCCCATATTGATAAAATTGCGGCAGATGTCCTTTTCCAGATTACCCAGCTTTAACCGGGCATCTTCCAGATTCTCACATTCACAGCCAAAAATGAAATACTTCGATTTCACAATGCCATTCGTCCCTTTTGACGCCTGCATCTTTAAAATATCTTCTAATTCGTCCCGTAACTCATCTGCAAAGTCTCCTTGCTTAGGAATGGTAAACTGGTCAAGGAGGCTATTCTCATTGATTTTGCGGCTGAAAAGAAGCATATTGAAATAGATGCTCGGATCAAAGAAATTGATAAAAGAGGAATAGTCCTCCAACACTTTTACCTGATCTTCTTCCTCCAGCAAATCATAGTTAATATCGCTGAATTCCAGCATCCTCGTATAAAAATTACCTCTTACCTTGCAGATGCCATCCTCATACATCATCTCATAAGTGATTGTTTTTTGTGCGGATGTTTTTTTATTCAGGGATGCCAGTTCTTTTTCCACTTGGTTTAATTTCATTTTCAGCTCTATGTATTTGTGCGGATGCAGAAAGGGATTAATTCCAGAAAGCTGCTCTTTTGTGGATTTATTTTCTTTGAGAAGTTCTGCCTTTCTGGCTTTTTTTCGTTGAAATTCCTCCTGCTTTTTTTGTTCCGTAGAGTTCCCTTTCAATTTTCTCTTTCTCCTTTCTCAGTTTCCTGTCCATCTCCATATCAAAATATATATTTTCCGATTGATAAGGTCTGATTTCCTTACTTAATACCTTTTTATGAAAGACAATCAATGCGATCTGCTCGCCTGTAAACCCATTCTTAATATATCCGGCTAGCAGAAATGACGGTACCGCACACATCATGGCAATAAGGGACGCCGCCTGCGTACCTAATACACCTTTTGTTCCAAAAAAGCAAAGAATGGCTAAAACGCTGCCAATCCCAAAGAAAATAACCTGGCGTTTTGTGAAGTTTCCGATTGCTTTCGTCTCAACCTCATCCAGATTCTTAGGTATATCCACTGTAATCATAATAGAATCTCCCCCTCTTAATGTGCATTAAAAATCGACATGGCAAATTGCTTAGTGCCACGAATGGCTACAAGTAAAGCAA
Organism: uncultured Lachnospiraceae bacterium; assembly: GCA_947174185.1. GTDB lineage: Bacteria > Bacillota > Clostridia > Lachnospirales > Lachnospiraceae > NK4A136. The sequence continues at coordinate 3,992 of CAMWHY010000033.1, read as the reverse complement.
TAGAACATCCGAGAAGTTGGAGCGTTGCTGTGGACAGATCAACATTGGCTGCGTCGTCTGTCACAGATATTCCCAAATTTTTAATTAAATATCCATAGATGCCGACACACATAACTATAAACACTGCCTGAAAAGCAAGTGAAACCAAAACTCTTATATAATTGGTTCCAATATTTCCCCACTCTCTGTTAGTCAAAGTTGCAAAGGGAATGGGCGCTATAGAAAGATACATAAATATTTCGATCATACGCCCCACCAAAGTCACTTCAATGACTATCCACATGACAAGAAAGACAAGCTTACATATCCATGCGATGAGAGCCATACCGATAATTTCTCCTGTAGAATGTGCAAATTCATCACCAAAATCGTATAATTTATTTCCGTTTTTGTCTCCATCTGGTGCAAAATCATGAACGTAATGACCTATCATTAGTTTCCAATCTAATGAAGAGGTATCAACGGTAGGAGATTCCGTAAACTTTTTTGAAGCACTTACAGCAATTTCTGACCCAAGATCAAATACAGCTGATGATATGTCATATGTATAAGTCAGAAGCAATACAGAGATACATGCCCGCATTAACCATTTAAAAATAAATTCACTGCCTATCTCATGCATAGCATTTTTTTCCAGTACGGCATTGATCAACTCATAGCACATCAGAGCCGTAATTATCAGTATGCCAATGGGCATAATAACATCTTCTGAGATCGTTCTTACAATTCCATCAACAGCGGCACCCCAATTACTAAATTTACTAGGAACCACGGAAACATCCCCGGTAATAGCTCCAATCTGCCCGTTGACATCATCAAATAATCCGCTGTAGCTTGCTGTCAGCATATCTCCCATCATTTCACGAATTGCTTGCACAAAAGTATCTAACAATTCATCCACAGATTATCACCTCCACTTTCACAAATAACCCGGGAGATTTTTCATCTCCCGGATTTTTGCCCTGTTCTCAACCCGCTGAAAACAGGCTGCTCATCTGCGGGATAACTGTCTGGGCAATAATAACCACTCCGCCGCCAGCCATCAGCTGCTTAATGCCCTGCGACTTTGCGCCGGGGTTATCATTACCATAGCCCTCCAGCAAGTTAATTACACCCCAGACTGCAATTCCGGCTCCGATCGCTGTAACAACGGTTTTTAATCCGTTTACCGCTGTAGTGAAAAACTGCAGACCGGAAAGTGTTGCAAACTGAAACAACGCAAGATTGAAAAACAGCCTTGCCCGCAACATAAAACTTGAAACACCTACTACTACATTTCCCAACATCTTTTCTCCTCCTTTTTCTTTTGGAATACATTGTTTATACTGGCATAAGTGATCTTATGTCAGCTCACCCAGATCAACAGCCATATCTATAACCATCGACTTGGATACCTTAAAATGTGCAGGATTTTTAACATATGCCTCCACATCAAAAGCATTTTTAGGATCAAAATCTGAAAGTTCTTTATATCTTTTGTGCTTTGTAATGTCAAACTTTTTTGAAAAGAATGGGCGTACTCCTCTGATCCGCAAAATACATTTACCACCATCCATGACTGCCAGCTCATCCTGCGACATCAATTCTCTTCCGGTCTTTTGGTAATTTGTTCCATATGACGGGGAATTTCCAGTTGTTTCAGAGGTATTGTATAAATCTATCGTTTCTTTACCCAGCATCTCCGATATTTCCTTCAGGGTGCTTTTTTCGGAACCGCCCAGAAAAAGCATTGTATCACAGTTGCCCTCAATCGTATCCGCATTATCTTTATAGATTGCTTTAAGCTGTGATTTTGCCTGCAAAACAACACAGGCGGAAATCTCTCTGGAACGGATGGTAGCAATTAATTTTTCAAACTGCGGTATCTGACCAATATTAGCAAACTCATCCAGCAGGCATCGGACGTGCACCTTGAGCTGACCATTATAATAATTATCTGCCCTGTCACACAACAGGTTAAACAGCTGCGTGTACATAATGGACACAATAAAATTAAAGGTAGAATCCGTATCAGAGATAATAACAAATAAAGCTGTCTTTTCATCGCCAAGGGATTCCAGCTCCAGATCATCCGTACTTGTCAGATCTCGCAGCTCTTTAATATCAAAAGGTGCTAACCGGGCAGCACAGGATATCAAAATACTTTTGGCTGTCTTGCCGGCTGCTAGTTTGTATTTTTTATATTGCCGGAGAGAAAAATTTTCCGGATCGAACTGTTCAATTTCATCGAATTTTTCATCCATGATATTTTTGTAATTCTCGTCATCTTCCCGTGTCTCCGAATTATCCAGCATCCAGATCAAAGTAGAGAATGTCCGATCCTCCGGCGGCATAAACTCAAAGATAAAACCTATGTACGCCGTATATAGAAGCCTTTCAGCCTTGACCCAAAAATCTTCGCCGCTTTGTGCTCCCTCTCCTTTGGTATTTAAAATAATGGTATTAACTAGTTTCAAAATATCCTTCTGATCCCGAATATACGCCATCGGATTATAATGCATAGACCGATCAAAATTGATTGTGTTCAGAACTTTTATTTTGTAACCGTTATTTTTTAACATTTTTCCGCACTCGATCAATACAGTTCCTTTCGGATCTGTGACAACATAACTGGAGTGCATCTGCATCAGGTTCGGCTTAATAAAAAATCTTGTTTTACCGGAACCAGATCCACCAATGATCATTACATTTTTGTTCCTGGCATATTGAGGAGCAGAGGGACGACCCGCCAACTGCAGCCTTTCTGTTTCTGTTAGAAGAATATTGTTCTGAAAATTATCGGCATCCATATATGGCGCAATATCTTTCTCTCCACCCCAATGAGCCGAGCCATATTCTTTTCCTTGCCGGTATTTCTTTGCATTTTTTGTTTTAAAATATACTATAAGCCGCAACCCTACGCCTGTAATTATGCCAATCAGTAAATCTTTGGGGTAAAAGCTGGGCATGGGTTGATGAAACATTGTCCCCAGACCATTCATAATATTGGTCATTTTGGTACTCATATCGCTGCCTTCTGCCACACGGCACACATATGCTACCTTATCTCCGAAATACCCAGCCAAAACATATGGTAAAAACATTAAAACTGTTTTTCTTACTCCCATTTTCTTAATGTTTTGAATTATTTTCTTGGGCAGGGATAAGAGATCATTCGTTATACCGCTAAATGCTTTGCTAAGATTCATAATTCTATTTCCCCTTGATTTATAATTCTTAAATTCCCTTCTTATCACTTCCGAACAATTAGTCCAGAAATGACAGATATTTTACATTTCCAAAGAACCATGTTCCTTGTGTTTTTCCACTTGCGGTATTGACGGATTTTTTTTCTCCCGCTCCACTTTATTTTTCAAATCTTTATTCAGTTGTTCAAACGTCTTAGAATATCTGTTTCCCGGCGTAGCCTGTTTAGGTTCATTTGCAGAAAGTTTTGCCTCTCTGGAAGCCGTAGCTGCCTCCCTTTCTTCATCCGCTAATTTCTTTTCGTTAGACTTACTGCGTTTCGAATCGGTATCTATGCGGTCATCCGGCTGTCTATCCCCCTCTGTCCGGGATGCTGCCTCTTTTTTCTCTTCACGCATTACGGAATCTGTAGTCGGCGCTTTGGGTTCATTTGATTGTACGGGCATAGATGTCTCTGTCTCTGGCGTTTTGATCGGTTCTTCTTTTTCCCTTTCTTCCGTACCCATAGTTTCCCTATTTTTCTCGCTCGCATTAGCTCCCGGCTGATCTACCTCGTCAGGATGCTCTTTCGCCTGCTCTTGATCCTTTTGCTCCTGCCTCGGCTGCTTCTGTTCTTGATCCTTTTGCTCCTGCTTCGGCTGTTCCTGTTCTTGATTCTTTTGCTCCTGTTCCGGCTGCTTCTGCTCTTGATCCTTTTGCTCCTGCTCCGGCTCCTCGTCTTCTTGATCCTGTTGTACCAGCTCTGACTGCTCCTGTTCATGCTCCTTCTGATACTTATGGTGATACTTTTGTTAGTGGTCGTAGTA
>CAMWHY010000032.1 GCA_947174185.1 uncultured Lachnospiraceae bacterium | reverse complement strand
ATATAGCAGAAAAGGCTACAGTTATTTGGAATGTGGCAGATATGCTTCGTGGACAATTTAAACCGCATGAATATGGGCTTGTTATTTTACCGATGACAGTGGTTAAGAGATTTCACGATTGCTTACTGCCTACTCATGATAACGTGATTGCACAGTATGAAAAAGTGAAACATTTGGCAGTCATTGACGGATTTTTGACAAGAGTATCCGGTTATCAGTTTTATAATACAAGCAAATTTACGTTTGAGACACTTCTGGCTGATCCAGATAATATAGAAACGAACTTTAAAGATTATTTAGCTGGTTTTTCTGCAAATGCACAGGATGTATTATCTAAGTTTGATTTTGATAATATCATCAAAAGGATGGTAGAGAGCAACACACTGTATCTTATTATAAAAGAATTTAATTCTGAAAAAGGATACTTGGGAGCTGACAAAATCAGTGCAGTAGATTGTGGTTATATTTTTGAGGATTTAGTGCGACGGTTTTCAGAGTCTTTTGGAGAGGAAGCGGGAGCGCATTTTACCAGTAGAGATATTATCTATCTTATGACAGACTTGCTTCTTGCGGATGCCAATTTAGATACTGGTGGAATGACTGTTTATGATATGACGATGGGGACATCCCAGATGCTTTCCTGCATGGAAGAGAGAATCCATGATTTGAACAGTGATATAGAGGTTACCTGCTTTGGACAGGAGTTTAACCCATCCACCTATGCGATAGCAAAAGCAGATATGATGATTCGTGGTGGAGATCCGGATAATATGCGGTTTGGAGATACATTGTCTGATGATCAGTTTGAGGGATTTACTTTTGACTATTGTATTTCTAATCCGCCTTTTGGCATTGACTGGAAGCGTGAACAGAAAAAGGTGGAAGAAGAAGCCGCAAGAGGAGAACAGGGCAGATTTGCACCCGGACTTCCCAAAATCAGTGATGGGCAGCAGTTATTCGTGTTAAATGGGCTTTCTAAGCTTGCTCCTAATGGGAAAATGGCAATTATACAAAATGGTTCGCCACTGTTTTCCGGAGATGCCGGAAGTGGTCCGTCAGAGATTAGAAGATATATTTTGGAAAATGATTGGCTGGACTGTATTGTGCAGCTTTCTACGGATATGTTTATGAATACGGGTATCAGTACCTATATTTGGATATGTTCTAAGAATAAACCGGCATATAGGGAAGGAAAAGTGCAGCTTATAGATGCGTCTCACTGTTATGAGGCTAGAAGAAAGAGTATTGGTACGAAGCGAAATGACATTACAGATAAATGTCGAGAATTGATTGTAAAGGCTCATGGTTCTTTTGAAAACTATGCTGTGTATGGGGATAAGGACGGGATCTATTGTGAGAGTAAAATATTTGAGACTGTAGAGTTTGGATATAACAAAATTGTGGTGGAAAGACCTGAACGAGATGAGAATGGAGAAATCGTCCTGAAAAAAGGAAAACCTGTTGCGGATGCAAGCCTGCGTGATACGGAGAATGTACCGCTGGTACAGGATATTGACAGATATTTTGAGAGAGAAGTGTTGCCTTATGCAGAGGATGCATGGATTGATAAGAAAAAGACTAAGGTAGGATATGAAATACCTATGACAAGATATTTTTATCAGTATCAGGCTCCGGAAAAGGTGGAAGATATTGTGAATCGGATTCATGCGTTGGAGGCTGATATTTCTGCATCTTTGGAAAAGCTGTTTGCTGAGGAGAAATAGATATGGCTAGAGAAATGAAGAATAGTGGTATTGAGTGGATTGGGGAGATACCAAAAGAATGGGAAATAATGCGAATAAAACATGTTGCTGAATTTGAACCGAAGTGTAATATGAGTGAGTTGAACAATGATAGTATAGTCACGTATTTGCCTATGGAATGTTTGAAAAATGGATACTTTGAAAGACGTGAACACAATTTAGGAGATTTGCCTGCTTCTTTGACTCATTTTCAAGAAAATGATATTGTAATGGCTAAGGTGACTCCCTGTTTTGAAAATGGGAATATTGCTATAATGCAAAAACTACAATCGGGATTTGGGGTAGGAAGTTCCGAATTGTTCGTTTTAAGATGCAAAAAAATCAATATCCACTACTTGTTTTGGTGGCTACAGAATAAGGGATTTGTTTCACAAGCGTGCTCAACTATGACTGGAACAGGGGGGTTAAAAAGAATATCTCCATATTTTATAAAAAACTGTGCTATTCATATGCCACCAGAATTGGAACAAGTTCGTATATCAAATTTTTTACATGTACAATGTGTAGAACTTGATAATGTACTTGAAAAAACTCATGCAAGTATAGAAGAATACAAAAAGCTTAAGCAAACTGTCATTACACAGGCTGTCACTAAAGGAATAAGAGATGACAGAGAAATGAAGGATAGTGGAATTGATTGGATTGGAGAGATACCTGTTGAATGGGAAGAACGAAGAATTAAGACATTATTTACTTTAAGAGATGAGAAAAATTTTTCTCCATTGGAAGAGGTCAATCTTATATCCTTGTATACTGATTTAGGGGTGGTACAGCACTCGGAATTGGAAAAAACGACAGGAAATAAAGCCTCAAATGCAGATGGATACAAAATTGTATATAAGGATGATATTGTTGTAAATATTATTTTGTGTTGGATGGGAGCAATTGGTCGTTCTGAATACAATGGTGTGACAAGTCCAGCATATGATATATATATTCCGCAAAACGAGGTGTTGAGCAAATTTTATCATTATTATTTTCGCACTAAAGGATTTAGTGGTGACTGTTACAAACGTGGTAAGGGAATAATGGCAATGAGGTGGAGGACTTATTCTGATCAATTCAGAGACATAAAAGTAGTACATCCACCTTTAGAGGAACAACAGGAAATTGTAAATTATCTTGATGAAAAATGTTTTGCAATAGATGACCTTATTGCTAAAAAAGAGCAATATCTCTCTGAGATAAAAAACTATAAAAAATCCTTGATTTATGAATATGTGACAGGGAAAAAGGAAGTGCCAAAGGAATATCAAGCATAAGATGTAGAACTTATCTACAGTATTAAATGTAGAAAAGATAAATTTTATGTTTAGTGTGACAATTACTATATGTAAAGGATGAATGAGCAGTATGAAAACAAGACCAATTTCGATTCCAGAAAAACCGAAAGATACATCTCGAATATTTGATATGACAGAGCCATTGTTAAGACTTAGCAGCATGAGTGATGATGAATTTGAGCGTGTAGTAGGAGAATGGGCTTATTCCTGTTTGAGAAAGTCTAAGAAATACAGTAGTGTGGTTTTAATGGGCGGTTCGGGGGATTCTGGAAGAGATTTGGTTGCTTACATAGATTCAGATATGCAAAAATTTGACATTTACCAATGTAAACAATATGACAAGCCTTTGTCACCAGCAGTTTATATGGTTGAATTTGGGAAGTTATGTTATTACACATTTATAGGGGAATATAATGTGCCACAAAAATATTATATAGTAGCAAGTAATGGAATTGGAAAAACACTAAGAAGTTTAATAGAGAATCCGGCAAAGATAAATACAAAATTAATTGAAGAATGGGATGAGAAATGTGGAAAGAAAAAGCAGATTATTTCTGAAGGTATACAATTAACGGATACATTGAAGGGATATATTAGAAAATTTGATTTTTCCATTGTTTCAGACATATCTCCAATTAAACTGATTGAAGATTTTAGTAATTCAGTATGGTATAAATATCATTTTGGTGGAGGACTTAAAAAGCGCCCCAAATATCAAGCTCCACCAGAAAAATTACAAGCAGATGAGAAGAAAATGCCATATATTAAGCAGTTATTACAGGTATATTCTAAAGAAGCAAAACAAGAATATAAAACTCAAGAAGAGTTAAAGCAACATCAAGAGTTTTATGGGCATTTTGCAAGGCAGAGGGAAGGATTTTTTTCAGCGCAATCTTTAAGAAGATTTGTAAGAGATGAATTGATTGATGAAGAAAGTTATAATGATTTAAAGAGGCAAGTGGAATTTGGTGTTATGGATATATATGAACGCAAATATACAAGTGAACTAGAACGAGTAAAAAGTACGACAGCACAAGCAAATACATTGCCTATTTGCAATGATGAAATAAAAAATGTTACTATACAAGACAAAACGGGTATGTGTCATGAACTTGTCAATGATAAAAAACTAATATGGAGTGAGATAAGTGAAAATATATAATACTAACCCTGAAATAGGGTGCAGAATTTTATTACTGCTTGGAATTGTAGATGATGCTTATTCAGTGGAAAGACTCGGATATTATGATTATTTTTCGTTACATCTTGGCGATTTAATAGAGGGATGTGAGGGAGTGCATCCCTCTAATCCGAATCATTCTTCTGAAATCATTATTAAGCGAAATACAATTAATCATGCAATAACTTATTTAATTAGAAAAGGTTTGATTAAAGTTGCTTATGATGCTTCTGGATTCAAATATAAAAATACAGATTTGGCGAATCATCTAATAGAGATGATAGACAATAGCTATTCACAAAAGTATAAAAAGTGTGTAATGGAAGTTGATAATTTTTTTCGAAATATGAAAGATGATGATATCACACATTATGTGAAAAGCAATATCGGAAAATGGGTTGGGCAGTTTGAAACTGAAGGGGATAAAAATGCATAACAGGTTGATTATAAAAAAACTAATATTGACAGGAGTTGGAAAGCAAGATGCTATTATATGTTTTCGGGAAGGGCTAAATGTTATTGCAGGTGCATCCGATACAGGAAAATCATTTGCGTATGAATGTATAAATTATGTTTTGGGTTCTAGTGAGATACCATCATGTCCTCCAGAAGCTAAAGGATATCAAAGTGTGTTTTTGGAAATAAAGGATTCTTGCCAACAAGAAATTTTTACATTGAGACGTGATTTTTCTCAGGATGAACAGAAATCAATCTATTTTTGCTATTCAGAATATAAGGATATTGGGGAGAATAATTTTGAAAAGTTGTCGGTAAGGCATAAAGCAAATCAAAGTCTGTCTAAAATGTTGTTGAATATTTGCGATTGTACATATGAAACAGTAATAAGTAAAGCAGCGAAAGGAACAACACAGAGTTTTACTTTTAGATCATTTATTCCAATGATAATGATGGGAGAGTTACGAGTAACAGAGAAGCATTCTCCCATTTATAGAACTAATCCTAGAGGTAGTAATCTTTCTACATCAGAGTTAACCGCATTTCAGACGGTTATTTCGGGTAATGACTATGAAAAAAAAGATAAGAAAGATAGTGTTGAAAGTGTAAAAGCGAGACTCCGGGGACAGATTGAAGAATTAAGCTATATGATAGAAGAATTGAGAATAGAAAATGTAGGTTTAGAGGCAAAAACTAAAGATGGTAATCAGCCAAATCTTATGGAGGAAATAGAGAAAATCAACCAATTTATTGAATGTAAAAATGAAGAAGTAAAAAAATATGAAACAGAATATGAACAACTTCAAATAAAAAGTGACGAGATAAAAAGAAAAGTATTTAGGTTAAATGATAATATTAGCAAATTTAGTCTGTTAAGAAAAAATTATTTGTCCGATTTAGAAAGACTAGAATTTATTTTTGATGCACATGATTTGACACAACAATTATTAGATGTAGAATGTCCTATATGCCATTCTCCTATGCAGGTAGAAGAAGGTGCAAGTTCAGAAGAATATTTTATTGCACTTTCAAGTGAAAGAAACAAAATCGAAATTCAATTATCCGAATTAGATGATACTATATCATATATGCAAAATGAAGTGAGAGAAGAGGAACAATTACTTGAAAATATAACATTAAAAAGTGAAACGATATCACAGGAATTAAATAGGATTTTGTTGCCAATTATTTCAGAGAAACTTGGAGAAGTACAAGCATTACTTGAAGTTCAAGAGCAAATCAATCTTATTTTGAGGAATAATGAAAAGGTAAAAAAATATAATGATAGAATATCAGAGTTGATGGATAAGATTGATAATACAAAAGCAGATAAAGGATATAAAATAGAGCCTGTTGCAGAATCTTACTTATCAGGACTGTGCAATGAGATTTCCCTTTTGTTAAGGGAATGTAATTTTATTGGTAAAGAGATGAATGTGGAATATAATAATAAAACCAGCGATTTGAAAATAGAAAGTAAAGATAAGGCTTCTTTTGGAAAAGGGGCTAGAGCAATCATCAATTCTGCTTATTTGTTGGGGATAATGAATTATTGCTTAAAGCGTGATTTGGGTCATCCGGGATTTGTGATTTTAGATTCACCACTAACAACTTACAAGGAAAAGGACAAGAAAGACGGCGAAAAAGATGAGAGTATAGGACAAGGTACAAAAGAAAAATTTTATGAAATGCTTGCAAATGGTGAGACAACAAAACAAATAATAATTTTTGATAACGAAGAACCGAGTAAAGAAGTGAAAGATAAGATAAATTATTTGCATTTTTCTGGAGAGACAAGTATTGGAAGAAAAGGGTTCATACCTGAGTAAACAAAAAAGTGCGAAAAAATTTATGGATAATTGACATTTTGGTGCGCATGTCAGGGAATGATGCGCTGGTACAAAGTACACTTCTTAAGATTTTGGATATTTATCTGATAAGAAAGTACTACAAGATAAGCTCAGACAATGGATTGCGGAGGAAGAACCATGAGCATAATAATTACCACAGAAAAACAATTTGAATCAGATATCGAGACTTTTCTCATATCAGCCGAAGGTGGGTATACAAAAGGAAATGGAATATACAATTCCAAATTAGGTATATACCCAGATAAGTTGATTTCTTTTATCCAACGTACACAGCCAAGAGAGTGGGCGGCGTTTGAGCGGCAGAATGACATAGATCCTGTGCGTAAATTTTGTGTTGCATTCAACAATGCCTGTGACATGGATGGAGTGCTTCATGTATTGCGTAATGGATTCAAACATAGAGGTACTACCTTTAAAGTTTGCTATTTTAAGCCAGAATCTGCATTGAACGATACAGCTGGGATTCAGTATGAGGAAAATGAGGTAGAGTGCTATAGACAATGGTATTATTCTGTGGATACGAAAAAGTCTGTGGATATGGTACTTGTCGTGAACGGAATTCCGGTGTTTGCATTTGAACTAAAAAACCAGTACACAGGGCAGAATGTGGATCATGCCAAAACGCAATGGATGTACGACAGAGATCCACGAGAGATATGCTTTCAATTTAATAAGAGGGTTCTGGCATATTTCTGTGTAGACCATACAGAAGTCTGGATGACAACGAAACTTGCAGGAAAAGATACCTATTTCTTGCCCTTTAACCAAGGCTCTAATGGAGCCGGTTCTGATGGTGGAGCAGGTAATCCGCCGAATCCGAACGGATATCCTACAGCATACCTTTGGGAAAATGTATTCCAGAAAGACAGTATGTTGGATATTATCCAGAAGTTTATTAATTTGCAGAAGAGTAAAACATTGGTGTTTCCCCGCTATCATCAGTTGGATGTTGTTCGGAAACTTATTGCAGATGTACGGACAAATGGAGCAGGTAAAAACTATCTGATTCAACACAGTGCAGGTTCCGGCAAGTCCAATTCGATTGCGTGGACAGCATACCGTCTTGCATCGCTTTTCAATGAGAATAATAAGCCGGCATTCTCCAGTGTGCTTGTTGTGACAGATCGTACTGTATTAGATGCGCAGCTTCAGGAAACGATTTCGGGGTTTGATCATAAGTTAGGTGCTGTAGAAACTATAGGAGAGGATAAAAATTCTCAAGATTTGAAAGATGCAATCAATGATGGAGTGCGTATTATTGTTACAACTTTGCAAAAGTTTCCGGTAATTTATACAGAGGTTGATAAGGCAAACGGCAGGTGCTTTGCGGTGATTGTGGATGAGGCACATTCATCTCAGACGGGTAGTTCAGCATTGAAATTAAAAACTGCACTGGCAGATACGGAAGAAGCCCTGAGAGAGTACGCAGAGCGTGAAGGATTAGCGGAGGAGGAAGTTGATCCAGAGGACAGGCTTGTAAAAGAAATGATTGTCCAAGGCAAGCATAAAAATTTATCTTTTTTTGCCTTTACGGCAACGCCAAAGGCTACTACGCTGGAGATGTTTGGTCAGGAGCAAGAGGATGGCTCTTTTCATCCGTTTCATGTGTATAGCATGAGGCAGGCGATTGAGGAGAAGTTTATTCTTGATGTACTTCAAAATTATATGACCTATAATACCTGTTTCCGAATTGCAAAGACCATGACAGATAATCCGGATGTTCCTTCCAGCAGGGCGGCAAAGGTCATTCGTAAATATCAGCAATTGCATCCTTATAATATCAGTCAGAAATCGCAGATTATCGTGGAAACATTCAGAGATACCACAAGGCATAAGATTGGCGGTAAAGGAAAGATGATGGTGATCACATCGTCCAGACTGGCGGCTGTCCGTTATTATCATGAAATCAAGCGATACATTGAAGAAAAGAAGTATGATGATGTTGATATTCTAGTGGCTTTTTCTGGTGCGATTGATGACAAAGGAGAGGAATACACAGAGTCAAAATTAAATGTGCGTAAAGACGGTTCCCATATTTCGGAGAATCAGATCAAGGCGGAGTTTCATGATAATTTTAATGTGCTGATCGTAGCAGAGAAATATCAGACAGGATTTGATGAGCCACTTTTACATACGATGATTGTGGACAAGAAGTTAAAGAATGTGAAAGCAGTACAGACTTTATCCCGACTTAATCGCACTTGTGAGGGTAAGACAGATACTTTTGTGCTGGATTTTGTAAATAAGGTTGAGGATATAAAGGACGCATTCCAGCCGTTTTATCAGGAAACATTCTTGCAGGAAGAAGTAAATGCAGATTTGTTGTACCAGACGCAGAGGGAACTGCGAGCTTATGGCATATACTCGGATGAGGATATTGAAGCCTTTACAAACGAGTATTACAAAAAAGGCAGGCAGGACGACAGGGCAATGGGGCGGATGAGCAGTATTTTACTTCCTGTTTCCAACCGTTATAACAAAAAGACTCAGAACGAAAGATACCAATTCCGTAGACAGGTTCGTAACTTGATTAAATGGTATAGCTACATATCGCAGATTCTTCGAATGTTTGATAAAGAATTACAGAAGGAGTATGTTTTTTGCTCTTATTTAATTGGCTTATTGCCTAAAGACCCTGTAGAACTGATTGATTTGGAAGGTAAGCTGAAGTTGGAATATTACAAACTGCAAAAGACATTTCAAGGGGAAATTGCGTTGGAAGAAGCAAAGACCGTATATGTCCCGGCAAAGCACAAAGGTGTTAAGGGATTAGATGAAAAAACACCTTTGGATGAGGTAATAGCAAAGATTAATGAAAAATTTAAAGGAAATTTTACAGAGGGAGATAAAGTTATTTTGTCAGCACTGAGAGATAAGCTCCTTTCTGATAATAAATTGAAAAAGATGGCACAGTCCTCTGATCCGCAGATTTTTGTTGAAAGTATCTTTCCAAAAGCGTTTGGTGCGGCGGCTCAAGATGGATATATGGAAGCGCAAGAATCATATCAGAGTTTGTTTGAGGATACGGCTAAATATAATGCGATTATGAGTGCGTTGGCAGAGGTTGTGTATCGGGAAATGAGGAAAAAGTGAATGAAGTTATCGGAGGAGTCTGGCACATATTCCTGTGATGTGGCACAGAACTAATCTATGGTGGCGGAAGTTCCAGTACTGTATGGAACTGGAGATAAAAATAAATAGACAATCTAAAGAAAGCGTATTGGCGTATTGAGAAAAAGAAATTGATTATATATAATGTTAATAGGGTATATATATTAGCTTTTTATGATAATAATGCTGTTTGTATTATTTAAGAACAGAATTGGAGCGAAAGATATTATGATTTCGGTAGACATTCTTTTCATTATCCCACCTTTTCACAGAAGAAACGGAGGTGGAAAAATATTTCCTATGGGAATCGGGTATATTATTTCTTCTCTTGAAAGAGAAGGATATTCTTGGGAGATAATAAATTGTACGGAAATAGTTGATTCTTGTTATGATGAAGATTTGAATATCCTTGAAAAGAAATTGTGGGAGATAATAAGCAAATATTCTCCTGTTGTAATAGGAGTTGGACCATGTATTACAACTCAACTTAAAGCGCTTCGCATTATTGCGCATGTTTGCCAAAAAGTAGTTTCGGAAGTTCCTCTGTTTGCGGGAGGACCATTTGCTTCTATTGAGGGTCAAGAGAAGGTTTTCTTTGATGTACTGGGGATTGATTATTTGATTAAAGGGGATGGCGAAGAGGCTGTTGTTGATGTGATAAAGACCATCAAAAAAAAAGAAAGTATTGCATATAGCAAATTTGTTTCTTATCGTGATAGATTAGTAGTAAATGCTATTGATAATTTAGACAAACTTCCTTTTCCGTATAGACCTACAGAAGAAAATGATATGTTTTCGTTACGACGAAAAAATACTTTGGAACAGCAGGAGCCAATGATGGCAATGATAGCATCCAGAGGATGTCCATATAGGTGTAATTATTGTGTATCTGGTAATATGACAAACAGTCATATTCCTTTTAGAAAGAGAACCTATAAGAGCATTGTTTCTGAAATGAAATATATTAAAGCAAACTATCATGTTAATAATATTGTTTTTTATGACGATTGTTTCTTCTCAGATAGGCAGCGAGTTAATGAAGAAGTGGAAGCTTTCTGTGAGCTATTGATTACTGAAGATGTAAAAATGCATTGGCAGATAGAGATGAGACCAGATTTTTTCATTTTATTAAAAAATTCTTCAGTACATAGATTGGTTGAAGCAGGATGTTTACAGATTAATCTTGGTATCGAAAAAATGTCTAAAAATGGTTTGGCTTTTTTAGGAAAAAAAGGTAATTGGGAAGGGTTAAAAGAACAGATATTAAGTGTTAAGAGATTTGGGCTTATGGTGTGTGCAACATTTATTCTTGGTGGTGAGACGGAGAGAGAAGAAGATATTAAAAAATTAGTTGAAGAGGCAAAAAAGTTATCGCTAGATTTTGCACAATTCAATCCTTTGTTTGTTTACCCGGGCACACCCTTATATAATCGGTTATTTTCATCAAATACTGAGTGGGTTCAGATTGTGTTAAATGATAAACTTCCATGGGGAGAGATAGTATATGAGAATGAAGAGCTATCAAAGGAAAACCTTCTTCAATTGGTGGATTATGCATACTCGGAATTTTACAAAGGAACTCCTTATGAAGATAATAATATGATTAAAGACCGATTTAATATTAAAGGAAAGGAAGATTAGTACGTGAAAATATATGATAGATTATATGGTGAAATTGTTTTTCCTGATTTAATACAAAATCTGCTTGACTGTCCTGGATTATTAAGGCTGAGAGATGTTAGAATGGCAAATAATCAGTTTGTGTCATTTCCTGCATTCTCAAATGCTTCAAGATACGAACATTCTCTTGGGGTATGTTATTTGGCAGGAATATGTGCGAAATCACTGAACTTGTCCGAAAAGGACAAAATAGAGCTAATGATGGCATGTCTATACCATGATGTAGGAACGCCACCCTTTGCACATGCAATGGAAGAAGTGTTGCAAGTTGAATATGAATTTGATCACGAGAATAATCTGAGACAAATTATTGAAGGCAAAAATGATTCATATGCTGGTAATTTGGAACAAATATACATGGGTAATACGATAAGGTTGCGAAGTGTATGCCAAAGCAAGGCAGGAAGAAAACTAGGACTAGATGTATACAGGATAGCAAAATTGATCGTGGGAGATAAGTCCGAACCATTATCTTTTCTTCTAAATGGAAATGGTATGGATCTGGATAACATAGATAATATTATTAGAGCTTCAACTGCAATGGGTATAATTGATTTAAAAGATTGTAATTTGGCAAAACGATTGGCATCATCATTTATTTTTAATGATAAAGGTGAAATATGCTATAATGCATTATATATACAAGATATTCGACAGTGGCAAAGAATACGAGATGAGCAATACTCAGCTATTTTTGATAGTATTGAAGATTTTTCATATCAAACAATGATTAAGAAATCTTTGTTATTGCTGATACATGAACCAGATTTAGAATGTCAATTGAATAAGGAGTCTTGGAAATTGACAGATGCGGAGATTTTGCATAATTACTTATTGAAAAATAAAAAAAGTGCTTCAATTATGAAACGAGTTTTGCTCAATAAACCGTTTCACAATTTGTGTGTTTTATATATTAAGGGAGAAAAAGTTTCATCATATATTAATAGCCACCTTGCGGATATAGAAACTGTTGCGAGTGATTATTATAGAAAAAAAATGGAAATATCTGAGGATAATCAAGAAAAAGATGATGCCACTATAAATGCAGTTGTAGCAAATTTTTATTTAGATAAGCGTAAAAGACCAATTCAAACAGAAGCATTAATGATGGGACAATCAGTGCCTATTGATGGCAACGCAGATACAAGTTGTCAGGGAGCTTTGTTAGGTCTTTTTACTCCAAATGCAAGTAATAGTTACAAAACAATAACTAGTACTGATGGGGCAAGGGTCAGAAAGGTAGTTTCTTTTTCTTCAAAAGAATTGGAAGAGATGATAAAGGAATTGAAGGAGAAAATATTTAAAAAGTTCGAGGTTTCTGTTTATGGAAAAAGAAAAGATAAACGAGATAATAAATCAACTACAGAAAATCAATTGGGATTTTTCTGATTTTATCAGTACAAAATACCCACTTGATATGAATTCAATACCATGGTATCCGGCAGCATTTATTTCTCCAATACCGAAGCTCCTAGTTGCATCTTTGTCCGAACAAGGGGACACAGTCTTGGATCCGTTTGGTGGCAAAGGGACAACAGCAATCGAAACAATCTTACAGAATAGAAATGCAATATATTGCGATTTGAATCCATTTGCTGCAGAGAGTGTTGAAGGATTATTTGCTGCTTTAGATTATGTAATGCAAGAGAAAAATGGTTTAGAAAATGAAAGAGAACGAGTTATAAGTAATATTCCCCAATTAGATGAAGTTGATGAGATAATTCAAACATATGGCGTTAATTTAGAAATAAAAGACTGGTTTCATGAAAATACTATACTTATTTTGCTTGCTATTGTGAAACTAATTCACAATGATGAGAACGAAGGAAATACTAGGTTGCTTTTGATTCGTAAATTAGCCTTTTCTTCGATACTTAAGTTTGCAAGTTCGCAACAAGGTCATTTTACCTATATAACAGATAACTGTAAACCGGTTCAAAAGCGAGAGAAGGATGCTATATCGTTGTATTGTGATAAAATTGAGCAGATAATACAAGCTTCGCAGGAGTTTATTGTTCAATATAAGCTAGCTTATCCAAAAACTGATTTGAAAATAATTCTAAAAAACAGAAAGATTGTAACTGGAGACGCAAAAGATTTATCTTGGATAACAGATGGAAGTGTTGATCTAGTAGTTACTTCCCCGCCGTATTTATGTTCCCAAGATTATATAAAAACGATGAGATTAATGAATCTTTTTTTTGAAAATAGAAAAGCATTTGATCAAGATATAAATCAGGAAATTGGTTCTAGAGCAATGCGTAGAAGAAAGAGCGATGTTGTAGTTCCTAAGTTTTATTCTGACATGAAAATGGTATTTGGAAATATTAGTCGTGTTCTCAAAAAGGATGGTTTCTTGGCACTTGTTATTGGAAAGGGTAAAGCTAAAGTTATATCCGAATATGATATAATTGCTGATTTGATTGAAATACTACAATCTGAATATGGATTGTCTTTACTATTTCGCCAAGAAAGGCGGATAGGAAGCAGAGTAATTCAGGTTGGAGGAGTTGATAAGGAAAGCATATTAATCTTTCAAAAGTGAAAGGAGTAATTGAGAATGGTACAACCGTGGATGGTAAGTATTTTATCAACTGCATATGATTTAAAAGATTATCGACAAGAAGTAATTGCCGTGCTTAAGAAAAAAGGTTTTTCTGTATCAGCATATGAATTGCCAGAATTTCCAGTAGAAACAAACCTTCATTCACATGATTCTTGCTTAGCGGCATTGGGGCGAGTAGACATTGCGATTGTTATTATTGATAAACGAAGCGGCGGTACATACTGTGGAACTGAGGAGAGTACAAAGGGATATACTATTACTGAAGCAGAGTATTTAGGGGCTATAAAAAGAGGAATACCAGTGTTCCTTTTTGTTAATAAAAAAACATATGATGAACATCACGCATATAAAAAGTCGTTTAAGAAGTTTTGTATTGATGAGGGATATTTATCCAAAGAATCCAAAGATGTATTATCATATAGAGAAGAATTTGACAAAAAATATATTTGTACATACGTTGAAAAGACGCAGACATTGCATTTTATAGATGATGTGCAAAACTCCTTTTTAGAGCATGAAACAAGTAATTGGATGGATTTTTATACGAATGTTAATGAACTGAAGGATGCTATTGAAGGGAAACTGAGTGGTTATTCTCGAATGTTAATTCAGCGATTAGCCGAAGCCCAAAAAGAATCTTTGCTGAACCGACACACTTCTACTGCGATAGGAATGTCTCTTGGTGATGTATTCTCGTCTGAATATTACATTGAAGCTCCACATAAAATTGTTTCAGGAGGAGCAAAAATCAAAAATAAGTCTAGCAAATTAAGTGATGAGATAAAGGAGGTATTACCTACCAGTAATTCAATTTTGATATATGGGGAAGCTGGGTATGGTAAAACTACTATTTTAGCGAAGTGCTTTTCAGATCATGTTGATGGATTAAAAGATAGCCCTGAGTATGATCTTCCGCTTTTTTTACCATTGAGAAATAAGGGAAGTAATTATAGTTTCGACATAGAGGAATTTATTGCGAATGATATGGAAGAATTGATGTCAAAAGAAAAATATCCAAATTTAAATCTACGTCAATTGAAAATTCGACTCTATTGTGATGGATTTGATGAACTAGCTGAATCATTATCGACAGCTGATTTGAATAGAATAAGAAATTCGTCAATTTTTAAGTATCAACTAGTGCTGACATGTCGTCAACAATATACGACTCGTTACCTTAATGAGTATAATTTTTCAGATAAGTTTGGTATTAGGGTAAAAATGAATAAATGGGATATTGCTACTGCTAAGAATTATATCTCAAATTTTTATTTGAAGGGCGAAATGGATAAGGAGAAAGGGGAAAAAATAATTAAAGCAATTGAAGATAATAATGATTTGCAAGAATTATTAGATAGTCCACTTCTTGTTACCATGTTTTTGTGGTTCCTTGATAATCGACAGGATGAAGGTAGTATTGAAGATATTTCTCGTGTTGAGCTATTTAGTTGTTGGATGACCGACCTTTCAAAAAGAGAATGTGCAAAGGCTAAGACAAGTACTGTGTCTAATGAAATTCTTGTTCAGCTTTGGGAGTTTATTGCATGGAAGTTGTATTTGCACAGAATTCAAAATTTGAAATTGAAAGTCGCAGATATGAATGATATGGTTGAACATAGGTTTGAGGGACTGTTTTATGGAAATGTTGAGCCTTGGCTTGATGCGTTGTTTGAGTGTAAGTCAGGCGTTATTAATGGCACTTTCCATGAGCAATTTATGGAATATCTTGTCGCTAGATTATTGGTAGATTCTTGCATACATAAGAGTGAACCATATCCAGAGTTTTTACAGATGGTAGTTAGACCTGAAATAAATCGTTACTTTAGAGGAATATGGAAAGAAAAATCGAGAAAAGAACAGGAGACAATATACGAAGCTATTCGCGAACAGTATCTTTATAACATAGGAAAAAATACAATTGAAGCAATCTCGACAAGAGTACATGCAGCATATCATATGTGCCGCTTGGAATCAAAAAAAAGAGAAGAAAGTATTGAACAAGCATTCAATTCAGAAAATCATATTTCAGTTCGATTATCGCTATACTTCGGAGCGATAAAAATGGGGCGTTTAGACAGGGAGGAGGAGTTTTATAATATACTGTCCAAGGATGAAAATCTCTCTAAGGCAAATAGAGGGTATCATCTAGCTTACTATGCAGATGCTATCTATGAAAATGAAATGCCATATTATGATGATGAATATTCCGATTGGCAAAGTACTTTGAGAGCTTTCGAGAGACACTTTGAAAGCGATGAGTTAGGTCACTTTTTTTTGAGACGAATTGATTTATTAACAATGAATGAGTTAATGAAAGCGCGAAAGAAGGTAAGTCCACTAACTCAAAAAAAAGTGGAATTTTTTGGGCAAAAGATTGAAAAATGTAAATATGTGAACATTCCAGAGTATAATGAATATATCCAGAAGGTTAAAAAAGAATTTGGGAAATTAGTAAAGCTATTTAAAAAATTTGAATAACTGAATAATGTGCGATTTATGGTGTCGTTAATCGCTAAGTGAAACAACCTTATCATAATTAAGTTTAATAATATTTTAGAAATTAATAAAATTATTATTGCGAACTGGTAATTTATTATGAAGTTATATAAGTGTGTCCTCAATGGTAGTTGACAGCATCTAAATTTAAAGGATATATTGAAAGCCGACGATTATAAAATATATATAGAGTTTGATGGTTGTTGGCTACAAAAATTTTGAATCTATAGACAAGTACAATCTTTTATGAGAAAGTGATAACAGAAAACCCTAAACCCACGCCATTTGTTCCATAAGAATATCTCAACCAAATCCGTGAGGGTGGACGTACAGTAGGATCTGGTCGTGTCGCTACAATCATTGAGTAATATTGATTCGATCAATAAAATAAAATCACCAGTGCTAAATCAATGATTATAATGGAACCCCTATCGATTGCTCCAAGGATAGCGAATCAGTATGCTTTCTTTTCAGTTATACTAGGACAAGTAAAGAGCATTGAAGAATTTTCTGCTCTTTAGCCACTTATAGATTTTTACAAGGAGCCCAATCATTGGAATACAACAGAATTCTACAGCAAACCGAATATGAATTTATTAAGACCAATGAGCGTCTCGGCAGGCATGTGATTCTTCTGGGGCTTGCCGGTAGCTACTCTTATGGAACTAATATCGGAACTAGTGATATTGATATTCGGGGGATTACTTTGAATCAGAAATCGGATCTGATTGGTCTTACGCAGTTTGAACAGTATGTGGATGAGAATACCGATACGGTGATTTATGCATTTAATAAGATGGTTACGCTGTTGCTTAGCTGTAATCCGAATACCATAGAACTTTTGGGATTGAATCCTGAGCATTATTTGTACCTGAATGATATTGGGCGGTTGCTTCTGGATCATAGGAAGCTGTTTCTATCAAGAAGAGCGATCAATTCTTTTGGTGGATATGCAGATGCACAGCTTCGCAGACTGCAGAATGCCCTTGCCAGAGATACCTTTCCGCAGAGCGAAAAGGAGCAGCATATCTTCAATTCCGTAAGGAATGCAATGCATGATTTTAATAATCATTATAAGCATTTTGAAAATGGTAGTCTGGAAATATTCATTGATACGGCAGTGAACCCGGAACTGGAGACGGAGATCTTTGTCAATGCCAATATGACCCATTATCCGCTTCGTGATTATTCTAGTATGTGGAATACAATGGCGAATGTGGTTCGTGACTATGAGAAAATCGGAAAGCGAAATAAGAAGAAAGATGATCAGCACTTAAACAAGCATGCAATGCATTTGATTCGATTGTTTATGATGGCGCTGGATATCTTGGAGAAGGGTGAGATCAATACATACAGAAAAAAAGAGCATGATCTTCTGATGGATATCAGATCTGGAAAGTATCAGAAGGAAGACGGAACATTCCACGAGAGCTTTTATGAAATGCTTTCGGATTTTGAAAAGAGATTGCATTATGCAGCAGAAAATACAGATTTGCCGGAAGAACCTGATATGACAGAGGTTCAGGAACTGGTAATGACCATCAATGAAAGAGTGGTACGCGATGAAATATGAGGGCTTTGAGGGACCGGTGGAGGAGCTTGTCCTTCTTAAGATCAAAGAGATTGAAGAAAAAGAGAATATTAAAGTATTGCATGTAATAGAGTCTGGCAGCAGAGCTTGGGGCTTTGCATCCCCGGACAGCGACTATGATGTGAGATTTATCTATGTGAGAGATCAGGACTTCTACCTGTCCTTGCGGGATACCAAGGATTTTATTGACTGGGAATTAAATGAGGTGCTGGATATCAATGGTTGGGATTTAAAGAAGGCGTTAAAGCATTTTCATAAGTCCAATGCTACGTTGTTTGAGTGGAGCGATTCTTCTGTGGTGTATTACACCACAGAAGAATGGAAGAATCTGTATAGTCAGGTGGCGCAGAATTATTTTGCATGTAAACCATCCCTTTATCATTATTATGGAACTGCCAATAAGAATTATCATGAACATCTGATGGATGACATGGTGAAGTACAAAAAATATTTTTATGTGCTCCGACCGATTCTGGCTTGTAAGTGGATTGAGGAGAAGAAGTGTCCGCCGCCGGTATTGTTTGATGAATTATTCAACACCGTATTGGAAGATGAAATGAAGGCAGCAGTTGAAGATCTTTTGGCTAAGAAGATTCAAATGTCTGAGTCGGATAAGGCGCCTAAGATTGCAGCGATCAATCAGTATATTGAAGAAAAGCTGGCATATTATAAAGCGCTTGTGGAATCCATGGAAGATGACAGAAATCCGGATTGGGAACCGTTGGAAGAGGCTTTCCGAAGACTGGTAAAGAATGATGGATAAGTAGTCTTTTGCCGGGGAACAACAATACAATGAAGAATCGAAAGGAAATATTATGAAAAAGATAGCAGTTTACTTTCCAGGCGTAGGATACCATTGCGACAAACCCCTTCTATACCACAGTAGGGCGGCCGCCTGTGAAGCGGGATATACCAATTATCGAAAGGTGAACTACACATATAAAGCCGGAAATATCCGTGGCGATGAGAAGAAAATGAAAGAGACATTTGATACGCTGTTTTTGGAGGCGGAAGCTGAACTTGCAGACATCGTTTGGGCTGAATATGATGATATTCTTTTTGTATCAAAAAGTATTGGTACGGTCATTGCAACATCATATGCTGAGAAATATGGTTTAAAAGGTGCAAGGCACATCTTGTATACGCCTGTGGCGCAGACGTATCTTTGTGCGCCGGATCATGCAATCGGGTTTATTGGGACGGCGGACCCCTGGAGCGATACGGATGAGATCATCCGGCTTTCCAATGAAAATCACATTCCGCTTACGGTCTATGATGGCTGCGATCACTCCCTTGAATGCGATGATACCTTGAGTAATCTTGAAACCTTAAAGGATATCATGCGCAGGACAAGGGATTTCTGTAGGGAAAATCATTGAGGATTATAAATACTGTTGGAAAGACAAAAAAGCTGCCCATAGGCAGCTTCTTTATTTGCAACTGCAAGTTGCAAAAAAGCACTTTCATGTTGATGGTAAGTAAGATGGCTATTTTGTATAATATAAAATAACAAAGGAGGCTGTGACAATGAAATTATCAGAAAAAATTATAGAATTAAGAAAAGCAAACAGAATGACTCAGGAAGAGCTTGCATCAATATGTAATGTCAGCAGACAATCCATATCTAAATGGGAAGCTGACATTGCATTGCCGGAGACAGATAAACTATTGATATTGGGTGAAATCTTTCGGGTATCTATGGATGTCTTATTAAAGGATGAATTGACATTAAATGAGGTGAAAGATGCGCATCATTGCTGCGATAACGCAATTTCAATAAAGAAACAGGAATTATATGAAGGAGTATTAATCAAAGAAAGTATCGTGGATGATAGTATTATTGACTATCTTAATATTCATAAAATGGAATTGTGGAATACTGGTGGGAACCCCAAATACTGGACTGCATTGTTTTTTACAAGTGATAGGAAAGATTTTCCGGAACTTATTTCTAAAGTCATGCTGTCTGATCCTGATAAAGGCGGAAATTGGTATGTTGACTTTAAGGCAGGTAATGAAAAATATATCGTGTTTAAAGATAAAATTTTAAAATATCACATTGGTAACCAGACGGAAAAAGAACATGTATGTAACGAATGCAGGAAATTAGGGATTTCTAAGGAAGAAATGGACTGGTCAGAATAGGAGGAAGTAAGTATGAGAGTATATCAATATTAGTTCAGCATACCCGTTGATTTTATGTTATAATATTTCCTGTAATTGGGGAGGTATGATGATGAATGGTGAGATGCATCAAATATGTATGCTGGTGAATGCAGCGAGAAATTCAATAACAACAAAGAAAGAGTTTACATATCTGTGCGATGACTATGTCAATTCTGTAAAATTCTGTTTTCTTCCGCATAAAACGCTCTTCCGGGAAAAATCCGTTGAAGCGGGTGATCCTCAGGAATGGTTCAGATATTGCATGGAAAAAGGAGTTTATGATATCAAGTTCCTTACTCCTTTACAAGTTCCGGATAGAGCGCTGTTAGGATTTTCTAATGTACATCGATCATGTATTCTTACTGCTTATAAGAAAGATCTGGTCACATATTGGATTGCAACATGGGAATTTGACAAGGACCAGAAGAAATGGAATGTTGTATATCAAGAATATCAATGGGATAATCCACCCTCCACAATGCCGCAATTTGAAAATAATAGTAAGGAATTTAAGGATATCCTTTTAAGAATAGGTGAATTTGCGGATCAAATTGAATTTAAAAACTTCGGAGATATATTTCGCAATGCGTATGACATTTTAAGCGGTAAAAGTGAGATCCCGAATCAATATCCTGGTGGCAGACCAATCCATTTACCAGACCTTTCAGAAGAAAACAAGAGAATGTTTTATGCTTCTTCTATAGCGGATGTGTTTGGCGCGATGGGATCTTGGAATGATGGTCCGCCCTACAGTGCACATGAGAAAGGGCTGGATGATGATTATGAAAAGTTGTCAAATGAATTGCTGAAACAAATTCGACTGGCTGCCTTGTATGCAATCAATGAAAACTAAGTGATCGGCAGTTCATTTACAAAGCTGATAAAGGGAATAAATTATGAAGACAGTAACAATATGTGGAAGCATGAAATTTGAGAAAGAAATGCAAAGAATAGCATTCCTGTTAGAAACAAACCATAATTTAAATGTTTTACAATGTGTATATAATGCAGATAATATGGAGATTTCGGAGAAGGAGAGAGGCTTTCTCGAAAAGGCACATTTTAGGAAAATTGAACTCTCGGATGCTATTTATGTTGTTGACATTCAAGGATACATTGGCAATCAGGTTTCAAAAGAAATAGAGTTTGCTAAAAGTAAGGGAAAAGAAATTATTCTTCATTCGGGGTATGACATAGAAAGATATTATAACACTCTACAGGAAGATTAAAGAAAAATTATTAAATTAAAATCGGAAATTTTGTATGAGTTTAATAATTGGAGTGAATATGAGCGAAAATTTAAATGAAAGATATAAAAAAATAATTGGATTTCTTCATGCTATGAGTTTACCCTATTGTAATGAATTAGGTATACAGATTGACATAGAAGTCCCAAAGAATGATGAATTGAATGCAGGTGTTTGTCACGTGAAAGATAATGTGTACCTTATAAAAATTTATCCTAGTTGTTTATGTTTAGATTATAAAATTCAGGATATAACAAGAAGATATACGTCAGATGATTTGCAGTTTTTTGGGCGAGCTAAAAATTTAGGGGTATTTGAGCGTTTTGAAGATGATACATATCGAGAAGACTTAAACAATCTATTTGCTACCATAATACTGTTGCATATCTTTTATCATGAATGCGGACATATTACCGCAAAGCACGTAGATGTCTCTGGAGGTATGTATGAAGAATATGATGCTACACGAATTGGTAGCTATGAACTTCAGGAACATGAGATGGTTGCAGACTGGCTAAGCACAAAGGATGTATTTTGTTCAATGTTTTATGCAATAGTCCAGAACGATAACTATGATTCCAAAGAGATATTAGCTATTCTCAAACAATTAGCAGTTTTGTATTGGCTTTCCCTTACCATTGAGTTTCAGATTTTTGATTCGAACCATATGGATGAAATAGATGATTTTTCAACGCTTACGCATCCGCATCCCGTTGTGAGGCTATACTACAATAAAGAAGCAATGCGTGAAGCTATGGCAGATATCTTAATCACATACGGATTAGATGATGATCAAGCAGAGACAGGAGTAAACCTTATCATTAAAGAAATCTACATTCTGATTCAATCGTTTCTTGGTATAACAAATACACCGATTGTTATAAAGGAGAATGATTTCAAAATTATAGATTATTATATTACTCTTCGAGATTTTCCATATAAAAATGATACAAAAGAAAATACTTATTTGCATCTAATGCCATTATCAGATGAATATCGAAAAATTTGTGAAGAATATAGAGTTTTTCAAGAGAAGTAGATATTATAATTTGAATAATACAAATTCCAGTTTATCGGGGATTAGATTGGCTCCAAGCTATAAGAAATGTTAGGTGTGGTGGCTGCCATGCCTTATATTTTTATAGTAAATGGAGAATTGAAGTGATATAATCAAATAAATACAGCGCGGTACAAAGGGATTAGAAAATGGTATGAGTGAAAATTATCAACCTCCTTTTACAATGAATGAGGAGATAACAAATTTAATAGTGGAGATAGGAGAGTATGTTGGTACAATCACAACATACGATGCTTTGCGTCCAAACCCAATTCTCCGCAGGGAAAATCGGATCAAGACAATATACTCATCTTTAGCGATAGAGCAGAATACGCTTACTCTGGAGCAGGTTACGGATGTCATAAATGGAAAGCGGATATTAGGACCGCCGCAGGATATCCGAGAGGTAAAGAATGCCTATGAGGCTTATGAAAGAGCATCTGACCTTGATCCATATAACATAAAGAATCTTTTGAAAGCTCATAAGTTTATGATGGAAGGTCTTGTGAAAGGAGCTGGAAGTTTCAGAAGTGGGAATGTTGGCGTTTATGCTGGAACAGTGTTGATTCATGCTGGGACGCCTGCAAAGTATGTGCCAGATTTGATGAAACAGTTGTTTATATGGTTGAAGCAGTCGAAATTTCATCCGCTTGTAAAATCCTGTATTTTTCATTATGAGTTTGAATTTATTCATCCATTTGCAGACGGTAATGGTAGGATGGGAAGATTGTGGCAGTCTATGATTCTACAGAAATGGAAAGAAGTTTTTGCATGGATTCCGGTGGAAACGCTTGTGTATGAAAACCAGGATGAATATTATAAAGTATTGCAGCGGGCTGACAATGCCGGAGATTCTACCGAATTTGTTGAGTTTATGCTTGGGATGATAGGTGATGCATTAAAGGAAATCAGCGAGGTAAATAGCAGAACAAATGTCGCAATAAATGTCGCAATAAATGTCGCAGAAAATGTCGTAAAAAATGAGGAAAAAATAATTATCTTATTAAGGCAGGATGGCAGTATGTCGGCGAAAATGCTGGCTGAATCTCTAAGAATTACGCAGAGACAGGTACAACGCATTTTAGCTAAATTAAAGAGTGAGGGGAAAATCATTCGACATGGGTCAAACAAAAACGGGTACTGGGAAGTTTAGGAATACTATAAAATACCTTATACATCCAGGAAAGTCATAAATCATATGTTTTCTTTTTTGATCATCTTAATAAATTCATTGATTGTTATATTTGGCGTTTTATCCTTATGGATAAAGACCTGTGAATAAATTGGAAAAGCATTTCCATGCCAGTCGAGTTTCCGGAGGATTCCGGCTCTCATTTCATTTTCGGCAGTGATATCCGGTATAAAAGCGATACCTAAATTGTCAATTGCAAATTGTTTCAGGATTTCTTTGTGACTTGTCCCAAGAACAATTCTTGGGACAATATGTTTTTCGTATAGGGCATTCAGAAGCATTTTCCGAAAATTACAGTTTTGCCCTGTTAAGAGCAGTGGCATGTTATCCAAATCTTTTTCATTCACTTGTTCTTTGTGTGCAAGTGGATGGTTCGGGCTTACATAAAAGCCGAGAGTTTCTTCTTTCTTATATAGCAAGGTCAGTTCCGGTGCATCTATGGATGGATTCAGGGTATAGACGAGATCCAGTTCTCCATTTTTCAGTAATGATGGAAATGTGTCGTGTGTGATGAATTGCAGCTGTATTTCCACCTTAGGATATTGCCTATTGAAGTCTGCCAGCATTTTCGGCAGCACCTGATAGCATAATGATTCCGATACGCCCACCTTCAGTATTCCGCTTGGCTCCTCTGAAGAAGAGATTTCAAGCAGTATTTCCCTCTCAAGCTGTAGCATTTTCTGGGCGTATTCTATCAGATTTCTTCCTTCCCGCGTAAGTATCAGTGATTTTCCAAGTCTTTCAAAGAGAAGACAGTTCAGTTCATCTTCCAGTTGTTTTATCTGCGTTGTGATCGTTGACTGTGCATAACCAAGCTGATTGGCGGCAGCAGTAAAACTTCCGTTTTCTACGATTGCTATAAAGGTTGAAAGTTGCGTAAGCGTCATTTTATATCTCCTATCAAAAAAAATGAATCTTGGTATCTGATTTTTCAATTTTACTGATGGTTAGTATAGCGTTATTATACTAGATAAGTAGGGGAGGTGCAAGATGAATACAGATAATACCAGTATCGAAGCAATAGAACTCAGGAAGTCCTTTAAGGTAAAGAATCGCGAGGGCGGTTTCTTGACTGCTAAGAAGTATTCACAGATCGAAGCAGTAAAGGATATTTCTTTTACAATACAAAAAGGGGATATTGTGGGCTTTATAGGATCAAATGGCGCGGGAAAATCCACGACGATAAAGATGCTGACAGGAATCCTGATACCGGATAGCGGCAGCATACGGATCAATGGGCTGGATTACAAGAAAAAACGTCGGGAGATCATGAGGAAGATCGGAGTTGTGTTCGGTCAGAGAAGTGTGTTGTGCTGGGATATCCCGGTGATTGAATCCTTCCGCTTATTTAAAGATATGTATTATATTCCAAATGAAATATACAACAAAAATATGGAGATGTTCACGGATATTCTAAATCTACAGGAGTATATGTATAAACCGCCCAGACTGCTTAGTTTGGGACAGAGGATGAAAGCAGATCTGGCAGCGGCACTGATATATAATCCGGAGATCTTATTTCTGGATGAACCAACCATAGGAATTGATGTGCTGGCAAAGGACAGGATTCGGGATTTTATCAGTCAGATCAATCGGGAGCGGCATACTACCGTGATCTTAACGACCCATGATGTTTCCGACATCGAAGCACTGTGCCATAAAATGCTTGTGATTGACAGAGGAAGCCTGTTATATGATGGTTCACTGGAGGCTATGAAAAAGAGCTATGCCATACAGTATGGCAGCAGTCAGGGTGAAGAAGAGATCAATCTTGAGCAGATAATCAAGCATATATATGAAGGGAGCTTTTTATGAAAAAGTATGTTGATCATGTAAGAATCGGAATGAAGGAATACCTCGTCTATCCAAGTGCAGTATGGGTAAAGTTGTTTTCCAAGATCATCTATTTGTATCTGCAATTTTGTATATGGTCAGCCCTGTTTGCCTCAAATAGCATGAAACATCCTGACTTGAACAAAGCAGATACACTACGGTATATAGTAGTAGCAACCATCGTTTCCACCGTCATTGAGTGTAATGTTATAGAAAAAGTCAATGCCCAGATACAGTCAGGAAATATTGCTACGGAACTTATCCGTCCGATCGGATTCAAGCGGATGCTGCTCGCAAGACATCTGGGGGATACAGCCATTAAGATTCTGTGTTATCTGGTTCCCCTGATCGTACTTGTGAAAGTCAGTGTATCTCTGCCACTTTTATGTTTTGGACAGATAGGATTGGGAATCCTTTCTGTTTTCCTTGCATATGGTATTCAGTTTCTTTATTCTCTTGTCATTGGGCTTCTTGCCTTCTGGCTGATCGTGACATGGCCGATCAACATGTTTTTCGGTGCGATCTATAAGCTTTTGTCCGGAGCATGGATTCCTGTCACTATGTTTCCGGAAACCCTGAATAGAATCAATATATTTCTTCCGTTTCGTGCAATTTATGCAATACCGGTTTCTATTCTGACAAGCAGCATGAAAGTCATTGAGACCTGGCAATTCATCGGTGTTCAGGTGATGTGGCTGGTCGTACTGTACATACTGGTGCAGATCATCTGGCGCATAGGTAGGAATAAATTGGTTGTTCAAGGAGGCTGATCTATGAAATATATAAGACTATATCTTCGATTTGTGATTGTATATATGAAGGGAAAATTGGAGTACCATTTTGCGCTTTTGCTGGAATTGATCGCAAATACAATCTTGATCGGAGTTTATTTTGCAGGTTTCTGGGTGATTTTCTACAATTTTGAATCCATTGCAGGTTGGAACAAATATGAGGTGCTATTTATGTTTACCACAAGTTGGCTTGCTTATTCATTTAGCTGCTTTTTCTTTTGGAGCCCCATGCGGGATATTGGAGAGCTGGTTCGTACAGGGAAATTTGATTTATATCTGACGAGGCCGGTCAGCCCATTTGTATATCTGGTCCTTCAGCAGTTTCAGTATACCTTCCTGCCGCGACTGTTCTTTTCTGTTGTATTTTGGATATACAGCATGAAACGGTTGCAGATCGACTGGACGGTGGAAAGAGTCGGCTACTACCTCATCTGTCTTCTTGCGGCATTTGTAATTTTTTCTTCTATTACAGTCATAACCGGAGCGGTCAGCTTTTGGACGATAAAAAGTGAGGAAATAGTGTCATTGTTGACAGATAATAATTATGGTCTTAAAAATTTCTGTGACTACCCGATACAGATCTATGGAAAGGGAATGCGAGAGTTACTTACGTTTGTTGTTCCCTATGCATTTACAGGCTATTATCCTGTAGCAAAGCTGCTAGGGAAAGTCGTTCCATATTCTCATGTCTTTTGCTGGTCGCCGGTGATTGCGCTGGTTATGGGAGCTATTTCGTATGCCATATGGCACAGGGGGCTGAAACGGTATAATAGCACTGGGGCATAGGTGAAAACTAAATTTCTTGAGTCGCAATAAAAAAATCTTTTATTTTTATATTTAGTGTTTTATGGGAATAAATAATTTGATTGAGAAAAGGGGATAATTATGGTATAATTTACCCATAGATAGGAGGAATATGAAATGCCACATATTATACCCATTAAGGATTTGAAAAATACTTCGGAGATTTCCGAAATGTGCCATAAGACAGATGAACCTATTTATATTACCAAAAACGGATACGGTGATATGGTAATCATGAGTATGGAAATATTTGAGAGTACCATGCGACAGCTTTCTATGTATCGAGATATCGAAATATCCGAGAAACAGATAAAAAACGGTCAGGTAAAAGATGCTGGAACTGCTTTGGCAGAAATGAGGATAAAATATGGCTTATAAACTGGCTGTTACGGAGCACGCTGATGAATTACTTGATAATCTTGTACATCAT
>CAMWHY010000031.1 GCA_947174185.1 uncultured Lachnospiraceae bacterium | reverse complement strand
TCGTTGTATAAAGGGTAAACAATCAATTGTAAAATACAAATTATTAATTTCTAAGGGAAACTGCAGGTAAAAGCAGGTTTTTATTATGGAAAGGAGATCATTCATTAGTATGATGAGGGAGCGTTATGAATCCATCTATCTTGCCGATCTAAAGGAGATGGCAAAGAACAGGGGTATCAAGATTGTACCCGGGATGAAAAAAGCAGACATTGTAGAGGCGATGTTAGAAAAGGATAAGGAAGAAAGCGAGCAAAAAGAAGAGCCCAAAATGGAAGCGGCTAAGAAAGAAGAAGCTAAGATAGAAGAAGCTAAGCCGCAGGAGAACAGAAAGCCGGAATATAAGAAATCCTCCGATCAGTCGGAAAAGCCGGAGAAAAAGCAGTCCTATGATGCAGCGATGCTTTCCAAAGAGGAACTCACAGAACTGGACAGTGGTCGTACTGCCAGAGGTATATTGGAAGTGATGCAGGATGGATTTGGTTTTATTCGTTGTGAAAATTTCCTGCCCGGTGAAAATGATGTTTATGTGGCACCCAGTCAGATCAGGAGATTTGGTCTGAAGACAGGAGATTACGTCACGGGCAATACCAGAATCAAGACGCAGAATGAAAAATTTGCTGCACTGCTGTATCTGAAGTCGGTGAACGGTCTTCTGCCGGAAGAAGCGTCCAAGCGGTGCAATTTTGAAGATATGACGCCGATTTTTCCCAATGAAAGGATTCAGTTAGAAGCTCCGGGAGCGCCGATTTCCATGAGGATTATGGATTTGATCAGTCCGGTAGGCAAGGGACAGCGTGGAATGATCGTATCACCACCGAAAGCCGGTAAGACAACCTTATTAAAGGATGTTGCAAAATCAGTGAAAAGATCCAATCCGGACATGCACATGATCATTCTTTTGATCGATGAGCGTCCTGAGGAAGTTACGGATATGAAGGAAGAAGTAGAAGGACCTAATGTGGAAGTGATCTATTCCACATTCGATGAGACACCGGAACATCATAAAAGAGTTTCCGAGATGGTCATTGAGAGAGCAAGACGTCTGGTAGAATATAAGAAGGATGTTATTATTTTGCTGGATTCTATCACGCGATTGACCAGAGCTTATAATCAGGTAATTCCTTCCAGCGGACGTACCCTTTCCGGCGGTCTTGATCCGGCAGCATTACATATGCCGAAGCGGTTTTTTGGTGCAGCAAGAAATATGCGTGAAGGCGGCAGTCTTACGATTCTTGCAACAGCGCTGGTAGATACCGGAAGCAAGATGGATGATGTGGTTTATGAAGAATTCAAGGGCACAGGCAATATGGAAATGGTACTCGACCGTAAGCTTTCTGAAAGGCGTATATTTCCGGCCATCGATATTCCAAAATCAAGTACCCGAAGAGAAGATCTGTTATTATCAGATGAAGAATATGAAGCGATCAGCATAATCCGTAAGGCGCTTAACAGTGTGCGCCCGGATGAAGCGGTTGACAGGGTATTGGATATGTTTACCAGAACTAAGAACAATGCAGAATTTGTCCATATGGTTAAAAAAACACATTTTTTTTAAAACCACATTTTTTTTAAAACCACATTAAAAAACCACTTTTTTTTAAAAGTGCTTGCATAGAAAATGATATTATGCTACAATAAACAAGCTGTAAATTTTTGTGGTTGGTATAATCTTAAAAAGAAGAAAGTATAGAGAGGTGAATATTATGAAAGAAGGACTTCATCCTGAGTATTACCAGGCAACTGTGACCTGCAACTGTGGCAATACATTTGTAACAGGTTCAACAAAGAAGGAACTTCATGTTGAAATTTGTTCCAAATGCCATCCGTTCTATACAGGACAGCAGAAGGCTACGAAGGCTCGCGGACGTATTGATAAATTCAATAAGAAGTACGGAATCGAAGCATAGGATAGCGGTATGAGAAGGGAAGGTTGAGGTAGAAATTATCTCAACCTTTTTTGTGCTTAATATCCACGAAGGAGGATGCGCAAAGCGCTTACGAATCTTGCGCTGCAATTTCTGCGGGATAAAAGAAAGGACCGGGACAGAACTTTGGCAAAGAAGAGAAAAAGATGTTATTCCGGGATCGGCGGGCAGGCCGTTCTGGAAGGAATTATGATGAAAAATAAAAATGCTTATGCAGTGGCGGTACGTCTTCCGAATGGGAAGATCACGGTTGACCGGCAGGACATTTCTGGTTCGATCAGTAGCGGCGCGGTCGGCAAGGTTCCATTTGTCAGAGGAGTTTTCACCTTTGTGGATTCCATGATTCTGGGAATGAAGACATTGACTTATTCGGCGTCTTTTTATGAAGAAGAGGAAGAAACCAAAGGGGATGGTGTGCTGAATAAGATCTTTAAAGAAAAGACGGAAGATGTCGTCATGGGATTTACGGTCTGTATTTCTATGTTACTGGCGATTGGATTGTTTATGTTTCTACCATATCTGATCTCAGAACTGGTATCAAGATGGATCTTAAATGATTCCCTGATTGCCATCATTGAAGGGGTGGTCAGGATACTTATATTTGTTTTATATGTGTTATTGATCTCGCTGATGAAGGATATCAGGCGGCTGTATCAATATCATGGAGCGGAACATAAGTGTATCAATTGTATTGAGAGTGGAAGAGAACTTACGGTGCGCAATGTCATGCGGTGTTCCAGACTGCATAGAAGATGTGGAACCAGCTTTATGTTGATCGTCATGTGCATCAGCATCATTCTGTTTTTCTTTATTCGGACGGATTCCATGCTTATGAGGATCGTTTACCGGCTGTTGCTGATTCCGGTGGTGGCAGGGATTTCTTATGAGATCCTGCGTCTCGCAGGAAGAAGCGACAATCTTCTTGTAAGAATTATTTCCGCGCCGGGTATGTGGCTGCAGAAGATTACGACGAGAGAGCCGGAGCCGGATATGGTGGAGGTAGCCATTGCTGCTATTGAAGCAGTATTCGACTGGCGGGCATTTGAGGAAAAACGCTTCGGAAAGAAGACCGCACCGGCAGAGGAAGAACAGGCCGATATCAAGAAAGGCATGGTTTCCCAATGAAATATCGCGCGTTATATCAGGAAGGAGTGGAACGGCTGCAGCTGGCAGGCATTTCGGAGGCTTCTCTGGACGCCAGACTGTTGCTGGAATATGTATGCGGTACGGATCGGAATGATATGCTGTTGCGCGGAATGCAGGATGTCTCAGAGGAGGATGCAAAATGTTATCGGCGGATGATTTTAGAAAGGGCTGATCACGTGCCTCTGCAGTATCTTACCAATCAGCAGGAATTTATGGGACTGAATTTTTATGTGGACGAAAATGTATTGATTCCACGACAGGATACGGAGATCCTTGTTGAGGAGATCATGAAAGACGGACATGACGGAAAAAGGATTTTGGAGATTGGAACAGGATCGGGATGTATTGTGCTGAGCCTGTTAAAATACAGTAACAGCTGTCAGGGAACAGCAACTGACATTTCAGAGGGAGCATTGGAAACGGCAAAGAAAAATGCCAAACAGCTTGGACTTGATGTAGAGTTGATCAAAACAGATCTGGCAGCAGACGTCATTGCCACAGGCGGCATTGCCACGGGTGGCAAGGGCGTTTATGATATTATTGTATCTAATCCGCCGTATATTGCAAGTGATGTAATTCCTACGCTGATGCCGGAGGTTAGGGATCATGAACCTGTACTGGCACTGGATGGAGGATCGGATGGGCTGAAGTATTATCGAAGGATATTGCAGGAGACAAAGGAACTGTTGGCTCCGGGCGGGAAATATTACTTTGAGATCGGGTACGATCAAGGTGATGCGGTGAAAAAGCTATTAGAGGATCAGGGCTGCCGTGACGTCCGTATTGTTAAGGATTACGCGGGACTTGACAGGGTAGCTTGCGGAACTGCAAATATTTAAATTAAGAGTTATGTAAGCCGGACATGGCAACGTGGAACTATCTGCGTCGCAGTGGCAACCTGTACAAAAGAAGTTTGTGCAAACGACTTTTGCGCCATGGAAATGAGACTCAAAAATCGTGGAAGCCTTTGCTGAACACGATTTTCGCTTTAAGAGGCTCATTGGAATGTTTGGCGCATGGAGTGTGCACAAATTCTTTTGTGCAGGTTGGTACTGGTAACTTTCATTCAGGGCTTTTAACGCCCTAATTCTTAAAGTATTAAATTTAGAGAGGGAAAATCAGATGTTTAATAAATTGGAAGACTTACTGAAACGGTTTGAGGAGATTTTAAATGAGCTTTCTGAGCCGGATGTTACCAACAACCAACAGCGTTTTAAGAGCCTGATGAAGGAGCAGAGCGATCTTGCTCCGATTGTAGAGGCATATAAGGAATACAGGAAATGCAATCAGGATATTGAGGACTCCGTGATGATGCTGGAGGAAGAAAAAGATCCGGAGATGCGCGAGATGCTGAAGGAGGAAAATGCTGCGTCTAAAAAGCGTGTTGCGGAGCTGGAGCATGAATTGAAGGTTCTGCTTCTGCCGAAGGATCCCAATGATGACAAGAATGTGGTGGTAGAGATCAGAGCCGGAGCGGGCGGAGATGAGGCGGCCTTATTTGCAGCGGAGCTTTACCGCATGTATGTGCATTATATAGAGGCAAGACATTGGAAGATGGAACTGGTCAATGCCGATGAGACCGGGATTGGCGGGATGAAGGAAGTGGAATTTATGGTTAGTGG
This sequence comes from uncultured Lachnospiraceae bacterium, assembly GCA_947174185.1. Taxonomy (GTDB): domain Bacteria; phylum Bacillota; class Clostridia; order Lachnospirales; family Lachnospiraceae; genus NK4A136. The sequence continues at coordinate 22,825 of CAMWHY010000031.1, read as the reverse complement.
ACAGGGAGCCTATTCCGTCTTGAAATACGAAAGCGGTGTTCATCGGGTGCAGCGTGTTCCGGAGACAGAGTCAGGCGGCAGGATCCATACCTCGACAGCATCCGTGGCAGTGATACCGGAGGCGGAGGAGGTCGATGTGCAGATCGATGAGAAGGATATTCGTATCGATGTCATGCGTGCGTCCGGTAATGGCGGTCAGTGTGTCAATACCACTGATTCGGCGGTGCGTTTGACGCATTATCCTACCGGTATCGTGATCTACAGCCAGACGGAGAAATCACAGATTCAGAATAAGGAGAAGGCGTTTGCGCTGTTGCGTGCCAAACTGTATGATCTGGAAAGCCAGAAAATGCATGATGCGGAGGCGGATGCAAGGAGGAGTCAGATCGGAACAGGGGATCGTTCGGAGAAAATCAGGACGTACAATTTCCCGCAGGGACGTGTGACAGACCATAGGATTGGACTTACACTGTATAAACTGGATAAAATTATGGACGGTGATATTCAGGAGATCATAGACGCGTGCATTGCGGCGGATCAGGCAGCGAAGCTTTTAAAGATGAATGAAGAGTAGGGCGGCGGGGCTATAACATCACAAACGTGATAGTGGTATTCCAAACGGATTTAACGCATCACGATGGCTCTTTTGGATGGACTCCCGGTATTGTCTGGGTGTACAGGAAAGATATTTTTTGAAAATCTTATTATAATAACTGGTATTGTTGAAACCGACACTGGCGGCCAAGGAAGCGATGGATTCTGCTTTATTGCCGCCATGCTGCATTTGCAGGGCGGATGCATAGATGCGGTACATCAGTAGATAGTCAAATGGAGAGAGCTGCATAGCGCGTTTAAAACATCTGCAGCATTCGCTTTTGCTGACATGGATGCTGTCTGCAATATCTTTTAAGGTGATCTGCAGGGCATAATGCTCGTGAATGAATGTGATGGCATCTTTGATACGTTCTTCGTCCATAACCGACAGGGAAAAAGAAGTCGTATTTTGCCGGAAGATGTCCGCTTTTTCGAGAAGCTGTATCCAGAAGCTGCATAAATGGCTTTTGGTGACCAGTTCATGACCATAGGACTGATTCAGGTTTGCAGTCAGGATCGCGTTGATACATTCAATGCCGCGTTTTCCCCAGCTGTCACCGGGCGTAAATAGCGCATAGCGGAATTCCGGATCTTTGATGATCGGCGCTCCATACTTAATGGCAAGGAAGGAGTCCATGGATTCAAAAAGGTAATCCGGATGGAATAAAATGGATAAGATGATACAGGGATTGGAGGAACCAGTCTCTTTTTTTTCTGTGATTGAATGGAGATGTCCGCCATTGATCAGGATGGCAGAACCGGCTTCTACAGCAATCTGTTTTTCTCCAATCTCAAATACTGCCGTACCGGAGCGGACAAAGCTGATCTCCAGTTCCGGATGCCAGTGCCAGGGGGTTCTATTCAAAAACATGTTATTTAATTCTACATAATATACACCAACGGGATATTCCATATTGGTTTCTTCAATGAAGTTGTTCATATTGTGGGAAACCCTCATTTCCTTGTACTATTGTTATTTTATCATCATGGGCAGTAAGATGTCAAAGAAAGGATAAAGTGTATGGAAAGTAAGGGAAGATAGGATCGGGGGATATGGAAAGAAAGAGCGGAAAATGATTAATAAGTATTAGAAGGCTGGGGTGCAGGCATAAAATTTAGATGAATCATATTATGACAGGCAGGAAAGATATGGACATACAGCTTATGGATGAAGATAACCAAAAATTAGAAAATCTTTTGAATCTGAGTTTGCAGGCAACGCAGGAAGAACGAAACCGTTCCCGAAATCTGGAGACTGGTTATGATGAAGTGAGCAGGCAGTGGGAGCTGATCGTAAAATATCATGGAGATTTGCGGCAGGCAGCATCAGAGGAGATCGTCATAGAGGAACTGCTTGCCGGTTATGCAATCGTGACGATTCCGGAACGGTTGATTCAGGCATTTTCCAGACTGGAGGAGGTAGAATACATAGAAGTTCCGAAACGGCTTTATTTCCAGCAGGTAGATGGTCGTAGAGATATCTGTCTGACAGGAGTAGGCGTAGTGGGCAATCCTCCGAACGCATCAGGGTCATTCGCCAACATGTATGTGGCTGGGATGCGAAGTTCGGGGTTAAATCTTGTAGGTAATGGTGTGCTGGTAGGAGTTGCGGATAGCGGGATTGACTATTATAATAGTGAATTTTTAACTGCAGACGGGAAGAGCAGAATCCTGGCATTGTGGGATCAGACGCTGCAGCCAGATGTGGAAAAGGGATGGCTGCCGCCGGAAGGATTTGCAAGAGGGGTCTTATTTACAAGAGAAATGTTGAATAATTCGTTGGCAGAAGGCACACAGATGAGCAGGGATACCAGCGGCCATGGGACGGCGGTGGCATCCATTGCTGCCGGCAGCGGCATTGGCGTTGCTTCAGGGAGCGATTTGATTATTGTAAAGCTCGGCGTGCCATTGCCGGATTCCTTTCCCAAAACGACGGAGCTGATGCGTGCGATGACATTTATGGTCCGCTATGCGGAAAGGGAGAATAAACCTCTGGCAGTCAACTTAAGCTTTGGCAATGTTTATGGCAATCATCTTGGAACAAGTCTTTTAGAACGTTTTATGGATAATGTATCGGAAGCCGGTAGGAATGTCATTTGCGCGGGAAGTGGCAATGAGGCGGCATCCAATGGTCATTATGCGGGTATCATAACAGAAGAGAAAAAGCAGATATCGTGGTCAGTAGGTAATTATGAACCATCCTTGAATCTCCAGTTATGGAAAAGCTATGCGGATGTGATTCAGATTGCATTGGTCGCGCCGAATGGAGAACGCAGGGAACTGCCCATGGATCAAATTGGAACACAGCGGATCAATATTTCCGGGATCACAGTGCTTGTCTATCTGGGCGAGCCGCTTCCCTATAGCGACGTACAGGAATATTATTTTGATTTTATTGCAAAGGAGGGATATCTGCCCACTGGAATCTGGAATCTGGAGATTACGGGGGAGGAAATAAAAAATGGGGCAGTCAGTCTTTATTTGCCATCTTATTCTGCCAGAAGCGCCGATACGGGATTTTTTCAGTCGGAACCGGTCGGAACGCTGACAATTCCATCTACTTCAAGCAGAATGATCACGGTTGGAGCTTATGATCCGGTTTATCAGTCATATGCGCCCTTTTCCGGCAGGGGTTATACGGTGTCAGGAGGAAATACTGCGTCTGCCCAGTTTATTAATTCCGTGATTAAACCAGAGATTGCCGCACCGGGAGTCAATGTTCTGGCAGCGGTGGCAGGCGGTGGTTATGGCGGATTTACAGGGACTTCTTTTGCTGCTCCCTATGTAACCGGCAGCGCGGCGTTATTGATGGAATGGGGGGAGGGTGTTATAATAAGGTTACTCCTGTTTAGCAAAAAAATTGTCAATCACTTCCTTGATTTTAGCATCTGGCAATGATTTTAAAAGATAACCTTCCGGTTTTAATGACATGGCTTTTTGCACGCTTTCCCTATCGCCCTTTCCGGTCAGGAAAATCACCGGAATATTCGCAATATCCGCATCGGAACGAATCATTTCCAAGGTCTGCAAGCCGTCGCAGACGGGCATTTCATAATCCAAAATAACTAAATCCGGACGATTTACGGCGATTTTCTTAATTGCGGATATGCTTGAATCCGCCTCTATTACATCGTAATCCGCCTCTAACAGTTTGATTATTTTGCTGCGTAAAAATTCAGAATCGTCTACTACTATGATTTTCTTTTTTAGGGATTCATTTTCTGCTTGATTTTTCGTTAAAAAATCCCGAACCATAGTCAAGGCGTTCTGATAATTATTTGCAGTTGACATATTTTCCTGTATAGAGCCGGCAGATGATGCACAAAATGCAAAGTATCCGCTGCCGGTATCAAACAGCAGGCTGCAGCTTGCCTGGTTGCGCTCAAAGGAGTTCAAAAGCTGCTCATGGGTCAGCAGGCATTCTTTTTCCAGTACGACCAGATCCTGAGCCTGAAAACTTTCCCATATCTTCTCTAAAAACTGGCGGGAAAGGTATCTTGCGACGTTGAGAATCATATCGTCTATTTTGGGGTAATCGGTCTTCAGTATAGTTCCCATAATCTCAAGTAGAAGACGATCTTCATAGACAAGCGTAACTGACCAATTGCTTTCATTATCACCGCGGTATAAGAATTGGCAGCATACAATTTTACCAAAGTTTTCTCCGGTATACTGTTCATGGATCAACTTTGTCTTCAACTGGAATACATTCCGCATGATCTGGATGATCGTAACTTCCAGAGCATCCTTTTCTTCTGCGCGGGGGATATTTACCCATTTTTTGACGTCCTTTCCAACGATGGCCTGATCCTCCATCTTTGTATGACCAACGATCCATCCAATGCAGACGCCAAGAAAATGTCGGATGGACTCGGATGAATAACCGGTTTCCTCCAGCTCTTTTTCTAATATCGGTAGTGTTGTGTAGCGAAAAGCGTCATGCAGACGTTTATGTGTTTCATAATCTTCGTAGTTGATGGACTGCATATATTCTTCTTCATGATCAAAATGTTCTGCAGTATGGTATTTTAAAAACTTTACGCCCTCACGGCATACCCATTCGCTTTTTTCATCAGTTTGATTGAGCTTGAGCAATTTATTGATCCTCGAAAAGAGACCCTTATGTTCCTCATCAATAAAATCTACGCCAATATTATAACTGTCATCCCATGCTATTTGATTCATAGCGTTCCTCCTTGCCCATGCTATCTGAAAATAATTGTATCACAATTAGTATGGTTTTGCCTATCAAATTTTTATGGACTCTTGATTTGGAATCGGAAATGTGTTTCAAGAGCTGTTCATCAAAATTTTTGTTTATATTACAAATAATCAAATTATAGCAGATTTCTGTATATAAGACAACTCTTTTGCGATACATACATATGCTTATATTTATTCATTTTTCTGTATCTATTATTGCATCTTAATGGGGGTGGCACGAAAAACGTCATAGGACGATCCATATCCGGCATAAGTATAGAGAAACGGAAGTGATATGGGAGTTTTATGGAAAATCAGCAGGAAATAAGAGAGGTTGAAGGTGAAGATTTATCAATACACTTAAACGAAGGCTTTGTAGTCAGAGTGCATTTTAGTAAAGACGATTATTCCGCAACGGATGCATTGAAACATTATCTGAAGCAGATGGCAGAGTTGAAATTTTAAAGGAAATTTGGGGAATACAGAAAGTTATGTTGATCTAAAGGAAGGGTCGATGCAAAATGAGCAGCAAAGGGATCTATGATACCGCCCTTTATCTGCGCCTCTCCAGAGATGATGCGGACGTGGACGGCAGTAAGAAGATTGAGAGCGGCAGTATCAAAAGTCAGAGGGATATTTTAAGAGCATACGTTCAGGAACATGATGATCTACAGATTTTTGATTGTTACGTAGATGATGGCTATTCGGGAGCAAATTTTGAACGGCCGGAATTTAAGAGAATGATGGACGATGTTCAAAATGGCAAAGTGAATTGTGTGTTAGTAAAGGATCTGTCAAGATTTGGACGAGATTATATCGAAGCCGGGCGGTTGATACAAAAGACCTTCCCGGCTTTAAATGTACGTTTTATTGCAGTGACGGATGGGTTTGATAGTTTATATGCAGACAGAACAGACAGTAGTCTGATACTGCCAATGAAAAATTTTATCAATGACAGTTATTGCAGAGATATTTCCATGAAGGTCAGAGCGCAGCAGAAAGTAAAGCGCATGGAGGGAAAATATATCGGCGCATTTGCCGTATATGGTTACCGGAAGAATCCGGAAGATAAGAATCGTCTGGCAGTTGATGAATATGCCGCAGATATTGTAAGACAAATCTTTGCGTGGAAGATAACGGGCATGAGTCTGGGGGCAATCGCAGAAAAGCTGAACGCCGCAGGGGTCTTATCGCCAATGGAATATAAAAGGTCGCTTGGGATGAAGTATTATACAGGATTTGAAGGCGGCTCTGCCGCAAAATGGGCGGCTGCGTCTGTGAAACGTATTCTGGCAAATCCGGTATATGCAGGAACAATGGTGCAGGGAAAACGGGAAAAAGTAAATTACAAGGTAAAAAGGAGCATTGATAAACCACAGGAAGAATGGATCTGTGTAAAAAATACCCATGAAGCCATTATATCAGAGGTTGAATTTTTAACGGTTCAGGAGTTATTGAAATATGATGGGAGGGCTTCCGACAACACTGATACGGCGAATCTGTTCAGCGGTATTTTGATATGCGCGGATTGTAAAGCGCCCATGATAAAAAGGGTCAATTCCTATAAGGGTAAAAAGAAAGTATTTTATATCTGTCAGACAAAAAATAAGTCTATGGGATGCAGCAGGCATAGTATCGAGGAGGAAACCTTAAAGAAAATTGTATTTACGGAGATCAGGAACTATTTTGAATTACTGGTATCTTATCCGGAAGTTGCAGCGGTTATAGATAAGATGGACGTTGGTTACGGAGGGGTGGCTGGATATGAATCGCAGATAGCGGCGTTTCAAGCGGAATATCGTAAATACTATGAATTAAAAAGCGGTTTGTCCGTTGATTTGGAGGAGGGCTTGATCGATCAAAAGGAATATGGTGAATTTTATCATTTATATGAGAGAAAATGCAGTGATCTGGAAAACGCTATAAACGGACAAAAGAAAATCATAAAAGATTTGCTTCAAAATGGTGTTGCGGCAAAAACAAAGATGAAAAAGATCAGGACGACACGTCAACTTCAGGAACTGGACAGGGAACTGCTTGTAACAGCAGTCCGTAAGATAGCCGTCTATGAAAATAAAAGATTAGAGATAGAGTTTCGGTTTTCTGATGAGAGGTGATATCAGTGGCAAGAACGCGGAAAAGATACTTGGAAATACCGGTAAAAATGGAAGCAAAGGAAGCGCCTGACGTAAAGTATTCTGTTGGAATATACAGCCGGTTGTCAGTAGATCATGATGACAGGAAATCCGAATCCATAGAACATCAGATAGAAATTGTCCGCCAATATATTATCAGGGAAAACAGTCATTCCCCAAAAAAACAGAGATTTGAAATATTTGATATCTATATAGACCGGGGAATCTCAGGCGTTTCTTTTGAAAGAACGGGATTTGACAGGCTGATGAATGATGTAAGGAATCATAATGTAAATTGCATTATGGTAAAGGATTTATCGAGATTTGGCAGAGACTATTTAGAAACGGGAAACTATATAGAAAAGATTTTCCCCTTTTTAGGAGTCCGGTTTATTGCGGTTACAGACGGGTTTGATTCCATGTCTGAAAATGTTTCGGAAAGAACATTGGAAATGAATCTCAGGAATCTGGTAAATGATATGTATGCAAAGGATATCTCAAAAAGAGTAATGAATGCAAGAAAAATTGCCGCTGGGAGAGGAGCATATATCGGCAGCATAGCGCCTTATGGATACGTTACGGAAGAAATAGGCGGAATCAGGAAGCTGGTAATTCATCTTGAAAATGCAGGGATTGTACGTTCCCTTTTTGAACGTTTTGCAGCCGGCAGTTCTTATGGAGAAATGGTATCATGGCTTTATCAAAAAAAAGTGCATCGAATCAGCGACTATAACAAATATGGACATACCTATTGGAAAAACGGAGAGAGACTTCATCAGTGGAATCCGGGCGTGATCAGAGAAATATTATCAAATCCGGTATATACGGGGAAACTTGTGCAGTGCAGGAGAAGATCACGCTTTCTGGAAGGACAAAAAGGAATTAGTGATACTTCGGAAACTGAACGGATGATTGTGGAAAACAGTCATGAACCAATCATAGAGCAGGAACTATTCGATCAGGTAAATGCGGAATTAAAAGAAAGGGAGAAGAAATCTGCCGATAAGAGATGGGCAGGAAAGAGCGCTGTAGTGGAGGAAGAACATATCTTCCGGCATATTCTGTATTGTGGGAACTGCGGCGGTAAGATGCATGCGGTATCTTACCAGAGCAGAGTGGATGGAAAAAAGAGTTATTCCTATTATTGCAGGAACGCTTATTATATGGATGAGAGGAGATGCTCTAAAAATTATATTAAAGAAGAAACACTTGAACGCATCTGTTCAGAGAGGATCAGAGAAATCTTAAAAGAAAAAAAGCTTTCTTCCAAAGCGTTGATGAATGTGAATCATTCAGAATGGGAAAAAAGGAAAGCGGTTTATCTTGGGGAACAGAATCAGATGATGCAGGAGAAGCACAGACTCAGTACACGGGCCGGAATGATGTATATAGAATATAAGGAGGGCAGGGTAAGTCATCAGGAGTATTCTGCATTTCGGGAAAATAGAACGAAGCATGAAAGATTCTGCGAGATAAGATTGAAGGAAATAGAACAAAAAATAGGGGGAATTGCAATCATGGAAGAGGAGCAGAATCGGTTTTTATGTTCTCTGCAAAAGACGGAAAGGTATCAAAGACTAAATGTTCAGTTCATAGATTCTCTGATTGAGAAGATCAGCGTTTCATCGGATGGAATGATCGATATCCGGTTTCGTTTTCGTAAGGAAGATGGAGGTGCTTGTGATGTCTGATCATCAGCGAATGTCATACGGCAGCAAGGGATACAGCAGGACTGATGGTTATTTAGATGGTAAGAACCACAGACTTGAAGGAGACATTCATGGCAAAATCGCGGGATACTACCGCCTTTCCATGGAGGACGACGATAGTAAGGAGGAGAGCAACAGTATTACAAACCAGAGACGGTTGATAAAGCGGTATCTATTAGACCATCCGGAGTTGTCCCGTTATGAATACTGCGAATTTTATGATGATGGATTCTCAGGAACTACAATGAACAGGCCGGGGATGCAGGCGATGCTTGAAAAAATAAGGAAGAATGAGATCCAATGTGTAATTGTCAAAGATCTATCCCGGTTTTCCAGAGATTACATTGAATTAGGCGATTACATGGAGCAGATATTCCCCTTTATGGGTGTCCGCTTTATCTCGATTACAGAGCATTATGACAGTCAGGAGCAGATGGGGAAAACGGCGGATATGGAGATTGGATTTCAAAGCCTGCTGGCAGACTTTTATTGCAAGGATGTTTCCGAAAAAGTGAAAAGTTCCATAACGGCGAAGAAAAATCAAGGTAAATATGCAACCGGAAATACACCTTTTGGGTATCGGAAGGATGAGAACGACAGGGAAAAATTGCTGATTGTATCGGAAGAAGCCGAAGTGATCAGGCATATTTTTGAACTGTCCCTGGCAGGACAGAATCTGACGCAGATCTGTAGAACATTAAATGATGAAAAGACGCCTACACCATTGGAATACAAAAACCAAAGAAAAAAGCAGAACAGAAAGGAATTGCAGCAGGAACATAAATACTGGCAGCCGGGGACCGTAAGAACCATACTGACCAATGAAAGTTATCTTGGCAGCATGGTCTTTCATAAAGCTGTTCAGGCGCAGGTAGGCGGAAACTGGACTTTATTAATACCTAGAGAGGAATGGAAAGTATTGGAAAACCATCATCCTCCGATCATTAGTAAAGAAGTGTTTGATAAGGTGCAGGAAAAGTTTTTCTACAAGAAAGAGGCAGTAAGGAAGCCTGTTTTATATGCGTTGAAAGGAAAATCATATTGCGGATATTGTGGTCGGAGACTAAAGATTATGAAACTGACAGACGGCACACTTTATTATTACTGCACATATCAAAAGTTGAGCAGTCATAATAGATGCCTTGCCGGAAGCGTCAGTAATGAGCTATTAGAGAAAATTGTGCTGGGAGAATTACAGAAGCAGATAACAAAGTTGGCAGATATGGAGGGCGTCAGAAAGGAAGCAGCAGAAAGACAACGAGTAACCATTCGGAAAATTGCTAAAGAAGCCACGACTTTAGAAATAGAGATAAGGGAACTGATGAAGAGAAAGGCAGGTCTGCTGGAGGCATATCATACGGCTGTTTATACCAGGGAGCAGTATATGGAATCCCGCAGACATCTGGACCGGCAGATTTCTGAAAAGCGGAATTTGCAGAAGAAGTTAAAGGAACAGTGGGATAGCTATAAAGATCTGTTATTCGTAGAGTCAGGGAATGATGAAGATCTCCGGCAATATGCCGGCTTTGGGGACCTCACAAAAGAAATGGCGGATGCATTTATTGAAAAAATAATAATAGGGAATGGGAAGACCATAGATATTTATTGGAAATTTAATCAAAATCACACTTTTGATTTGTAGCAGTTGTTTAACACCAGCGGGAATTGTAAGGGGAAATGACCGCTTTCTATACGGGGAGAAGGTAAAGGCGTATCTGATCCGGGGAGCACGCAGACTTTCGGGAATTTCGAAATATCCGGATGAACGTGTCGGATGGGGAGGACTCTGTGTAAGGGCGAGCCTGCCGTTATGAAAAATTTTGGCTGATTAATATAATGCACATTTTATTCATCATATAATGGTTGAATAAAATGTGCATTATGTATTGAATGAAATATTGAAAAGAAATATACTATACTTGGAAAGATTAACAGCATTGTATACGTTTGGCGGCAGCCATATGGATTTTTGATTCGGATAATGCTATACTGTGAACGCAGTATTGGAGTTTTACAAGAGTTGGAATAGGAGTTTAGGGATGGAGCGCAAGGTGGAGAAGATAGAATTTCATTTGGGAAAGGTTGGAAAGCTGGCACCGTTGATTGTGGCGGCTGCGATGATCGGATGGGCAGCAGTTGGACAATCTAATGTGAACGGATATGTGCTGGCATTTTTTACGGCTTTGGTGACAGGGATTATTTTTGCAAAGGATGAAAAGGCATACGGAGAAGCGATGGTGTCTGGTCTGTGTAAGCCGATGTTTGGTGTCATTGTATTGGCAGTGATATTGGCGGCAATTTCAGGCAAATTGATTTCTGCCAGCGGGGCAGTACAGACGGTTGCGGCATATGTAGTGGCAGCGGGTTTTACGGGAAAGCTTTTTGTGGCGGCGACCTTTCTCATCACCTGTCTCCTGTCTTTTGCCACAGGAACTTCGGTAGGTACTTATTTTGTGGTGATCCCAATTTTGTTCCCGGTAGGTGTGATGGTGGGTGCGGCACCGGAATTTATGATTGGGGCCATCGTGTCGGGAGCCGCGTTCGGTGACAATCTGGGACCGATTTCGGATACTACTATCGCTTCTTCCGCTACGCAGCATGCGGATTTGGGGACAGTGGTAAAAACCAGAACGCGCTACAGCCTGCCTGCGGCGATCGGGGCGTTGGTTTTGTTTTTGCTGTTTTCTAAAACAACGGATGGTAATATGGCAATAGAGGCGGCGGGAGGAGAGGTAAATCCTATCAGTCTGATTATGTTGGTAGTGCCTGCGGTGATCATTGTCCTGTGTATGATGCGGAAACATCTGATCACTGCCCTGTCATGGGGGATTTTGGCGGGAGTCCTCGCCGGACTGCTTTCCGGGGTTTATACTGTGGATGAACTGATTTCATATCCTGGCGGATTTTCGGTGTCTGGAGCGATCATAGAGGGCATTACGGGAACGGTGGGAACGGTGGCCATGCTGATTGCGGTATTTGCCCTTCTGGGGGTATTGGAACGCAGCGGTTTATTTGAAGATGTCAGGGGGCTTCTGGAGCGTCTGGCAAGAACTGAACGCAGCACGGAAGCGACGATTATTTTGTCTGTAGGTATATTGAGTATGGTGACCGGCGTGATTTCGGTGGCAATTGTAGCACTCGGCGACCTGATCGATGAAATTGGGGAAAAAGCGGGCGTGAATCGGTATCGCCGGGCGAATCTGATGGACTGCACGGGTTGTGTATTCTGTTTTCTGGCGCCATGGACGGTACACTGTGTGATTCCGGCGCAACAGACTGCCCAGTTCGGTGAGGGATTTGCAGTGGCACCGGCTTCTGTACCTTTGGTCAATTATTATTCTCTCTGCATGCTGGTGATACTGCTGGTGGCAGTGATTACCGGATATGGAAGACAAGTTTCCCGAAAATAAAAGCGTAAATTGGAAAACAGATATGCGGTATGGGGAATGAGCAGGGGCGAATTTGGACAGAATGAAAGATAAAATTAAGAAAGGCAGGTTATGCGTCTATTGATTACATAGATGGCATACAAGGTGATTTACGATGTGTACGGCAATAGCATTTCAAAGCAAGGATTTTTATTTTGGAAGGAATCTGGATCTGGAGTATTCCTATCATGAGGAGATTACGTTTACACCGCGCAATTATCCCTTCCGGTTTCGAAAGGTGGAAGATATGCCAAAGCATTATGCGATGATCGGCATGGCGTATATTGTGGATGATTGTCCGCTATATTATGAGGCGACCAATGAGAAAGGTCTGAGCATGGCGGGGCTTAATTTTCCTGGAAATGCTGATTTTAAACCCTATGCGGAGGGAAAGGATAATGTAGCGCCATATGAATTTATCCCGTGGATCTTAGGCAGCTGTGCTACGCTGAAACAGGCAAAGGAGAAGCTGTCGGGGTTAAATCTTGTTGCCATCAGATATAATGAAGAACTGCCATTGACGCCTCTGCACTGGATCATATCCGGCAGGGAGGGCTCTGTCACTGTGGAATCGGTCAAGGACGGGCTTAAAGTTTATGACAACCCGGTGGGGCTGCTAACCAATAATCCAACGTTTGATTACCATATGAACAATCTGGTAAACTATATGAATCTTACGGCGGAAGCGCCGGTGAACAGAATGACAGATAAGATAACTCTGGAGCCTTATTCCAGAGGAATGGGCGCGATGGGGCTGCCGGGGGACTTGTCTTCTGCATCCCGTTTTGTCAAAGCGGCTTTTACCAAGTTAAATTCTGTCTGTGGGGAGTCTGAGGAGGAGAGCGTCAGTCAGTTTTTCCATCTTCTAGGAAGTGTGGAACAGCAGAGAGGCTGTGTTCATATGGGAGATGGAAAATATGAAGTGACAATCTACTCATCCTGCTGTAATGCGGATAAGGGAATCTATTATTATACGACTTATCAAAACAGGCAGATTTCTGCAGTGGATATGCGCAGGGAAGATCTCGATGGACAGACGTTGGTTGCTTATCCGTTGATCAATGAGCAGAATATATTCTATCAAAATTAACGTAATAAAACGCTGGCATTTCAGATAGTATTTTGTGAGTATACCTATCCGGTCACCGTGTGGGAAAAAGCGAAAAATGATTGTGTTTCATTGGCGCTTGTGTTAAAATTAATCATCTATGATTTTCCAAAAATTTGAAAAATCATAGATGATTAATTGAAAGGATGGCCGGAATACTGATAAAGCGAAGATTTATACCTATAAGGATAGTAAAGCCGGGCATGGTCATTGATCAGGCGATGATCGATCGTGCCGGGCGTGTTTTGATTGCCCGGAATACTCCTTTGGAGGATTTCCACATCGAAGGATTAAAAAAAATCGGTGTGAATGGTGTCTATATCCGGGAAGGAACAGAGGATGAGGAACCTGCGAAGCCGCAGGAGATCAAGATGCCGGAAGCTGTCCAGAAAAAATATGAGAAGGTAAAAGTAGAAGATCCTTCTAAGGTAAAGATATCTGAGAGCGTGCGTAACCGCGTCGCCCAGGGAATCCAGTACCTGTATCAGGATACGCAGTCAGCGGATTTTACCAATGCTTCCAGAAGTATAACAGATGATCTGATGAAGGCGATCTCGGACAATGATGCAGTGGCGGTGGATATCAGTGCGTTGAAGGTCAGCGATGAATATACCTTTAAGCACAGCGTGGATGTGGCGACCATGTCGATGATCGTAGGTAGAAAGTATGGTTTGGATGATAAGCAGGTATATGAGATTGGCATCACTGGTCTTTTGCATGATATCGGCAAGTCTAAAATTCCGAATGAGGTTCTGAATAAGGCAGGAAAACTGACGGATGAGGAATTTGAGCTGATGAAACAGCATTCTGTCTTTGGATATCATATTCTGGAGAAGAAAGAGGATCTTTCCCAGGAGGTAAAGCTGGGTGTGCTGCAGCATCATGAAAAGACCAATGGCAGGGGTTATCCCATGAAGGTAACGGAAGAGAAGATCACGCTGTTTGCAAAGATCATCTCTGTGGCGGATATCTATGATGCTCTGGTTACGGAGCGTCCTTATAAGAAACCGTTTTCCCCGAGAGATGCAGTGGAGATGATCATGTCCATGACAGGCGAGCTGGATTTTAAGGCAATGAAATGCTTTTTGGAAAGCGTGATCCTGTATCCGGTGGGGACGGATGTGGCTCTCAGTAATGGCGAGACGGCACGCGTGATTGAAAATGTACCAAATTATGTGCTTCGACCGAAGGTCATGGTAGTGAATACCGGCAAGGTGTATGATCTTGCCAATGACCTAAGCTGTGCGAGCATTATCATACTGTGATCGCAATTATTACATAAGTCAGAAGAAAGATTAAAATGAATGGGATGAAAAGCAGAAATTGCACAGAAAGGAAATACGCAGAGTGATGCCAGAGGAAAGTATGGAAGAAAAACTGGGATTTGACAATCATAAATATCTGGAGATGCAGTCGCAGAATATACGGGAACGGATCGGGATGTTCGACGACAAGCTTTATCTGGAATTTGGCGGGAAGCTGTTTGATGATTATCATGCCTCCCGTGTACTGCCGGGATTTCATCCGGATTCGAAGCTGCAGCTGTTGATGCAGCTGTCGGAGCAGGCGGAGATCGTAATCGTCATTAGTGCGGCAGATATTGAAAAAAATAAGATCAGGGGCGATCTGGGAATCACCTATGATCTGGATGTGCTCAGACTGATGCAGGCCTTTGAGGAGAAAGGGCTGTATGTGGGAAGCGTCGTCATTACAAAATATTCCGGACAGACCGGAGCCGATCTTTTTAAGCAGCGTCTTTGCAAGCTGGGGATACGTGTATATACGCATTATGTTATAGAGGGTTACCCGAATAACGTATCCCATATTGTCAGTGATGCGGGATTTGGAAAAAATGATTATATTGAAACCACAAGACCATTGGTTGTAATTACGGCGCCGGGACCGGGAAGCGGAAAGATGGCGACCTGTCTGTCGCAGCTTTATCATGAGCACCGGAGAGGGATTCATGCGGGGTATGCAAAGTTTGAAACATTTCCGATCTGGAATGTGCCATTGAAGCATCCGATCAATCTGGCTTACGAGGCGGCAACGGCGGATCTGAATGACATCAATATGATCGATCCCTTTCATATGGAGGCATACGGAAAAACTACTGTAAATTATAACAGGGATGTGGAGATCTTTCCTGTATTAAAGGCAATCTTTGAAAAAATCTATGGAAAGAGTCCGTATCAGTCGCCGACAGATATGGGTGTCAATATGGCGGGCAACTGCATCTGTGATGATGAAATCTGTCAGGAAGCTTCCAAGCAGGAGATTATCAGGCGATATTTTCATACGTTAAACGGACTGCTGCAGGGGCATAATCAGGAAGAAGAGGTATATAAGATCGAACTGGTCATGAATCAGGCAGGTATTACAGTAACCGACCGCAGGGTGGTGGTTGCAGCGAGAAAGCTTGCAGAGCTGAAGCAGTCTCCGGCGGCAGCGCTGGAACTGAAAGACGGACGGATGATTACCGGTAAGACTTCTGCACTTTTAGGGGCGACCTCGGCGATGCTGCTTAATGCGTTAAAAGCACTGGCAGGGATCGATCAGGAGCTGGATATCATTGCTCCGGAGTCATTGGAGCCGATCCAGAGACTGAAGACGGCTTATCTTGGCAGTCGGAATCCAAGACTTCATACGGATGAAGTGTTGATTGCGCTTTCCATCAGTGCAGCAGATCATAAGGAGGCGGCGCTGGCTTTGGAACAGCTGCCGAAGCTGGCGGGATGTCAGGCGCATACCTCAGTTATGCTTTCTCAGGTGGACATCAAGCAGTTGAAGAGGCTTTCCATCCAGTATACGATGGAAGCACAGTATGAGAATCACAGGATTTATCATTAATGCACATTAGAAAAGAATTTTGTCAGAGTTTTGCAATTGCTTATAAATAAAAATGATCAATTTGGGATAAGATTTAAAGATAAGACAGGCTAATAGAAAGGTAAGATGTGATATGGAAAAGCTGGCAATCCATGGAGGTATGCCGATTCGGGAACATAAGATCTCTTATGGGAGACAGTGTATCGAAGAAGATGATATTCAGGCTGTTACCGATGTGTTGAAAAGCGATTATCTGACCTGCGGACCAAAGGTAGATGAACTGGAACGGGCGCTGTGCGATTATACGGGAGCAAAATATGCCGTGGCGGTGTCGAATGGTACGGCAGCGTTACATTGCGCCTGTATAGCGGCAGGTATCGGCCCGGGGGATGAGGTGATCACGACGCCCATCACTTTTGCAGCCAGTGCCAATTGTGTTTTATATTGTGGAGCGACGCCGGTATTTGCAGATATTGATCCAGATACCTATAACATCTCTCCAAAGAGTATTAGGGAACATATTACAGAAAAGACCAAGGCTGTTGTGGCGGTAGATTTTACGGGACAGGTGGTGGAGATCGAGGAGATCAGAAAGATCTGTGATGAATATCATCTTTTGTTCATCGAGGATGCGGCGCATTCCATCGGGAGCAGTTATGACGGGAAAATGGTAGGAAGCCTTGCGGATATTACCACATTCAGCTTTCATCCGGTCAAAACGGTTACAGGCGGAGAGGGCGGCGCAGTACTGACCAGCCGGAAGGATCTTTATGATAAGATCTATCTGGCGCATGTCCACGGGATCACGCATGATGCAGAGCAGATGATGGAAGATCATCCGGAAGGATGGTATTATGAACAGATTTCATTGGGATATAATTACCGGTTGACGGACTTTCAGTCGGCTCTGGTATTGAGCCAGCTGAGTAAGATCGAGCGGTTTAAGGCGCGGAGGAGGCAGATTGTAAACCGGTATAATGAAGCATTTGCCGGGATTCCGCAGTTGATTGTACAGAAGGAGATCCCACAGTCGGATACCTGCCGGCATCTATATATCCTTAGACTGGCGCTTGACCGGCTGAAGTGCAGCAGACTGGAGTTTTTTAATGCTCTGGCTGCGGAGAATGTACAGCCGCAGGTGCATTATGTACCGGTGTATTGGTTCCCCCATTATCAAAAGCTGGGATTCCGAAAAGGAAGTTGTCCGGTGGCGGAAAAGGTCTATGAAGGGATCATGAGCCTGCCGCTCTATCCGGCAATGACGGATCAGGATGTGGAGGATGTGATCCGGGCGGTGAAGAAGGTTGTGGAGCAGTATGCCATGTAAAAAAGACACCCAAAGACATCTAAAGATGTAAAAAGACATTTTTAGATGTCTTTTTACATCTTTAGATGTCTTTAAGTTTTGGCTGACAAAATTTACTTTTAGATATTGATATGATATACTTAGATAGACTTCTGAGGGAATTACGTGGCAGGAAATGATGGCAACAGAGGTACGGGATTGAGAGGCCGTGGGAATATTATTCAGATGAGGGACAGGGTTTTAGTAATTATATTAAATTATAATACATGGCAGAGGACGGTCGATACCATTGATATGCTGACACATACCCTGTGCATTGCACCAGATGATATTCTGGTGGTAGATAATGCATCAACCAACGATTCCTGTGAGCAGCTGCAAAGCAGACAGACGGAGATATCTGATCGGCAGACAGACGCATTCCGGCAGCAGACGATCAGATTTCATCTGCATCGGGCAGAGCGGAATGCAGGATATGCAGCAGGTAATAATATCGGTATAAGATATGCCAGGCAGCAGGGATATCAGTATGCGTGGATACTGAATAATGATATTTTGATCGATGATAAAGATATTTTGATAAAGATGCTTCATGTTATAAAAAATGATCCCAAGACAGCAATTGTGAATCCGGATATTTATTCACCGGACGGTCATATGTTTAACCGGGAAGCAAAGCGGCCCACCTTTTGGGATTATACGTTCGGTATGTTCCGCTATCGGAAACTCGGACGGCAGATCGCAGATATCGGTGGGTATGGATATGTATATCGTCCGCAAGGATGCTGTATGCTGGCTGATCTAAAGAAACTGGAAGAGGCGGGCGATCTGGACGAGCATACCTTTTTGTATGGGGAGGAGGTCATCCTTGCCGAGCGTCTTTTGAAAAAGAACTATCTATGTGCCTGCTGTACGGAGGGCAGGGTGATTCATGACCATTCGAGTACGGTGAAGGATTATTTTACGAAAAGGAAATTAAAAGATATAAAACTAAAAAGTTTTCGGTATTATCTGACAGCGTACCGTGGATATCCTCTGTGGAAGATGCGGATTGCAAGCGCATTTTACGGACTGAAGCTGGATCTGCTGGAACGGAATATTCCTGAATCGGGGATGAGGAGACGGTAGTACAGCGTTTTTCATTCCTATTTGAGCCGCCAAAGGCGGCATGGGGGATTTTTATGAGTGATGATGTAAGACAGCTAATGGTGAGGCCCCTAATGGTGAGACCCCTAATGGTGTCAATAATTGTTCCTGTCTATAATGTGGAAAAGTATATAAGGCGCTGTATTGACAGTATACTGGCGCAGACGTATGAAAAGATTGAGATCATTCTCGTAGATGACGGATCGACAGATGAAAGCGGAAAACTTTGTGATGAGTATGCGGTCCAAGATCAAAGGGTCCGGGTGATCCATCAGGAGAATGCAGGACAGGCGGCAGCCAGAAACAAAGCATTGGAGGTTATGAAGGGGGATTGGATCGCCTTTGTTGATTCGGACGATTTTATATGTGATGCTTTTATAGAGCGGATGCTTGGTTATGGGATATCCTATGATGCAGATATTGTAAGCTGCAGGTGGAGAGAGGGAACAGAAGATCAGCTGGAATCTCCCCGAAAGGCGTTGGAAAAGGAAAACATCAAAGTTTATTCGGGTAAAGAGTGTTATGTTAATTATTTTACGCCTAAGAAGCTTCCGGCATTGGAAAGCTTAAATGTGAAATTATTTAAGGCGGATCTTTTTAAGGATCAAAGATTTATTGTGGGACGGCTGATGGAGGATATGGCGATCATGCACCAGCTTTTTGACCGCGCCGGTAAAGTCGTTTTTGCCGACGAACCGTTGTATTATTATTTCCAGACTGCCGGCAGTACGATCCGCGGGAAATTTTCCATAAAAAAATTGAGCGCTATCAAATCCTATGAAGAAAGATTGGACTATTTTTATAAGGTTGGAGGGGAAGCCCTGTGGGGACGGGCGTTGCAGCAGTATCAGGATACATTGTTCCGGTATTATTATTTAATAAAGCGGGACTGTAAGGCTTCAAAGAAGGCAGAAAAGGCGCAGAGAATTCTTCTTGGGAAGATCCGGCGAAATGATGTGCAGTTACGGCGGCAGCCTAATATATCAAAAGGTGTAAAATTACTCTCATGGTTTGGAAGCTTCTGCCCGTATCCGGCAGGATATATCAGTGAAAAACTGATTAGGATAAGATTTTGGAGAAGATGATGGAGCGGTTATGGATAAGATCGTCAGCGTCATTGTTCCTGTATATAATGTAGAACGGTATCTGGAACAGTGTTTAGATAGTATTATAAAACAAACCTATAGATCTCTGGAGATCCTCATTATTAATGACGGCTCGACAGACCAAAGTGGGGAGATCGCTTCCAGATATGCGGGACTGGATGACAGGATCGTCTTATTGGAGAAAAACAACGGCGGTTTATCGGACGCGAGAAATTACGGTCTGGACAGGGCATCAGGCGATTATATCATGTTTGTGGATTCTGATGATTATATCGAGCCGGATATGGTGGAATATCTGCTGGATGCAATCGAAAAGGCGGACGCACAGATCGCAGTATGCGGATATCGGCTGGTAGACGAAGATGGAGAGGATCTTCCGGATTGGGAGGCTTTTCCGAAGGAAAAAGTAGTTGGTTCTCTGGATTACTGGAAAGTATATCATGAGGAAGCGTACATTTACGGTGTGGTGGCATGGAATAAGCTTTATCATAAAGCTGTTTTTGACAGGATCAGATTTCCGGTAGGTAAGGTTCATGAGGATGAATTTATTCTTCATAAGCTGCTTCACATTGCTGACAGGATTGTCTGCTGTCCTGGGAAAAAGTATCGATACAGGCAGCGTAAGGGCAGTATTATGAATTTGAGGGGTCATGGGGGCAGTCGGGATTTTTTTTCAGCAGATGCCCTGCAGGCGTTCCTGATACGTCTGGAGTATTTTATGAAGAAAGGGATGTTCGCAGAAGCTTCCTATGCATTTGCTCTGGCCGCCAGACAGGTGGTAAGCGGTTATGAGGAGCGGAAAGATCTTACCGGTCAGGATAGGAAGAGACTATTTAACTATCATGCAAGGCTGAAGAGGTCGGCCAGACAGTGTTTTGGGAAAAAGATTCCGGCGTCCTTTCGTGTAAAAATCATATCCTTCATGATTGATAGGAGATGTTTCCAACTGCTGCGTAACATCAAACGTGTTTTCAAAACTGAGGAGGGAGAGGACGGCAAGTGATTCCTAAAATCATCCATTACGCATGGTTCAGCGATCCGCCGGATTATCCGGAGGATGTTGTCAACTGCATGAAATCATGGAAAGAAAAGATGCCGGACTATGAAATCAAGCTATGGAATGCGAATAACTTTGATTTTTCCGTCTGTCAATATGTGCAGGAAGCCTTTGAAGTGGGAAAGTTTGCATTTGCAAGCGATTATGTCAGACTGTGGGCGCTGTATCATTATGGCGGAATATATC
Source organism: uncultured Lachnospiraceae bacterium (assembly GCA_947174185.1). Taxonomy (GTDB): domain Bacteria; phylum Bacillota; class Clostridia; order Lachnospirales; family Lachnospiraceae; genus NK4A136. The sequence continues at coordinate 2,018 of CAMWHY010000031.1, read as the reverse complement.
TGGACAGTGATATCGAGGTGCTGAAAACATTTGACGATTTGCTGGATCAAAAAGCATTTACCTGTTTTGAGGATACAGACCGCATTGCGGCATGGATCTTTGGCAGTGAAAAGGGCAATCCATTGTTTCAGGAATTTATGGATGATTACCGGAACAGGAGGTTTATCTACGGTGATGGACTGTATGATCTGACCCCCAATCCGCAGCCCATCACAAAGAGGTTAGAGGAACATGGTCTTATCTTAAATGGACAGACGCAGAAACTTGACCAGATCACGGTATATTCCATGGATTATTTCTGCCCGTTTAATCCCTATCGGGAATCGGGGGACTGTTTTACGGAGAATACCTACGCCAATCATCATTTTAATGGCAACTGGAGGGTATTGCAGACGGAAAAAGAAAGGATGCATGACCGGAATAAAGAAAAATGGATGAAACTCTTTGGAAAGGATATGGGACTGGCATTATATATCCATCTTTCCAGGATAAAATACGAAGGACTTCGTCAGTGGCTGAAAGAAGTGTCTTTGGGAAGGATTATTAAAAATTTCTTTAAAAAGCTGTTCCATATCAAGTGAGGAATAAGTGCGGAAAGGTTGCAATGAAGGAGATCAAATTTAGCATTATTGTGCCATGTTATAATGTGGAACAGTATATAGAGGAATGTGTGGAGAGCGTACTTGCACAGACATATCCTGTATGGGAACTGATTCTGGTGGATGATGCGTCAGCAGACCATACCTATGATAAGATCCTGCAGCTAAGCGGCAGAGATGAACGTATACGGGCATATACAAAGAAGCATGGAGGACTGCCGCATACAAGAAATTATGGAATGAGATATGCCGAAGGAGATTATCTGGCGCTGCTTGATGGTGATGATTTTTGGGACAAGGATCATCTTAGAAAAGTGAAGAATATCATAGACGGTTCTCCGGCAGATATGATCATACATAACCAGCACACATATTTTACAAAAGGGGAAAAGACCCCAATGATCTTTTTCCCGGAAACAGCAGAGGCGCTTACGGAAGCAGATATGTTGGAAACTATATTTTCCCTTGATAACGGCTTGCCGGGTTCTGCGGTGGTGACGGTATATAAAATGGAATTTTGCAGAAGGAACGATCTGTATTACGGGGAAGATTATAAATGTTCAGAGGATTTGGATTTCTTCCTTGCCGCCATATCGAAAGGACCGAAAATTGCCTTTGCTTATCATGAGTTTTACTTTTACCGTCAGGACAACAGTAATGCCATGACTAAAAATATAACGCCGGAAATGCTGATTGACAGATTAAGCATCTATGATAAGTGGTTTCAATATTTTAATGGAAAAAGGCTGGGAGAATTTGACTGTTCCGGGATACAGTCAAAATTGTCGGAAGATGCCTGCGTCCAGCTGGTTTTATATTATGATATGAAGAAAGAGGAAAGAAAAAAGGTCAGGAGTTTTCTCAGGGAGCATAAAAACCTGTTTTATTATCATCGGGGAAGGCTGGTATTTCTTAAGGGAAGGTTATGGTATGCTCTCTATTCTTTAAAAAAGAAAACTATATGATCATTATCTTAATGAGGAAAGCGTTTTGAAAAGTATCAATGGAAAACAAAAATGGGACAAGATCATAGACGCCGGAACGAAACGGAGAAGTCTTGGCTTGAAAAACTTATATAACTATAGGGATCTGATCTTCATGTTTATTAAGAAGGATATTATTATCTATTATAAACAGACCATTCTGGGCCCTTTATGGTTTTTGATTCAGCCCTTAATTTCTACTGTGATCTATATGTTTATCTTTGGCACATTGGCTGATATAGGAACAGACGGTGTTCCACAGATATTGTTTTATTACTCCGGTACGATGTTATGGACATTTTTCAGCGAGATTTTAAAGGTTGCCAATGTTTTCAATGACAATAAAGCCATGTTTGGCAAAGTATATTTTCCGAGACTGGTGGTTCCGTTTTCCATTGTAATGGTGAATATGATCAAGCTTCTGATCCAATGCGCT
>CAMWHY010000030.1 GCA_947174185.1 uncultured Lachnospiraceae bacterium | reverse complement strand
TATACTCTGCCAGAGTGATACCCGCCATATAAGTAAACATTCTCTGATAGTGATAGGTAGAGCAGCAGGCAATCCGCCCAAGCTGTTCATAATCAATTTCGCTTGTCAAGTGCTCCTCAATATAATTTATGCTTTGGTTTAATCTGTGGATCCATTCCATGAGATACCTCCTTATCCGCACATATTGTGTTTTACGGAAACCCGAACTCCGCTTCGCTACGTTTGGGTAGCGGAAAGCCTCACCTTTGGCTCGGCTTTCCTTCATTATAAGGCTTATCCTTAAATTTTTCCTCTCTATCCTTGCACAAAAAAGAGAGGCAGCTATTCAATAATTGATATTTGCTTTTCTTGCTTGAGAGCATAAGTCACGAGTAGATAACGTGTAGCTTTTTCCGTCCTTGATAAAATGTGTCCCACACTGCCGAAACTCAAAATGCACGTTATGGGAAATACATTGTTGCCGTATCTGCAATACCCGGTCATAGTCAAGTGATTCTGCATTTTTGTGTTTTTTATATTTAATAACCCTCATTTACTACATTCCATGCGCCATCCTCATAACGCAATTCAATCGTTCGATTCGGGTCAACCAATTCTCCACCTTTTTTTGATACAACCGAAAATAAAACATACTCTTTAGAATATTGCAGAACCTCTAAAGATACTAGTTCAAATACGGTATTTCTATAGTAGTTCTCTGCTGCTATTTCCGGTCCATCCGATGTTCCCCAATTGATTGGCAGATGATCCATATCTATCTCATTATTAATTGCGTCTGACGCTATTTCTTCCGAAGCTATCGTGGTATCTGCTTCTATTTCATTTTCATCTTCATTACTTGAAGTATCACTAGGTGTCTCTATCTCCTCGCTGCTCTGACTTGCTTCCTCAACGTTACTTTCCTGCATATTTTGGTTAGAAACATTATCATTTTCTTTTTCTGTATTACCATAACAAGCGGTCAAAGTCAAAACAAGGCACATTGAGCTTATAAGCAACACTGGTTTTTTCATAAAAATATCTCCTTGTCTATCGAATATCCTTATATAACAAACAATAATCAACTTCAATATTTCCCAGTTGTTCTTTTAGCCAATACATGGCATCATCTAATGCTTTATTGTAAATGATTGGCGCCAAATGCTCACAAAATAATGAAATAATCTGTTGTTCCTCAATCATTCCAATTTCTTCACCCCGAACATCCAGATAAAATGCTTTTATTTCACTGGCAAGATGTTTCTTTTGCTCATCATTCAATTTAATTACCTCATTTAGGTTTCTTTTGTTCATTTGCTACTCCTCCAACTTCCAGTTTATTTCCGTAATTATAATCTATTTTTATTAAATACTCAATTCCAAAAAGAGAATTATAAAAAGAGGGATAAATGAATGGAATCTCCTTATCCACTTATCCCTCTACATCTAAAACTAATATTAAGATATGTTGTATGAAAAGCATATCCCTATTGAATTACAGGTATATTTTATTGGCATCCGGCTAACTCCAATTATAATACGGTTTTACTGTTATTGTTGCAGTTGAAGTCGGATAAATCTGATTCGGTTTATAGGAAATACCTTCATTTTCAATATACACAGTCCATTTTCCCTCCGGATCTTCCCCATTAAAGATTGTGGTGGTATATGTTTTATTTGTTGTAGTCGAAGGCTCAAATGAATAATGTGTTCCCTCCGGACTTATTACATGTACAATAAAAGGATCACTATTACGATCCACATTGACATATATCTCAACCTTAGTAATTGAACGAGTGGTTCCTAAATAACTCCCGGCACCCACCTGAGACTTTTGGGATATGTTGCCATTCATAGCATTCAATTTTACAGTTGTCATGCTTTTATAACTGCTTCCTGCTGCCATCACGGGCATAACAAACATCAAGCAAGCCATTAAACTTGCTATGATGGAAATATAGACTCTCTTTCTTACTGCTTTCATGTTAAAATCCTCCTTTGAATTATTATGAAAAATATACCTGTAACAATATGCTTCAATAGTTCTATATTTGAACATCAATAGACTTTTTAACTAATTTATTTCCCGATACTGACAATAAAGAATCTATGTCCTCCCTTTTAATATTGTCCAATGCTCCATACGGAATTGGCTTCCCTATTTCCCAGCTTGGATCAGCAGACTTTACTGCCTCAACAAATGCCTGAGTATATGCCCGCTCATACTGCCTCAAAGTATTTCCTGCTGCCAGCCTATCATTTTTTTTCATTTTACGGTATAAATTCAGATAAACCGCAGATCGATTTGTTGTGTCTCCATTAGCAACACCATTCTCTCTAAGGAAATCTCTTTTCGTTGATTCAAACATTTCATCCCGGCTACTTTCCGGAATAGAAATAATTTTATTCTTGCTTGCAATATTTTTCTCATTTACACTCAAACCAGCCAATCCAGTAACGGGATCAACATAATCGCCATCTTTATCATATCGACTCATACGATTTTTAATTGCTTGAATGTTTGTATATCCTACTCCACGACTATTCGCCATCATACTCTGCATAACCGCCTGATACTGTTTACTACCAGTATCAATTCCTGCAGCCTTTAATTGTGTGATTACCGATTTACTTGACAAATCTGATATCTTTATAGGATTCATTAACCCCATACTACTATTGTTACCAAACATTTCTTGTAACAAAAAACTGTAATCCATTATTTTTGACATAATACTGTCCTCCTTGATAAAATAATTTGAAATCCCTTTCGATCTATATCAGTCTTAATGCATCTTACTTTTCCTTATCCCTATATAAATTATATGCTTATTTTATTTTAGAATTGAAAATTATTAGGGTTTGCATTAAATTACACCGAACTCTTTGTCTTTTTATCCCTAATCCCAATAACAATCCTGTAAACATCACCCCTTTCTCCAACCAATATGCAACAAAAAGATACTTATGGATAAGCAAAATAGCTAAAATCACCATATTAACCAATGCCAGCAAGCCAAGCGCCTGTTTACGAAACAGGATTCTCTCATCGGGTTCCAGCACTCTGTTTTCATTCTCCACCGGGGCAAACAGCACGATCAGGATATCTGCTGCAACCATTCCAATCATCCCGACAATGGGTGCCATCACAATCTTGTTTGTCAGGCACAATACAAAGACAACACCGCAGGAAAATATATAACATCCCATTCTGGTTTTTGCATGGTATCCACCTGCTTTTCTTCTTAAAGGAATCAAAATACTTCCGCTGACTAACAAGGAAAGTGCTTCTCCCATACATATACCAATCAATAGATAAGAGACAATATGGACTACTTTCAGTAACATACACTCTATACCAAACTGATATATTTCTATATCTTCCTCATCCACAAGTTTCTCTGTCTGCATTTTATGTAAAATTCCATTAACCAACCTATCCATTCTTGGTTTTCAACTTTCTGACTTTTTCAGGCATTTTCGGCTGATAACCTAAACACATACAAGCTGAATTTGCCTCTTTTTTTGCACTTGCAAATGCTGTTTTAGTAACTAACTTTAACACCACATCATCCAATTTTTTCATATTACATTTACCTCCTTAATCATATTTTCCCTTGATAGGTATTTGTAAATTTTCTATTCACTACTCCTAAGCAAATATTTCATAGACAATCCCTTTATTTCTTTAATAGACTTTACATTTACAACACCTACTCATTTATCTATAATTTCGTAGATTTTACCAAAATTTTCAAGTCTCTTAACACGAAGTAAGATTTTTTTGCACGAAATACGATTTAACCAATAAAAAAAGAGCATTCCCGCTCCTTTCTTTTAAGAGTTAAGGAAAAGCTCTGCTATGAATTTTTGATTTTCCTGTTTTAATTTTATGTATCCATCATACTTTTCTATACTGCTCTTTACATTTAGAAGTCCAATCCCTCCGTTTTTTCCTTTCCTTGACATTGGCATATCATTTTTCCACCTTACAGTATTACAACTATTTTCAATTCTTATCACTATCATCTGATGTCGGGAACCAATCTTCATATAAATCCACTTGTTGCCCTCTACTTTTTCTGCTGCTTCAATAGCATTGTCCAATAAATTCCCAAAAATAGTAGTTACATCTATCGGTTCAATAAATTCCAAGCTTACATTATCTATTTTTATTTCCATTGAAATCCCTTTATCTTTCATAAGTATTTCCTTATCAGTCAGTAAGATATTCAATATTGGATTCCCTGTATACTGAGTTGGTATTAATGGCTTTAATAACCCTCCTATCTCTTTCATATACATACCCGCTGTTTGCTCCTGCCCCGCTAAATACAAATCTTCAATAGCCTTAATATGCTTCTTCACATCATGAAGTATCTGTACAGTTTTATCATACTTTTTCGTCTGCTCCAGATAATACTCGTACTGCATTTTCGCCTGTTGCTCTAAAACCTTCACCTGATTTTCATAATAATTCTTCTCATCGGCCATTTTGACAAAGTATAAGAGATATAAGTCTGCCAGTACAATGCATCCCATATTTATCATGCATAAATAGTTTATCTGTCCCTGTTTAAAAATTTCTATGATTGCCAACATATTAATGAAACTATATCCTAATATGATAGAGTAAAAAACATATTGTGACTTTGAGTATGGTATATTACTTTTTTTCATCAACCGACTTATAACCATATAATAGAAAAAAATAATAATTAATGCTGAAAAAGTAACTTCTAAGCAACGCAGCATGATAGCATTAATATTTTTAATACTCATTGCCTGCAAAATCCACCGTAAAATAAATACACCCAATGACTCACATACAACCATACAAAACATTAACGCTTCGCACTCAAGCATCCGTCGTAATGGTTTATCAACGTCCTCATAATATAAAAAATATGCTGATATACCAAACACAGCAAACCATGCAACCAATTTTAATAAAGAAACATTCATCAAATTAATGCAGACCACACACACTAGAATAACAACTTCAACTAAAGCATATACATATTTCCTGTGATTACTTTTTTTATATCTACTATTCATAAATTGAAACATTATTGCAGTAACAGCAAAACATGAAAGAAAATTACACATTATATATAAAAATTTATCCATTCTCCATACTCCATTCTCTCACAATGAATTTCTTTGTAAAAATTCGTTCATGCTTAATCTAAAGTCCACAATACGCTTCTGCGCTATTTGAAGTTCTTTCCCATTGTCTAAATAAATACTAAATCCCTTAATCTTCTTAATGCGACTTAAATTTACTAAATTCCCTCTACAGTTCACAGCAAAATCATATTGTTTTAATTCTTCCACTAATTTTTCAAATACACATTCACACTCATATGTTTCATTCTCTAAAACTATGGCAGCTTTCCGTTGTCTCTTTATATATTCAAAATACAAAATATCTTCCAGTTTCAATTTTATTGATGCATATTCTTTTTGCCTGCTATCTGTTACCCTATAAAATTCTTTTTCAACAGCATTGTTAGGAATCCCATTAAACAACTCTAGTATCTGCTTTTTCATCTTACATTTATCTAAAGGTTTGCTTAGAAAAGAAAACGCATGAGCATTATTAATTGCCTCCATACAGAATTCTTCATAACTTGTTATGTATATCAATTTTACATTAGGAAATTTTTCTCTTAATTTTCTTCCCAATTTAATACCATTTAAGTCATTCATCGCAATATCTAAAATACCAATATCAATTTTCTTGATATTATCTAACATCTCATTTGCAGACAAAAAAGTTTTCATATTATAATTTATTTTTTGAGTAGTGAATATCTCATGCAAAATATTTACTTCTTGTTTAAGATCATTGGCATCATCATCGCATACAGCAATCTCGATCATATACATTCCCCTTCAATGCAACATTTTTAATTATTTTACCACATCCTCCACTTTTGTTCTACTACTTATTTACTTATGTACAAGTTTTTATTACAAGATGTCCTTTATCCTGCTACAATTTATTCAAATATAAAAATGCATATATACGTTTATATATTCGCATATATGTCCTCAAACAATCTCTTATCTAAATTTCATTGATGATTTCTGTAATTGTTTTTACATGTACAAATTTCAAGAAATTTTATTCCTGCTGATTTGTTTCAAAAGACTAAGCGCCATATAAACCCCCGGCTCTGTCACCTTTGCGTATGGCATGCAGCCGAGCTTATTGGTCCCGCTCCCTCTATACGCTCCGGTTCATGCGCCACATTATGCATGGGTTTTTGATAATAAGCACACCGTCTCCACATTCCCCGTCCCCGGAAACATATCCACCATTCCCAGTCTCCTGATCTCATATCCCGCCTCTGTCAATGGTCCCAGATCCCTTGCCAGACTGGTTGGCTTACAAGAAATATAGACCATATTCTCAACACCATATCCGATGATTTTTTGCAGGGCCTTAGGGTGGATACCATCCCGCGGCGGATCAAGAATGATATAATCCGGCTTTTCTGTGATCTCGTCCAATACCTTCAAAACGTCTCCTGCTAAAAATTCGCAGTTACTTAATCCGTTCCATGCTGCATTTTTTTTCGCGGCTTCCACTGCATCTTCCACAATCTCCACACCAATCACCTTCTTTGCTGCCGGAGCAAGCATCTGAGCAATCGTGCCTGTTCCGCTGTATAGATCGTATACAACGCTTCCCGCTTCCTTTCCCTGTACATATTCCCGCACCAGTTCATATAAGACCTCTGCCCCAAGACTGTTCGTCTGAAAAAAAGAAAATGCGGAAATGGAAAATTGCAGTCCCAAAAGTTCCTCCAAGATCGCATCCGTTCCATAGAGGATATTCTGACGGTCACATTTGACCGCATCTGCCAGAGAATCATTTTCGATATGCAGAATCCCCTGGATCTTTCCCTCGAGGCCATCCTCCATTCCTTGTGTATTCCCCTTTTGGATATTTGCCTTTTGCAAATTCTCCCTTTGCATATTCTCTTTTTGAATATTCATTCTTAGAATATCCCCCTGCGGGATATCTACATTTTGCATTTCCTTTTGATCATCCCTGCATTGCCCGAACATCTCCAAGATTCCATCCATCCAGGGCTCCAGATCCACCTTCATCTGTGTGGAAGTCACCAGCGCCACAAGGATTTCTCCCGTTCTTGCTGCCTTACGCACCAGAAGATGCCGCAGATATCCGGTATGGTTCATACGATGGAAATATGGGATATTTCTCTCGGCAAAATAGTCTCTGGTAAACATAAGAATTTTCTGGTAATCTTCATCCATAATCAGGCAGTCGGAAACCGTCAAAATATCATAAAAACTGCCTCGTTTATGTAATCCCAGACTAAGCAAACCGTCCTTTGTTTCATCTCCGAAGGTAAACTCCATCTTGTTCCGATAACCATACTGCTTAGGACTTGGCATAATACCGTCATACAAAACCTCCGTTACATCCCCATTACCCGGTTTTAACCTGCCAAGATATGCTCCCAGCAGCTTCAGCACCTGCCCCTCTTTGATCTTCAGCTGCTCCTCATAGGGGAATCCTTGATACAGACATCCTCCGCAGATCCCCGCATATCTGCAGATGCCGCCCTGTCCCGAACATCCTGCAGCTGCATTTTCCACTTTGCCATCTTCTATCCGGCGTAAATATTCCTTCTCACAGGGCGCTTTCTCCACTACTTCTAACAGCTTTCCTTCCGCCTGTCCATTCCTCTTTTTTGTGATGCGAAAAGAAACCGTCTGCCCCGGCAATGCATTCTTTACCGTAACATTCACTCCATCAGCAACGATAATTCCTTTATTTGGAAAATCCATCCTTAATACAATTCCTTGGTAAATTTCACCTTTTTTCATTTTTATAATCATACCTTTCCGTGACTTGCGAATCCACGCCGCAGCCATAACTCAAAAAAGGGATGCTGAAGCATCCCAATTTATTCTATTATCTATCGAACTTAAGCCTATCTGAAAATTTACTTCTCCTCAGACTTAGCCTCTTCCTTCTCTACTTTAACGGAATCCTTGCTCTCATCCTCTACAAGATCTTCATCATCAAAAAAATCATCATCAAAATCATCGTCGAAATCATCATCAAAATCATCATCAAAATCTTCCAGATAATCCGGCGTCATAAAACGATAGATAGCATAAACAACAGCAGCCACAACAGCAATAATGCCGACGATAAGAAAGAAAGTCTTTAAAGCATTGCCCTTCTCCTCTTCCTTTTCCTTTTTCTTCATAATCTCATTTAATTTTACTGCTGTGATTACATCTTCAAGTTTATTCATCAGATAACCCACCTTTCTAATTCAGTTAAACTACGTTTAGCATACCACATTTTGTATGATTTTACTATCCCTTTTTTATATCTTTTTCAATTTTGCAAACATTGCGTACATGATCTTCTGACCGACAGAATCAAATACCACTGTCACCTGAATATCCCGCGGCGTCTGCTCCATGGCGGTCACTGTCCCCTCGCCAAATTTGATATGCACTACCCTGTCTCCCACCTGATAATCCGGCTTCTCACTGGTAAGATCAGATCCCTTCGACAGCACAATTTTCTTGGGTACATATGTCTTCCCAGCGTCCGTTCTGTTCGCATGATATGGATTCTCCCGAAAGAAATCCCTTGCTTTGGAACCCTGGGACGGAACCTCGTCCCATCGCACCCTCTGGATCGGAACTTCCCCTTTCAGATACTCCTGCGGAATCTCTTTCACAAAGCGGCTGACCGCATTGTACTGCGTCTCACCCCGGATCATCCGCGCTCTGGCAGAACTGATCGCCAGAATATCCTTCGCTCTGGTGATCGCCACGTAAGCAAGTCTTCGTTCTTCCTCAATATCCTCCTCATTGCCGCTGTTGATCGTCATATAACTAGGAAAGACACCGTCCTCCATACCGCTTAAATACACTACCGGGAACTCCAGCCCCTTCGCACTATGGACCGTCATCAGCAGTACCCGTGAATCTCCCTCATCCACTGCGTCCAGATCCGATACCAGCGCCACCTCTTCTAAAAACTCACTCAGCGTTCCTTCCGGATTGTCCTCCTCATAAAGCTGGATCTTTGTCAGCAATTCATCGATATTGGCAATACGGTCCTCCGCATCATCTTCATCAGAAGCCTGAATCTCTTCGATATACTGGGTATCCTCCAGCAGCTTCTGTGTGATCTCAAGAATACCAGAGTCCTCCAGACGGGTACGAAACACCCTGATCATTAAGGAGAAATTCTTAATCTTCTCTGCCGCTTTTCCCAATGTGGGTATCTGCTCCGCCTCCGTGCAGGCGTCAAAGAAACTGATCCCCCTGCTGTCCGCATATTCCTGCACTTTGGTAATGCTTGCAGCCCCGATGCCGCGCTTTGGTACATTGATGATCCTGCGTACCGCCAGATCATCTTTAGCATTATCAATGGTCTTTAAATATGCCAGCACATCCTTGATTTCTTTTCTGGCATAAAAGTTGACTCCGCCCACGATATGATAAGGAATGCTCTGATAAACAAATGCTTCTTCAAATGCCCTCGACTGTGCATTGGTGCGATATAAAATCGCACAGTCTCCATACTCATATTCTCCCCGCCGTTTCAGTCTGATGATCTCGTCAACGATCTCCTCCGCTTCTTCCTTACCGCTGTCGTACATCCGGAACCTTACCGGCATATCCTCCTCACGGGCAGTCCAAAGTTTCTTCGTCTTTCTTCCTGTATTATTGGAGATCACGGCATTGGCGGCATTTAAAATATTCTGCGTACTCCGGTAATTCTGCTCCAGCTTGATCACTTTTGCATCTGGGTAATTCTTTTCAAAGTTTAAAATATTTTTAATATTGGCTCCGCGGAATTTATAGATCGACTGATCATCATCTCCCACAACGCATAGGTTTTTATGTGCATCTGCCAACAGCTTGATCAGCACAAACTGTGCCGTATTCGTATCCTGATACTCGTCCACCATGATATAACGGAACCTGTGCTGATAATTCTCCAGCACCTCCGGACACGCTTTCAAAAGATAGACCGTCAGACGGATCAGGTCATCAAAGTCCAGCGCATTACTTTTTCGAAGCGTCTCCTGATATTCGCGGTAAGCATCGATATACCGTTTCTTTCCAAAATCGGCTGCATTCTGCAGGGCATAATCATCCGGTCCTAAAAGTTCATTTTTTGCATTGGAAATCTCCCTGAGCACCGTTGCTTCCTTGTATTGTTTAGGATCGATCTGCAGCTTTTTAAATACTGCTTTCATAACGCTCTTGCTGTCATCCGTATCATAGATCGTGAAATTCCTGTCATATCCGATCTGATCGATGAACCTTCTAAGAATCCGGACGCAGGTCGCATGGAATGTCATAACCCAGATACTTTCCGAGCCAAATCCAACGATCCTGTCGATCCTCTCCCGCATCTCTCCCGCCGCTTTATTGGTAAATGTAATCGCCATAATATTATAGGGATTCACGTTTTCTTCTTCGATCAGATATGCAATTCTATGGGTAATGGTCTTCGTCTTGCCGGAACCCGCCCCCGCCAAAATCAGCAATGGTCCATCCACATACACAGCCGCTTCCCTTTGTTTATCATTTAATTCATCTAACTGCATCATCATCTCTCTCCTTCATTCCATATAGGCGTTTTTTCAACACACTCCAATTACAATCCCAGCGATGATCACTGCTGCACAGAGCAGCTTATATCCGATATTTTTCTCATGAAAAAACAACTTTCCCGCCAAGATCGTCACGATACATCCTGACTGTTTCACAAGCGTCATCACCGTGATTCTGGATTCCGGTATGGCATTGGCAATGAACAGAGCCCTGTCCGCCACGATAAACAAAATACTTAATATCCAGATCCAATAATTTTTTACTGCTTCCTTCCAGCGCACCTTTGTCCTGCTAAGCAGAAGATAAATCCCATAAAACAAAACCAGAAAAAGCATATACCAGAACTGCAGCTGTCCCGAAGTAACAGTCTTTGTGATCAGCTTATCCATCAGTCCTGACAAAGCATTGAGCAGACAGGAAGCAAAGGCAAGCAGTACATAAACCGTCCCCGTGTTTTCCGGCTCCTTTGCTTTCTTCAGCCGAAGCATCAGCAATCCTCCCGCCACCAGCAGAAGCCCTATGATCTGATTTTTCTCAAGCATCTCCTGCAGGACGATCACACCAAGCAATGTTGCAAAAAGAACTCTGGACAGATCAAGAATCCCATAAATACTGATCGGAATCTTTTCAATCGCATGAAAGCTTGCAATCCACGCCAGAAAAATGATGAAAGATTTCATTGCGATCCATCCCATCTGATCCATCGGTACTCCTGCTGCCTCTTTCACATCGGGAAGCAGCATCAGAAACCCAAATAAGGTATAAAAGAAAAGTACCTCCATAACGGTACTTTTCTGAAGGGATTTCTTTTTTACGATTTCCCGGACTCCTTTGATCAGTCCATATGCCAATGTCAATAATATCCATTCCATACTTTACTGCCAATATTTCATTCTATTTTCAATTGCCGCTTTTCTGAAAAAAATGTAAAATAACCCATAAAAATACCGGAATTACAATATCGCAGAGCAACAGCGCTGAAAAGACCTGTTCCTTTCCGTCGAAATCGATACATGCCACAACAAATGTTACGGCTATAAGAGCCAGCAAAAGGATTACGCCGATCATCGCTGCGATTCTTTTTGCCGCTATGGGAGCTGGCTGTTCTGCCTCCGGTTCAAGATCCACGGACTGTCCCATTCTATCTTCCATGTTAGTAACCATACCTTTCCATAACCCGGAAATTTGGGCGCAAGCACAATAATTGCAAAACGAATAAATTCGTTTATGAAAAATCTTTGATTTTTCAATCTAATTATTTGAGCGGGCTCTTTCTGTAGATGATGTCCTCCCTGCCCGGTCCATTGCTGACCATCGTGATAGGATAGCCGATCTGTTCTTCGATAAACTCCACATATTTACGGCAGTTCTCCGGCAGTTCTTCATAATTACGGATACCTGAGATATCCGTCTTCCATCCGGGCATCGTTTTCAGCACCGGCTTTGCCTTCTCCAGCTTATACGTCACAGGGAAATCCGTCGTCACCTCACCATCAATTTCATAACCGACGCAGACCGGAATCTCATCCAGATATCCCAATACATCCAGTACCGTAAACGCCACATCCGTAGTTCCCTGCAGACGGCATCCATATTTGGAAGCGACACAGTCAAACCATCCCATACGTCTGGGCCGCCCGGTGGTTGCACCATACTCACCGCCGTCACCACCCCGGCGCCTGAGTTCATCCGCCTCTTCTCCAAAAATTTCCGATACAAAAGCGCCCGCTCCGACTGCAGAGGAATATGCTTTGCATACCGTGATGATCTCCTTGATCTCATACGGCGGGATACCAGCGCCAACTGCGCCATAGGCCGCCAGCGTATTGGATGAGGTAACCATGGGATAGATGCCATGGTCCGTATCCTTCAGCGTTCCCAGCTGTCCCTCCAAAAGAACGGTCTTTCCTTCCTTCAACGCCTTATCTAAAAATGCTGACACATCACATACATAGGGCTCTACCATCTTCTTATATTCCATCAGCGTTTCATACAACTCATCCACATTCAGAAGCGGTTTGTGGTAAAGATGCTCCAGCAGAACATTCTTTGTCTCCGCCACCCTTGCAAGCTTTTCCTTTAAAGCAGACTCATCAAAAAGTTCACATACCTGGAATCCGATCTTTGCATATTTATCCGAATAAAACGGCGCAATTCCAGACTTTGTTGATCCGAAAGATTTTCCCGCAAGACGTTCTTCCTCATACTGATCAAACAGAATATGATAGGGCATCACCATCTGAGCCCGTTCTGATACCAGAATCTTTGGCTTGGGTACTCCCTTCTCAACAATCTCCTGCACTTCCTTAAATAAAATGGGGATATTGAGCGCAACGCCATTGCCGATCACACTGGTGGTGTGGTCATAAAATACACCGGATGGCAGCGTATGCAGCGCAAATTTACCATATTTGTTTTTGATGGTATGTCCCGCATTGGCGCCGCCCTGAAATCTGACGATAATATCAGCATCCTCCGCCAGCATATCTGTGATCTTGCCTTTTCCCTCATCTCCCCAATTAGCTCCGACTACTGCTTTTACCATAAGTAAGCCTCCTCATTTTAAACCATACTCTTTATACGACGATCTCAGCTTTCGCACCCAGCAGCTCCTTATGAGCATCAAGAATAGGCGCTATCACACCGCTAAGATATTTCTCCACCTGAATCACAGAACGTCCGATATACAGCTCCGGCTTCATAGATTCCTTTAACTGTTCCAATGTAAGAGGGAAACAGTCATCCTCTGCAATCAATTCTAACAGGTTATTGTCCAGTCCCCGCTTCTTTACATTCTCCCCAGCCTGCATAGAAAGGGTTCTGATCTCCTCATGCAGCTCCTGCCTGTCGCCGCCAGCTTTGACAGCGTCCATCATAATATTCTCCGTAGCCATAAACGGGAGCTCCGACATCAGATGTTTCTCGATCACCTTTTCATTGACCACAAGTCCATCCACAACATTCAGACACAGATCCAATATGCCGTCTGCCGCCAGAAATCCCTCCGGAATCGATATCCTCTTATTCGCCGAATCATCCAGCGTCCGTTCAAACCACTGTGTTGCAGATGTGATTGCCGGATTTAATGCATCAATCATCACATATCTGGACAGGGATGCAATCCTTTCTGAACGCATGGGATTGCGTTTATACGCCATCGCTGAAGATCCGATCTGGCTCTTCTCAAACGGCTCCTCTACTTCCTTCAGGTGCTGTAGCAGCCTGATATCATTGCTCATTTTATGGGCGCTTGCCGCAATGCCCGCAAGAATATTGCACACTCTGGTATCCACTTTACGTGAATATGTCTGCCCCGACACCGGATAACATGCCGCAAATCCCATCTTCTCGGCAATCATAGGATCAATTTTATCAATGGTCTCCTGATCCCCGTTAAATAATTCCAAAAAGCTCGCCTGGGTTCCCGTCGTTCCCTTAGATCCCAAAAGCTTCAATGTACCCTGCACATATTCCAGATCCTCGAGATCCATCACAAACTCATTCATCCAGAGCGTCGCCCGTTTTCCGACTGTGGTGGGCTGCGCCGGCTGGAAATGCGTAAATGCCAGCGTCGGAACCCTCTTGTACCGGTCAGCAAACTTGGAAAGTTCATCGATGACACAGACAAGCTTCTTTTTAATCAGTTTCAGCGCCTCATTCATCACAATGATATCCGTATTGTCCCCTACATAGCAGGACGTTGCTCCCAGATGGATGATGCCCTTTGCCTTCGGGCACTGCAGTCCATAAGCATAGACATGGCTCATCACATCATGCCTGACTTCCTTCTCCCGCTTTTTTGCATCTTCATAATTGATATCATCCTGATGCACCTTTAACTCATCGATCTGCTCCTGCGTAATATCCAGACCCAGTTCCTTCTCTGTTTCCGCCAATGCGATCCAGAGCTTTCTCCATGTCCTAAACTTCATATCCTGCGAAAAGATATACTGCATCTCCTTGCTTGCATATCGCTCTGACAGCGGGCTGGTATATACATCTGTTGCCATGGTATTCCTCGCTTTCCATTCTTAAATTGGTCTTGCATTATCATCTTCTATTATTAAGAAGCAATGCTTCCAAACTTTCAGCCTGACTTTTCCATTAACACTGTAAGACTTTTTAAAATCTTGCGTATCATAAAAAATATATCTTGGTCCGCTGTCAGTCTGTATGAGTATTTTTACTGTCTTAGTATTTTGATTATTTACTGTGTAGTTAGAATTTGCATATCCATATACAATGCCTTGAATCTCTTTTCCTGCCTTCGAAGTCATTATATATCTGTACAAAAATTTAAAGCAGAGCGCAAACGCAATGATGCTTGTCAGCACAATGGGCATGCATATGACGATCATGGGCACATTTTTTCCAGGAACTCCATCAAATAATATAGGCAAAAGAACTCCAAAAAATCCAAAAGCCACGGCGAATATCGCGCTGAAGCCTACATTGAGAAAAGTTAATTTTGCTGACTTACACTTGTACTCTGGATAATCTAAATAGGCATCTGTCGTACTAACATCGGTAGTCCTGCCACAATATGGACATACCTCTGTTGAAACTGCAGCTCCACAACCTTTACAAATCACTTTAAACTTCGGCTGCATCTGTTCCATAATTCCCTCCTATCAGTAGATTTATAATATCCAAACGAAGAGAGATGTAAAATAGTTCCGCAATTATGCCAGTCCCAACCGTTTGAATACTTCATTATAAGCTTCTTCCACATTGCCAAGATCCCTGCGGAAACGGTCCTTATCCAGCTTTTCGTTGGTATTTACATCCCACAGGCGGCAGGTATCCGGTGAGGTCTCATCCGCTAAAATAATACTTCCGTGATAACGGCCAAACTCGATCTTAAAGTCGATCAGCTTGATATCTGCCTGAAGAAAATACGCCTTCAGAACCTCATTTACTTTAAATGCATACTTCTTGATCGTCTCGATCTCTTCCCATGTGGCAAGATTCAGCGCCCTTGCAAAATAATCATTGATGAGCGGATCGCCCAATTCATCGTTCTTATAGGAAAACTCCACCGTCGGTTCTGCAAAGGGAGTACCCTCCGGCACCCCAAGCCTCTTAGAAAAGCTTCCGGCTGCCACGTTTCTGATGATGACCTCCAACGGCACGATCTCCACTTTCTTCACGGCAGTTTCGCGCTCGCTCAGCTCCTCAATAAAATGTGTTGGCACGCCTTCCTTCTCCAAAAGCTTGAATACATGGTTGGTCATGCGGTTATTGATCACGCCCTTACCGACGATAGTTCCTTTCTTCTCTCCATTAAATGCCGTTGCATCATCTTTATAATCTACAATCAGCACATCCGGATCATCCGTCAAAAATACCTTCTTTGCTTTTCCTTCATAAAGCTGCTCCAATTTTTTCATGTCCGTTCCCTTACCTTTCTGTAATTTATCTTTTTAAAAGCCATCATAATGCCCAGACTTCTATTTTATCTTCCTATCAATGACAATTCCCCTGCTAAGTATATATTCTATTGCCCTATCTGTCAAATCTTGATTTGCAGTGAAATTATCATCAGGGAGGTTCATCGCGGCCGGTACTGGTTTACCAGCTGGTCGATCTCCTTTGTGAACTGCGGGTATCTTTCCTTTACTTTCTCAATCTTCAATTTCGAATTTTTCACAATATTTTTATTATATTCGATCTGCTCCCGCAGCTTCTGCCTTCTGGCAATCAAGGCATGTCTGACTTCTACCATCTCCCTGCGGTCGATCAACGCCTGACACTGATGGGTCCAGATATCCGGGTCCTTGATCCTGTACTGTCGTAGTGTTGCTGCCAGCTTATCATAGTAATACTCAAGATCTTCCCTGAGTTTTTCATCTTTTAACCTGGCGCCCGTTTCCTCCACAAAAACGTCCCACAGCTTCTCCAGCTCCGACGAATCCTCCACGCCGAATTTCATATACAGATAAGACAAAAGATTCGTATTATTAACATATCGGATCTTCACCGTATTCTGCAAGGTGATCAGCTTATTTAACTTCTTCTGCGCTTTCTTAGACTCCGTCCCCGCCTCCATATGGCGCAGGTACAAAAAGGTCAGCGCCACGGCGCCCACACCCCCGGCAATGATATAACCAACCCGGACGTCCATCTCGAAGCTGAATTGCAGAATCAGCAAAAAAATCATGCACATGATCATCGCCACCACGCAGATCATCGCGATCCCCCGTGTATTTACCAGAGCAGACGCACATTCATGCTTCTGGTAGATACAGCTCTTTTTATCCGCGCTCAGCTTCCGAAGATCCTGCTTAATAAGCCTCCGGTAATCTTCCGCCTCCTGCATCTTTCTGATGCCATCCGGTATCTCCGCTTCCAGACGTTCCATTCTCCTGACTGCCTGTTCCGAAAGCCGGCTTGTCTTAGGATAGAGCTTTCGCCGCTCATCCTCCAGCATGACCACCTTTTGCGCCTGTTCCACGATCATGCCTTTGATATCTGGGGGAAGACTATCAATCTCCTCCATATCCATCAGCAGCGCCGTAACTGCATCGTATTCATCCTGATACTGTTCTCCGCGCTTTTCCGCTTCCGCCATCTGCCCAAGAGATTCCAGAATAAACACTGTCCTCTGGTCCGAATCCAGGAAAAACTGCTCCTCCTTAGGAAGTTCAACAGTAACCTCCTCTTTTTCCGGATTCCAGTCCTGCTCATTCTCCTCTATCCCGTCGTCCAGATCGTGGTAGTACCAGCTATTCCATTTTTCCTTAATCTTTTTAATAAAACCCAAGAATTTTTACCTCTCTGTGATTCTTTCAAATCTTAGTCAAATACACCCTTCCGATTTTCAAAATCCAGTTGCGCAATATAGATCATATCACAAGCAGGGTGCTTATTTTTTATTCAATCACCATATTTCTGTACAACTCTTTACAAGTGCTGTTCAACTGTTCCACCTGTCTGGAGTACTTCTCTATGCTGCCCGTTTCGCGCAGCCGCCGCATCTCCATGATCCGCATATGTTCATCTGATATCTTCCAGTCTTTGTCGGTCTTATCCATCATATGCTCCAACACTCTGGAAGCCTGATAATATTCTTCATTTTCTCCGATCAGCCTAAGATACTCCGCATCCGGTCCAACCATCCGCCGAATTGCCAGATACGCCACCTGATACTCTTCCTTTTCCTGCTTTTCATAAGCCATCTTAAAATATTCTCCTGCCTGACCGAACAGGAACAGATGCGCATAGATAACGCCCATATTATAATAGACGGAAGCAATCAATTTATCATCCTTCTCTTTCGTCAGCTCCTCCGTCAATTCTTCGTAAGCCTGCAGCGCTAAAGCATACCGTTCATTCTTCAGGAAATAATCTGCGCGTATCTTATTTTTCTGTAGAGAATTCATGCTATAGTTGGCGGCAATCATCCCGACGATAGCGTCGATCTCCTCTGCCGGACAGTAATGTACCGTCTCCAATAAAAGCCTGACCTGATCTTCCAGTCTGACCCCCTGCCTGATCTGAGCCCGAAGCGTCTTGGCCAGTGTCGATAGCATACACTCAGAATCCAGCCACAGAAGCATATCCTGATTAATAAAATCTTCCTCCAGAAGATACGCATTATTACAGATGTAATAACACAGCTCCTCCACACAGTGGACATGGATCCATGTTCTTTTGATCGTATATGCTGTCTCGGCATAATGCCCTACACATTGGTATATCCTTCCCACGTTTCTCCTCTTGCCTTTCTGTTACAAGTCTATCTCGCTGACCCACTCCATACCGCTGGCTGGGAAAAATTCCCCAAATCCCAGATCCGTCACCTTAACATACAATCTGTTTTCCGACAGCATCCTGACTTCCATATGGATCCTGGTAGCCCTTGGGGGCCGGATGGGACATCCCTCCAGATAAAATTGCAGCTCTCTGACTTTCTTGCCATCCACAGGCGTAACCTGCATCTGTATCGTATCCTCGCTGTCCAGGATCAGATCGCACTCTTTGGAAACTTCATACCAGTTCTTTCCGGCATCCAGAAGAGCCATATAAGAATCCTCTCCCTCGCGCACCACACGCATACCAAGATTGGACTTCAGCTTGTCCTTTCCCAAGAATACATGCTTTTCTTCCACCTCGGATACAATCAGTTTCTCCCTTGCACCATAGCATGCACCCTTACTGAACAGATTGTTACCCTGAAATACCCTTCTGTTCGTGCACATATATTTCAAAGATTCCTTACACCAATCTTCACTAAAGCCTTCTCCTAAGAGATAGACGGCGGAAACATAATTTTCATTACACTGTTCTACCAGATGTTTCAGCAGTGTCTGATCCTTCTTCTTATACTCCAACTCCTGTGCTGCGCTGCCCTCCGGATAATCTCCGCTTCCAAATCCGTCATAGGACTTTTCATCCACCAATACGACCATCGGACTGGTATGAGGATTTCTCTTAAAACGAAGTAGTTTAAGCTGAGCGCCCTGTATCTCCAGAATCAGTACGTCGCGCGTCCATAAATCTCTGGACTGCTGCAGGATATAATGATACGCACTTTCCGAATGGCTCTGAAAAAACACCTTTTCCGGCTTGATCCTAAGGATCGAAACTACCTGATTCAACACCTGTATCATCCTCGTATCCGGATCTTCCACCGTGATCACGATCGCCGCGACCTTCTCCATAGGCGCTGCCAACGCAAGCATGGAAAGACATTTTTTAATAAACAGCGCCAAAAGATCCACAGGATCATAATCCCTCGTCTCTACCTCGATCAGCGCGCCCTCTTTTGCCTTCTCTATCAGAGAGGTAAATAAAAATCCCTCATTCTCCCGTTCTGTCCGGAAAGCCTCTTCTCCAAAGGTCCATATATGCTCGCCATATTTTTTCGCTAAAGCAGTAGGTATACACAGCTTCTCTTCCCCGCTGACCGCGCTCATCATCACCGGTTCATCCTGTTCCGGCGTCCAATAGCAGACCTGGGCAAAGTCCTCCGTCAGGTCTATGCCGATCACCGCTTTATCCTTGGCAATCTTTTCGATGGCTCCTTTTTTCTCCCCGATCAAAGCACTGTTTCCTTTCTTTTCCATACCTAATAATTTAAATCCGGCATAAATAAACGTTTTACCTGATAATCTTTAAAAGCGTACTCCTCGGCCAGTTTGCCGTATGTCTTATCATCCCGCATGTCGTGACTGATGATCATATGATTTACCAGCTGGAATCTGTTATCCTGTGATGTACCGGTCATCGCTTCCCTCTGCAGGGAACTGGACTGCGTCAGCTTCTCCTGCCGTCCATCCTCCTCGGTGATATAGTAGCGAATCCTCTCGCCATAAAAGATGACAAAGGACTTTACATAGATCCCGCCATACATATGGATCATTTCTTCCTTCCGATATTCTTTCTCCTGTCTGTCTTCCCGTTCTATGGCATAATGGATCACAACTCTGCTGTCTTCTTTTCCACGGTACTCAATATAACATCGGTCATCCATCAGATCCAATTTAGAGATCCATCTCCGATAACACAAATACATGGGGAAGAATATCTGCTTTTTCCAAAGTTGTCCGATAAACTGAATGGCATACTCCTGCTCCTGTTCAGATAGTATTCCCTGCTCAGCCTTGTCCATGTTCTTTTTCAGATAAGCCAGCCTGCATACCACAGGCAGCGCCTCCCCCAGCTGCTGTAGATATCCAGTCCGATCGATCAGCTTTTTGCTTAACGGTTTATCGCTTACGAAGTAATCATAAGATAGCTTTGCCAAAAATGCCTTCTCAATATCCGTCACAGTAGCATGCGCAATATATTCCATAAATATATTTTCCGCTTCATCCACATAGGTATCCGAATAAAGCATCTGTACCAGCATATTCTCCAGAAACTTATGAACATCCATATCAAAGGAATCCGCCGCCCGCCACAAAGCCTTCAGTTCCGTCAGCAAACCCTCCTTATACAGCAGCAGATACTGCAGCGTCGTCTCATCATAGACTCCCCGGCAGAAGATCCCGTCACAGATTTTGAGAAGTTCCGGTTCATATTCAAAATCCGTCCTCATCAATATTCTGTCACACAGCCGCAGCAGTGTTTTATCTCCGGCAGATTCTATCCCGCAGTTTCGAACCCATTCCAATGCCTTATCATAAAGGCCTCTTGCCACCATAATATGTATACAAATCTCCCTCTGTTCTGCGCTTAAAGCAAATGGATCGAATCGAAGCAGCAGATCATCCAGCGGAATCAGCAGATCTTTTTCAAAATAATATTCTGCAAGCTTTACCATGATCTGTATCCTGTATTCTTCCGTGAGAGCTTCTTCCGCAGAAAGCCAGTATAAAAACTTTTCATTGCGCTCATCCGCAAAAACGCTCTCTCCTGATTCTTCTGCCCGATACAAAGCAAGATCTAAGGAAAGCTCCGCCTGTTCCATCATTTCTTCCAGATCAGCAGGCTTAGGCAGCAACAGTCTGTCATGGAAAAACCTGCGGTCCACAAAACGATTGCCTTCCCCATCCTCTAAAAGCAGCGTGCTTTCCGTACCGATCATGGGTACAATCGCTTTATTCTGAAAGACAGGATACTTCATTTCCTCTCTCAGGTGTTCATTGACAATCACCACATATTTGATACCACCCATCTCCACATCGACCTGTGCCATAAACAACAGCTTCAGATATGCTGTGATCAGTACTGGATCTTCTTTGATCATATGCTGTGTCTGCTGATAAAGATATGCCAGATTAGCATTAATACGTCCCTTTAACAGCTGTTCCCTGACAAATGCCATGATCGCAGGATAGTAATCCTGATAAATATCCTGATATACCTGCCGGTATTTCATGATATTGGCATATAAAAATGCATTTCTTTCATAGTCCAGATTGGAACGATATGCAAAATACATCACGATCATCTTGGGCAGACGCCCTTCGTATGTAAGATCAATGGACATGATATAATATTCATACAGTCTGGTCAGTCGAAGCTCCTGATCCACCGCAAGCGCATACCAGCCAAAATATTCCTGTCCCATCTTATTACCCTTGATCAACAATGCGCAGATCTCCTGCAGGGTCTCATTTTTATTCTCCAGTTCATAACATCTGCATAACAGGCAATATAATTCTTCCGAAAAGGTCTTCGCCTTACCCGCCAGAAATACAAAACGATTTCGAATCTCTCTGGTCAGGGTATTCTGCCTGATCGCAAATGTAATAAATGCCAGTTCAAAATCTCCCAGCTCAGACATCAACGCAGGCATCCGAAGCAGGGCATGCAGCGCCTCCAGAAACAGAATAGGGCTGGCATTGCCATAAGCATACTGCTGTTTTAAAAGCTCCCATTTCTTCTCATCATTGGAAGCATATTCTTCCTTCATATAGATCAACAGCCATGCCAGGCGCCAATTATGCGTATTTCGCACATAAAGATACTCCGTCTTTTCCGCCAGTTCGCGCAGCAGATCCTCATCTTTTGAGCGAAGGGATTTCATATAATAATAATATCCCTCAACCTCCGGAAGAACATCGTTCTCTTCGATCAATATACCGACACGCTCCAAGATCCGGTCCGCCTCCGTATATCTTTTCTCTGTCAGAAGAAGTTGAAGCTGATACAGTCTGCTCACCAGATGATTGGCATCCTTAGATACTATGCGGTTTATGATGGCATGACATTCCTTGCCCCACTCATACTTTGTAATCCTGCCGGTTCTATAATCCATATAAAGATGCATCAAATGCGCCAGCTGTCTCCGCTCAATCTTCTCCTCCTCTGCCCGTTCCATTCCGCTGCGCCAGATCACTACCGGAATCCGAATATCTCCATAGATATCTTTAACCACTAGCGCCCCTTCATTTTTCCCATAATGAAGGCGGTCCGCATGGATATAATAATTCATACGGAAAACATTACCCAAAAAATCCTCTTCCAGCACCCGTTCCTTTTCCAGAGAAAGAAAATCCCCCTCCGCACAAAGATGCAGCTTGGTATAGCCCCAGCCGTCCCTGACAATGCTGATCGTCTGCATCACAGTTTCCGCAGGCGCATTTATTTCTATCTTCATGATATCCGTCTGATATACGGGAGAAATCTTCTTTTTCACCACCGTCAGAAAGTTCTCAACATTCTGTTCATTATCCTGACTGACCGACATCCCGCGGTATATGGAACGGTATTGCCGTTCACTGCCGTTTAATATATTGATAAATCCGGGAGAATAAAAAAGCTTCACTGCCTCCTGCCAGTTCTCCTTTGCAAGATTGGCATAATGAAACAGATTTCTGATCACCCCCATAGACGTATCCGGGAGATTTCTTTCTACCGTTATGCGATAAGGCAGTTCATACTCTCCGAGATTGGACACAATAGCAAAAACACCTTCACAAACACTTCCTTCCTCCAGTCCATGTGCATCAAACTGAAAATAAATCTCCATCTCCAGACCGCCAAACTGATTCCGGGACACCAGCATACGAAGATCAGATGCATATACATATCCCTCCGGTTTCAGCTTTTCATCCGCAAAGATGGTAAATGATCCCCTTACGGTCTTGCCGAAGGCTACTCCATATTCCAGGGAAGTACACGAAAAAGACAGCGGACTCTTTTTATGTCCGAAGCTGTAATCTTCCGCCAGCATGGCATCTATGATCTTTTTCACCGCACTCACCTCTTTTTCCCGTGTAACTTTCCGAAGATTTATCTCATGCATCCCCAATTTAGTATATCATCTTTCCTTTTGTTTCACAAATAATATTTTTATTTGAACATCCATTGGAAAAGTAGTAGTCTGCATCCGTCTGTATACAGTAAAACACATGGAACCGCTCCGATTCCATGTGTCTGAAAATACCTTGCATCTGATAATCTTATTTACAGAAGCGCATCAACAACATTGGCTGTTGTAGTTGCCTTATCCGCTTTATAAGTTCCCGCGCTTGTATATGCCGTAGCCGAAGAACCGTATGTTTTAGAAAGGGAATAAAGCTGCTCTGCCTTGTACAACACCTTATTCGCAAAGGAATTGGGACTTGTTCCAAATACGCCCTTCAAAGTATCACTGTCCGCTTCTTTAAAAGCGTCCTTATCCAGCTTCAGTTTATTATCCGAACCTACAGAAATACCAAGATCGGAAAGAACATTGGAATACTCCTTGGTCATGTTCGTCATCCACTTTGCTTTCAACAGAACCGATTTGGAATCGGAATCACCGGCTTTGCTTACCGTATTGTTATAATCCTCTATAAATTTCTCAACGTCCTTTAACAGATCATCCCTTTTCTCAGCCGAAAAATCAGCATGCATCAACTCATTCAAAGAATAAGAAAGGTCAGCAGAAGCATCTGCCATCCGGTCTACCTTTTCCTGATATTTCTTTACATCCTCGGATTTACTGTCAACGGATGCATTCGAACTATAATATTTCTTAAGTAACTTATAATAGCTTCCGCTCTTAATAGATGAGTAGCTGCTGAAATCAATACCGAGCATTCCGGAAGATGCGTTGGAATTGTTACCGCCAAATAAACCGGACAATGTATTGTTCTGCCAGCTGTTTGTTGTTCCCGACGTCCCTGTCATAGAGGAAAACAGGTTGGACATTCCGTTTAAATTATTAATACCTGCCATCATCATCACTCCTTTGATAGATTTTTATATTCTAAATGTAGCACCTTTCTATGGAAAAATCAAGGCTAATATCATAAAAAAACCATTAAAAATCAGTTTAGATAAATCGTATTTTATCAAAACCAGTTCACGTTTTCCATGTAAGACCATATGATAAAATAACGAATTATTTCATTGAGGCACACTATGGACAGCGGAACCATCAGCAGTAATCCAAATGACAATACCTCTAAAGGAGGATTGGTCTTTAACATCACCTCCACTCAGGCACTGATTCCAATCGAAAATGCGACGATCAATATTTATTCTTCTTCAGATCCTACAAGGCAGATCGAGCAGATAACAACAAATGATCTGGGAGAAACCGAACGGATCGAACTTCCCGCTCCTCCGCTTGAGTACAGCGAGCAGCCGGACGAACCCAGACCATATACGGACTATAATTTCGAGATCTCGGCGCCGAATTATGAGCCGGTCTTCATCGAAGGAGCGCAGATCCTGCCGGATGTCACAGCCGTCCAGCCGGTAACGATGAACCCGTTTGTAACGTCCAATGAGCCACAGGAAGATATCAACATCCCTGACCATACGCTTTATGGAGATTATCCTCCAAAAATTCCAGAGGATGAAGTAAAACCCATGGATGAAAGCGGAGAGATCGTACTTAGCAGGGTCGTCCTACCGGAATATGTCGTAGTACACGACGGCGTACCCTCCAATTCTTCCGCTCCAAATTATTATATCAGATATACCGACTACATCAAAAATGTAGCTTCCAGCGAAATCTATGCCACCTGGCCGGAAAATACGATCTATGCCAATGTGCTGGCGATCATGAGTTTTACATTAAACAGGGTATACACGGAATGGTATCGCAATCAGGGATATAATTTTACGATCACGTCCTCTACCGCCTATGACCAGAAATTTATGTATGGCCGCAACATTTATGAAAATATCAGCCAGATCGTTGACAACATCTTTAATAATTATGTCTCCAGACCTGGTATCCGCCAGCCTCTGTTTACCTCCTACTGCAACGGCACTACCGTCACCTGTTCCGGGCTTTCCCAGTGGGGGTCCAAATATCTTGGGGATGAGGGTTATACGGCGATCGAAATCCTAAGGTATTACTATGGCAACAACGTATATATCAACTCTACCGATTATGTCAGCGGGGTTCCTTCCTCATGGCCGGGAAGCAATCTTTCACGCGGCTCCCGTAGCGACAAGGTACGGCAGATGCAGGAACAGTTGAACCGTATCGCACAGAACTATCCATTGATCCCCAAGGTCAGCGTGGACGGCATCTATGGGCCGGGGACAGAAGAAGCGGTCAGAGTCTTCCAGAAAGTATTCGGGCTGCCCCAGACCGGCGTCGTTGATTTTCCGACATGGTATAAGATCTCACAGATCTTTGTCGGAGTCTCGCGGATTTCCGAGCCATCATAGCGCGCCTGTCCCGAAATCCATATACGGGGCATCGCATCTTCCAATACGCAAAAAGAGCCGGAAGTTTCCGGCTCTTTTATCATGTCTCTATTCTGGAATCATTTATCTGCCAAACAAAGATACGGCCAGATCCAGAAAATCATCTTCTGTCCAATCATCCAAATCATACAAACTGTTGCAATCAACTGTCAAGAATTCAGCGAAACCGCCATCATCATACTTAATGCAGATATTGATCTCATCATAATCATATCCACTATTCGTATAAGTTTCTTCAACCAGCATAACGTCGCTTCCGCCAAATGCAGTACCAATCACAGTGATATCTATCTTGTAGTTTTCATAAGAATCATCATCCAGCTCACCATTTAACAATCCGGCATATGTTGGATAGTACGCTTCATTTTGTACCCAGATCCATCCATTTCCATCTTCCCTGTCTAAGCTTACAAGTCCGCCTTCCGGATCTGAGAAAGTGCCGTCGTAAGAATATCCATCCGGAATTTTGACTTCACAAAGGAATTCATCATATTCATCACACTTATTCAACGTAAAGCTATCGCCATGAAACCACTCATCTGATCCACTCGGGTTTGTCTCAATCGGATCTGTCTCGATCGGATCTGTTTCAATCGGATCCGTCTCAATCGGATCATTTCCCGTGATACCGCCCATGAGACCGTCAATAGCGCCTGCTTCATCTAACATCACCGCATTATCAATCACATCATCCGGAATCTTTATTTCCGTATCATTGATATCAGAGTACACTGCAGAAACATAAAACTTTGAAAAAGAGATTTCTTCAATCATATCCTCAAAGTCGCCAATCAAAGCTTCCGCACCGCTATCCTTCATGATCTGCCCTACCATGCCGTAAATATCTGTATCGGACATATCCATCTCAGCTTTTACCAGATAGCCGGTATCCTTGGAAATATAATAAGTAATATCTGCTGAAAAATACTCAAACCATGAAAGCACGTCAATATCTACACCTGCTTCTTCCATAGCATCATCGAGCATGCCCCGCATCGGCTTTAATATAGCTGACCAATCATCGCCTTCGATTGTAGCAGTCAGCACATAGCACTCCTCGCCTTCTACTTTCTCTGTATCTTCAGCAAGCTCGCCGTTCTCTTTCAAAACATCCTTCATCGCCTCAGTGATCTTGTCAATGGTATCCTGATCCAGCGCATCGGAATCATCCGATTCTACCTCTGTCTTATACCATACGCCATCATTATCAACACATGAATAGCTTGTAACCGTTCCATCATCTACTATCGCATATGCCTCGAATCCCATTTTTTCATCAATGCTACCCGCCGGCGCTTTCATGGTAATCTCGCCATCGATATAGCTTGTCTGGTCATCTCCGTTCATACCGGAAGTCTGCACCTCTAAATCTCCGCCAACAGTAACATCAAAACTCAATCCCATTGCAGTCACCGAAAGCGCGATATCCATCTCAACCTCCGCTGTCTGGGATTCAATCTCACTGTCATACATGCCATCGACAAGAGACTCCACTGTCGGTTTGCCGCAGCCTGTCAGCACTGCCAACGAAAGACCTAATGCAATCGAAAGCGTCATCAGCTTCTTTTTCATCTTTTCTCCTCCTAAAAATTTTAATATTAAATAATATATGTATCAAATATGCATATTTTCCGGGTTTTATGCCTTGCCAGAAAGACAGCTTCCTTAGCCGAAAGCACTTCGGTCAACACACATATCTTCTACCTTAAAAATAAACAGGTCAAAAATCACCAGCTATTACTTACCAAACAGATTCCTTGCCAGTTCTTCAAAATCCTCATCCGTCCAGTCATCGGTATCCATATTATAAAAATCCACCGTCAAAAACTCAATGAGACCGTCATCACTATATCTGATCAGCAGATAGGTACATTCCATATCCACTTCTTTCCCGCCGTTATCATAAGAATAAGATTCTTCCGCAAGGATCAGATCGCTTCCGTCAAACGCGGAGCCAATCACTTCAAAGTCGCAATCATAATGCAGAAAACCCATCTCCTCAAAATATGCCTTATCAGAAGATGCTACACTTTTTCCGCTCACATAAGCAGCCGCATAAGAATATAGCGGTTCAAGCGCCTCGTTACTGATATAGATAAAACCGTCATCCTCATGGTCCAAGTACATATCTTTCTCATCGGTTGAAAATTCATCATCATAACTCCAAGGACCGCCTACGCAGACATCGACAAGTTCTTCTCTTGATGCATCACATTTGTTCAGGGTATAGTAATCGGCATCCTCATACCCATATTTTTCTCCACATCCTGCCAGCATCGCCATGCTGAGCCCGACTGCTACTGATAATACCACACTCTTTTTCATTTTATTTTTCCTCCTCAAATATGTATGTTTCCATACTCATAAAAAAGCTTCTTCAAATAAACACTATATTCTCTTTTTCACAGTATGTCAATCTTTCTTCACAAAAGATACAATAAGAATACATAAAGTGGCGTTTTTTCTTTAATATAAAGGCCTATTATTTTAATTGTCAATATTTGTCGTTGCAAATTTTTTTTAAATGTGATAT
>CAMWHY010000029.1 GCA_947174185.1 uncultured Lachnospiraceae bacterium | reverse complement strand
ATTCAAAATATTATTAAAAATTTGTATAATGCAATCGAAATCACTAATTTTGATAGATAATATGTCAAAAATGAATTGTTACCCATTATTGAAACGGGTTATGATTTTACAGTGGTGATAGGGTGGCGTGGGTTTTGGAGAGATATATGACGGATTTTCCAGCGAATGGGTATGGACTTGAGGATGGGCAGATGGACAAACAGGAGCAAAAAAGAAGGATTCTTCTGGTGGTCGCCTACGACGGGACTAATTATCACGGGTGGCAGCTGCAGCCGGAGAGCATTACCATCGAAGGAGTATTGAATGAGACATTGAGCAGTCTCTTTCAGGAGGAAATACAGGTGATCGGTGCCAGCCGTACGGATGCCGGAGTGCATGCCTATGGAAATGTAGCTGTGTTTGATACGACGGCCCGGATTCCGGCAGAGAAGATTCCGTATGCATTGAACCGTAAACTTCCGGAGGATATCCGTATCCAAAAGGCAGTGCAGGTGGCAGAAGATTTTCATCCCAGAAGATGCGAGAGTAGGAAAACATACGAATATCGTATCCTGAATACAAAATTCCAGATCCCGCAGAAACGTCTTTATTCACATTGGACATATTATGATCTGGATGTGGAACGAATGCAGCAGGCGGCGGAGTGTCTGATGGGCGAGCATGATTTTAAGAGCTTCTGCAGCGTGAATACCCAGGCTGAAAGTACGGTACGGACGATTTATGAATTAAATGTCTATAAAAAAGAAGGCTCGCCGGAGGAGATCGTGATCCGCGTTACGGGCAACGGATTCCTATATAATATGGTAAGAATCATCGCTGGCACGCTGATCGAGGTTGGCAGGGGCAGACTGGAACCGGAAGACGTCATGCGGATGCTGGAGGCGAAGGACAGGCAGTCCGGCGGACCGACTGCACCGGCAAGGGGGCTGACGCTGGTAGAATATCATTTTGTGGAGCTTGAGGATAAAAAACTTGAAAAACCCGCTGAAATTGGTTGACATCATCATTTTCCTATAATATAATGTATATCTGTGGCGGATTGGGTTATCTTCCCAATAACCTGATGCGTACAAGGCGTGTAAGAACAGTCTTCTTCTGTGCCCGGACATCACAGAGTTGAATATGCGTACACGCAGAGCCAATGATAGGAACGGACAAAGGGATCACGCTTTGTCATGAAAGGAGAATATGGAATCATGAAGACATTTATGGCTAGTCCTTCAACGATTGATAGAAAGTGGTATGTAGTTGATGCGACAGGATATACATTAGGACGTCTGGCATCTGAGATTGCCAAGGTACTCCGCGGAAAGAATAAGCCCATTTACACACCGCATATAGATACAGGAGATTATGTGATCGTTGTCAATGCGGACAAGGTGAAGGTAACGGGCAAGAAGCTGGATCAGAAGATTTATTATCATCATTCCGGATATGTAGGCGGTCTCAAGGAGACGACTTTGAGAGAGAAGCTTGCGAAGAAGCCGGAAGAAGTGATTGAACTTGCTGTAAAGGGCATGCTTCCCAAAGGACCTTTAGGAAGAGATATGTACAGAAAACTTTTTGTTTATGCAGGACCTGAGCACAAACATGCGGCACAGAAGCCTGAAGAACTGAAGTTTTAACTAGGGGTTGAAAGGAGAGAGGAAAATGGCTAAGAAAGCAGCAGCTACGAAATATTATGGAACAGGCAGAAGAAAGAGTTCTGTTGCAAGAGTTTATCTTACACCGGGCAAGGGTGAGATCAAGATCAATAAAAGAGATATCGATGATTATTTTGGATTGGAGACTCTGAAGGTTATCGTTCGTCAGCCTCTGGCTGCACTTGATGCAACAGGCAAGTATGACGCAATGATCACAGTAAAGGGTGGCGGATATACAGGACAGGCAGGCGCGATCAGACACGGTATCGCAAGAGCACTGCTTCAGGCAGATCCGGAGAATCGTCCGGTACTGAAGAAAGCAGGATACCTGACCAGAGATCCTCGTATGAAAGAGCGTAAGAAGTATGGATTGAAGGCAGCGAGAAGAGCGCCACAGTTTTCAAAGAGATAAGCAGTTATCTGCGAACGGAAATGCATATAAAAAAGCCCAGAATGCTTGCATTCAAGGGCTTTTTTATATGCATTTCCGTTCATTGGAACGCAAGAATGACCGAGATGAAGCGAAGCGGAATCGAGGTTCATCTTGCGTTCGCAGATAACGTCCACAAGGTATAAAATGCTTGCATTCAGGCATACATTTAACTTTACGCTGCAGGATTAAAATGATAAAATGATTTATACCAGATTTAATGGCTGCAAACGAAAGAATATTGTATAGAGGTGATCTGCATGGTAACACCCAAGGAAGGAAAAAGAATTTCAAAGATAGATATGTATCTTAATTGTGCAGAAAGTTTTGCCTATCGAAGTACCTGCATCAAACGCAGATATGGGGCAGTCATCGTAAAAGATGATGCGGTGATTTCTACAGGATATAATGGTTCTCCCAGAGGTTTTGAAAACTGTTGCGATATAGGAACATGTCCCAGGATGGAGAGGCAGATGCATCAAGGGGAAGGGTATGGAATCTGCCGGGCGATCCATGCGGAAGCCAATGCGCTTTTAAATTGTTCCAGAGAACAAACGATTGGGGCGGATTTATATTTGACAGGAATTAATCCAAAGGACAATTCCATTCATAAGGCGAAGCCATGTCCGATCTGTGCAAGAACGATAATACAGGCAGGAATCAATCATGTGATCATGCGTCAGGGAGATGGAGCTGATAATTATATCAGTATACCTGCAATCAATTTGCAATGGGTGTTAGACGAATCCTAAAGTTTACGCTGCTTTTTATAAGTAGTGCGGTTTACTTTATATTTTTTGGTAGAACTTACTTGAATAATCTTAGAGAAAATCATATAATAAAATCACTTATATTGTGGAATGATAAAATCACGAAACTATATATTGTTGTTTCGCTAGATATCCAGGGAAACTTCAGTAAAGTTCGTGATAGAGTAAAGGGGGATCCCGTTGTTGAAACGGAATAATAGTATTCAGAAAAAAATGCTTTTTATCAGTTTGCTTCCGATTTTGATATTAAGTATTTTGATTGTATCTTTAGGGATGATATTGCTGTATCGTTCCTATACGCTCAGTATTCAGGAGGAGTTGGAATCTACGACCAACATTTTAATGGACTGTCTGGATCTCACGGTTCCGGGAGATTATTACTATGAGGATGATGTTTTGTATAAAGGGGATCTGAATATTACGGCATCTGCGATGATGAACCGCGTCAGGGAACGTTCCGGGATCGATACGACGATTTTCTGGAATGACACCCGTGTGCTGACGACTGTGGTAGATGAAAGCGGTGTATCAGCGACGGGTACAAAGGCAAGCGCGGAGGTGGTAAAAGAAGTTCTTCTGGAAGGAAATAATTATTACTCCAGTGATTTAGATGTCAATGGTATGATGTATATTGGTTATTATATGCCGCTGGTAAATAGTGATCAGACGGTAATCGGTATGGTATTTGCCGGGAAGAACAGGCAGCAGGTCTATGACAAGGTGTTTGGTGTTTTGGTGTGGTTTGCCGTATTTTCAGTGTTCGCCGTATTATTTGCCGCATTGTTGATCCGGTTGTTCTCCAAACGGATGACCGTTGATATTAATGGGATCAACGAATTTCTGGCTACCATTGCCAAAGGAGATCTGACGGCTTCTTTGAACGAAGAAATTGTGCAGAGAGGGGACGAGCTTGGAACGATTGGGCAGTATGCGTCTAAAATGCGGACTGACTTGAAAAATTTGATCGAGAACGATCCGTTGACAACACTTTTTAATAGAAGAAGCTGCAACAATAAATTAAAAGCCATGGAAAATGAAAAGGCGGATTATTCGGTAGTCATGTGTGATATCGACTGGTTTAAAAAGATTAATGATAATTACGGGCATGATGCCGGGGATTATGTTCTGGTCAAGGTTTCGCAGTTGATTCTGGATAATATTAAGCACTGCGGATTTGCCAGTCGATGGGGCGGAGAGGAGTTTCTGTTGATCTACCGGCTGGACTATAATGGAGCAAAGGCGCGCGTGGAGCAGCTACAGAAGGCAATCAGGGATTATGATTTTACATATAAAGATGCGGGAATCAGGATTACGATGACTTTTGGCGTGGAGGCAGACCATAAAGAGGAATCTTATGAAGAAAGGATCAAAATAGCGGATAATAAACTGTATATTGGTAAGAATAATGGCAGAGATCAGATTGTCTATTAGCTAAATGTGAAAAAAGAATGAATTGTTAGCACTCAATGTTGACGAGTGCTAACAAAAGAGTTATAGTACATTTAGAAATAAAAAAGACAATACAGATAGGAGGAATGACTTATGTTGATGCCTTATTCAAATACTTTAAACGGTTTATTTAGCGAGAACCTGTTGGATGATTTTTTTGACCTGCCGGGGTTTAGAAGCTTTCAAACGATGCCGAAGGTTCCGCAGAACATTATGCGTACGGATGTGAAAGAGCGGGAGAACAGTTATGAGATTGCGATGAACCTGCCCGGCATAAAGAAAGAAAATGTACAGGCAGAGCTGAAGGATGGTTATCTTACCGTCAGCGCTTCCACTGATACATCTAATGATGCAAAAGATGAGGATGGGAAATATATCCGCAGGGAACGTTATACCGGTTCCTGCAGTAGAAGCTTCTATGTAGGCGAGCAGATTACGCAGGAGGATATCAAGGCTAGATTTGAGGACGGCGTTCTGAAAATCGAAGTCCCAAAGGTAGAAGCAAAGCCTGCAGTTGAGAACAGGCGTTATATTGCGATTGAAGGATAAGCGTAATATGTGTTTTAAAATAGCTGAAAGCATCGGATCGTCATCCGGTGCTTTCAGCATCATATGGTTTGGACAGAAATATCCTGGCTGCATTGCAAGAAATCATATTTTCTGATATTCTATGATTAGTAAATGTTATGATCCGTGTTTGTAATGGGGATGATATGTTCATACTTTAGAATGGATCATTATAATTTGTTTAAGGAGGATCATAATATGGATCAAAAAGCGATGTATCAGCTTTCGTATGGATTGTTTATCCTGACGGCAAAGGAGAATGGCAGAGACAATGGCTGTATCGTCAATACGGTAACACAGGTGACGACGGAACCAAACCGTATTACGGTGACAGTCAATAAGAGTAATCTGACTCATGATATGATCGTCAATACCGGATTGTTCAATGTTTCTATCCTGTCAGAGAAATCAAAATTTGAGACTTATAAACACTGGGGTTTTCAGAGCGGCAGAAATGCGGATAAGTTAGAGAGCATTTCTTATGGCAGATCGGAAAATGGTCTGGTTTTTATTGCGGATCAGACCAATGCCATGATCTCGGCAAAGGTGGTTTCCATGACGGATCTGGGAACACATACGCTGTTCTTGGCAGAGGTTACGGATGCGAAGATGTTCAATGAGGATCCTTCGGTGACATATGCCTACTATCAGAAGAATATCAAGCAGGCGCCAGCGGATCTGGACAAGAAAAAGGGCTTTATTTGTACGGTCTGTGGTTATATCTATGAGGGAGATACCCTGCCGGCGGATTATATCTGCCCGATCTGTAAGCATCCTGCTTCGGATTTCAAACCATTATAAGGTACGCAAAGTACACTAAATTGCGGGGGATCATCTATCAGATGGGAGGAGAATACTATGCCTGAGATGAAGATACAAGGGGAACAAGGAGCGTCCGGTTTGCGTAAGATTCCGGAAAATATGAATAAGAAAGATGCAATGGCGATCAACCAGAATAAGCTGGCGATCGAACGGACAGAGTTGTCAAAGGTTAGGACCGATCTTTCGATTTACAACAGCCGACTTGCAGTTGACCAGACGCATCTTTCCTATCTTAGGACGATCGTCAGCCTGGTGGGAAGTGCTGCAACGGTTTATAAAGCATTGCCTGCCCTTGGGATTTCCGCAAGTTTTTCTACGACGCTGGCAGGATTTCTGATGCTGTTTTCCGTGTATTTTATATATAAGGATCTGGCTACATATCCTAAGATGAAAAAGTATCTGAATGAACTTGAGAAAAAAACCGATGAGCTGACGTATAAGACGGAGCAGGAGGTATATGAGATCGAAGACTAAAGGGAAGCGCTGGATTTGCTTCCTTAGTATGTGATGCCGCGCCCCGTATTGGGTGCAGGCACCGCTATGATACAGTCGATGGTAAAGAGCAGAAGCAGAAGGAGCAGCAGCGCCTTCTGTTTTTTGACGGAAAGCTTATTCCATAATAATAAAGCATACCGGCTGAGATAACTGACCCAGAAGACGCCGGCCAGTCCAAATCCCAGGGAGGATAATAAACAGATCAGTCCAAGGTAATTGAAATAAAAACCGGAATAATCCCAGTAATTCAGATGATATACCTGCCGGATCAGAAGCCCGATGACAAGTTCTACTGCGGTTCCGATAGCTGCGGAGAGAAAGAAGCAGAGGATATAATGTTTTTTCAGACGGTGAAGTAAGAGATAAAGCAGAACTCCGCCCACACCATAGACAGGAAGCCACGGACCATAGAAAAATCCGCGTTTGCAGATGGTATTTTCCCGAAGCAGAGTAAGAACGCCTTCCCACAGAAATCCGGCAAAAGCGCTGAGAAAGAAAAAATAACCATATTGCATTAGCTTGCATAAATAACCCTCATGTTCCATATCGTTAGTATATGGAATATGAGGAGATTTACTCTTTTATATCCATCCGCCATCCAGTGTAATGATCTGTCCGGTCAGATACTCCGGCGCATGGATCAGGTGAAGTACAAGAGAGGCGACTTCTTCGGGTTTCCCGATGCGGTCTGCGGGAATTCCGGAGATGATTTCTTCCAGTTCCTCGGAAGATAAGTGGCTGTTCATCTCTGTATCGATCAATCCGCAGGCGATGGCATTGACCTTGATATGGCTGGGTGCCAATTCTTTTCCCAATGCTTTGGTTAATGCGTTGACCGCTCCTTTGGAAGCGGAATAGGCAGTTTCCATGGACGCGCCGGTGGCGCCCCATACGGAAGAGATATTGATGATACAGCCATTGCTCTGCGCTAACATCAGGGGAATGGCTTTTCTACAGGTATAAAAGACAGAATCCACGTTGGTGTGCATAACATGATGCCACTCTTCATCAGTCATGTCCTGCAGCAGCCCAATGTGCGCGATGCCGGCACAGTTAATGAGAAGATCCAAAGAAGTGATCTGCTGAAAGATCTCGTCTATATAAGAAGAATTCCCGATATCACCGCCAAAGCAGACGCAGCGTATCTGGTATTCCAGGGAGAGCGTATCTGCATATGCCTGTAATGCTGCAAGATTCTTTTGACAGACCAGATACAGGTCGTATCCCTGTGCGGCTAGTTCTTTTGCGATCGCCTTGCCGATTCCGCGGCTGGCGCCGGTAACGAGTGCATGTTTTCTCATCATTATTCTCCGTGTCTGGAAGTTTCTCTTAAATATTCCTGTACTCCGTAAACTGCGTTGGCGCCATCTGCAACTGCGGTTACGATCTGGCGCAGCGGTTTGGTGCGCACATCTCCGGCGGCAAAGATGCCCTGTCTGCTGGTCTTCGTATCTTCTCCGGCAACGATATATCCTGCTTCATCAAGATCGATCAAGCCATCAAATATTTGAGAGACCGGCCGGATGCCGACGGCGATAAAGATACCATCAACGGGATATTCGGTGATTTCTTTGGTCAGGCAGTTCTCTACAGCAACACCCTCCACTTCGTCTTCCCCTTGGATAGAAGCTACGACGCTGTCCCACAGAACTTCCACATTGGGCAGTGACAGCAGCGTCTCCTGAAGGGTTTTGGCTCCACGGAGTTCATGCCTGCGGTGGATCAGATAGACTTTTTTGCACAGGCGTGCTAAGAATATGGCATCTTCCAGGGCAACGTCGCCCCCGCCGACAACCGCCGTCACTCCGTCACGATAAAATGCGCCGTCGCAGGTGGCGCAATAGGAGACACCCATTCCCGATAACCGCTCCTCGTCTTCCAGACCGAGTTTTGCGTGGACTGCTCCCGAAGCGATAATCAATGTCTGCGTCTCATATTCTGCTTTATCCGTTTTAACGCATTTGAAGCCTTCTTCCCAGACGATCTCCCGGACTTCTTCCGATATGATCTGAGCGCCAAGATGAACAGCATGTTCCTTCATTTTCATGCCAAGATCATAACCGCTGATGCCCGGCAGTGCAGGATAGTTGTCAACCTCGTAGGTGGTCAGAACTTGTCCGCCGGGACCGGCCTGTTCTAAGACCAGCGTATTTAATCTGGCGCGCATTGCATAGATTGCCGCGGACAATCCTGCCGGACCCGCGCCGATAATAATGACGTCATACATGGTAGTTTTCCCTGCCTTCCATAGTGGATTCTTTCAATTATAAAGTATCATAATATATTTTTCTCCCGGCATCAAGAAGAATATACAGTTTTTGGCAATTGCGGTATGCCTGCACCGGAAGATTTTTATCTGTTGTTTTATGGGCTGTCAGGACCAGATAGATGTAGAAAAGAAAGCCGGGAGAATCTTGACTATTTTAAAGGAAAATGATAATATTGTTATATAAAAATGGAGCTCTGCGGTTTAGTGGTCAAGATCGTTAAGATATTTGACTTTACAGATGAAATCGTCGGGACATAGGGAAGCAGCATTTTGGGGCTTGAACGTTATGATGTGCTGCTCTTGGAGGATTTTATGTTTCGGGAAGATTTGGGAATGCTTCTTTTTGACAATGCATTGGAGATCGTGCTGGTATTTGACGATAATGGAGTGATTACATATGACAATGCCGCCGCGAGGGAAAAGCTTGAATACGAGAGTGGAATGTGTGGATTATCTATCAACAGCGTGTTCCCTGGTATCTTTCAAAAAGAGGATGGACGGCAAACTGTTCTTCCCCCAATAAATGAAATCCGTCGTATGACGGCATATCGTAAAAATCAGACCTGTTTTCCTGCGGATGTGAAAATCCTTCAGGAACAAAAATCAGGTATTTTTCTTTGTGTAGCAAATGATGTTCTGGAAAAGGAATATTTAAGCAGGAATCTGGAGCAGGCAAAGCAGGAGGCGGAGGCTGCCCTGCGGGTGAAATCGGAATTCGTGGCCAATGTCACCCATGAACTACGAACACCAGTGAATGGTATTCTGGGGCATATCAGAGAAATGCTGCCGGAAGAACAGGAAAAGGAAAAACTTCGGAAGCTGCATCTGATCGAGCGCTGCTGTGAAGAAATGAACAAGATTATCAATAATATTCTGGATTTCTCCAAGCTGGAAGCGGGAAAATTTGTACTGGAACCGCGTCGGTTTCATTTTCGCAATATGATAGATTATGTGGTGGCAAACCATAAGGGAAGGATCACTGAGAAAGGATTGGATTTCTTTGTGACGGTTTCTCCAAGCGTCCCGGAATATATTGTCGGCGATGAATTAAGGATTGTGCAGATTTTGAATAATTTGCTGTCCAATGCGCAGAAATTTACCAGTGTTGGAAAAATCACACTGGAGGTTGTGAAGACTTCCCAGATGAAGGATTCGTTAGAGTTGTTCTTTCTGGTAGGCGATACCGGTATCGGTATTGCTTTGGAAGATCATGATAAATTATTTCAAAGCTTTTCTCAGGTGGATGCTTCCACATCGCGCAAATATGGAGGAACCGGATTGGGACTCAGCATATGCCGTCAGTTGGTGGAACTGATGGGAGGCAGTATTGATGTGCAGAGTGAAAAAGGCAAAGGAACCATGTTTTCTTTTTCTATTTGGGCGAAGAAGGATCCTGAGGAAACAGATGCGGAATCGGCGGTGGGAAATATTACCATGCCAAAACCGGTGGGCGCCTTTGGCAGTGGCTTATTGGAGGATACCAATGATGCATCCCGGTACGGGACTGTTGCCAATCTTGACATACTACAGAAAAATATGTCTAAATTGATTCTTTCTGTGGAAATGGAGAATTGGGAAAAGGCCGAAATGTTTATGGAAACCATCAGGCAGCTTACTGCAGATGCCCCTCAGGATGTGGCAAGGGCAGTGCTGCGGTTGAAAATGGCTATTCAGAAGGAAAACTATGAAAAGACTTCCGCGGGAATGGAGGCTTTGAAAGTTTTGATAGAAGGACAGGAGGGGTGATGAGTTGATGGATCATGGAAAAAGTATGGAAGAAGCAGTTGTTTTGATTGTGGATGATGTAGAAGTCAACAGGGTGATTCTGGATGGGATTGTAAGCGACATGGGTTACAATACGATGCTTGCGGGAAATGGCACACAGGCGTTGGAACGTATTCAGGAAAGGCATCCCAATCTGGTGCTGACAGACATTTCTATGCCGGAAATGGACGGATATGAGCTGTGCAGAGTGTTGAAGGCAAACGTGGAGACAAGAGACATTCCCATTATTTTCATCTCAGCATTTGACGAAACAAAAGATATTGTAAAAGGTTTCGGCCTGGGCGGTGGGGATTATATTACAAAACCCTTTATACCGGAGCTGATACGGGCGAGGGTCAATGTTCATCTGAAACTGTATGAGGCAACCCTGCAAGCCAGGGAAGCCAACAGGCGGCTTCAGGTTTCGGTCAAAGAGCAGCTGAAGCAGATGGAACAGGAAAGAAAGGATATGCTGTATGCACTTGCCGGTGTGGCAGCAGAGTATTCCAGCCACGGAAAAGATTACATAGAAAGGATGCGGCATAACTGTCGTATTCTGGCACAGAGTATGCAGATTTCCCCTTTGTTTGACGATCTGATTTCAGACAGTTTTGTGGATATTGTGGAATTGGCAGCGCCATTGTGCGATATCGGAAACATCGGTGTGCCTACGGATATCCTGCAGAAAAAAGGCGCGTTGGATCAGGAAGAACAAGCGATTATGCGTAATCATACCAAGATTGGAGCAAAGCTTTTAAAGGATCTTAATGTTACCAATGAATTTATGCAGATTTCCATGGATATCACACACTTTCATCATGAAAACTGGGATGGAAGCGGTTATCCCGAAGGGAAAAAGGGAGACGAAATACCATTGGCGGCACAGATCGTTGCCATGTCCAGTATTTTCTGCGCCCTGACTGAAGACAGAAGCTTCCGAAATAAATACAGCAGAGAGGAAGCGCTGGAAATTATGAAACAGGAGCAGGAACAGAAATTTAATCCTGATGTTTTTAATATATTTTATAAGGTGGCCAGACAGCTTCGATAACCGTTATATGTCAGGAATAGGAGTATATCTGGATAATATGATGCAAAACGGGGGATGAAGGCAATGATAACAGACGAAGAGTTTTTAAGGATTGCCACATATGTAAAGCAGCGCTATGGGATCGACCTAGGGCAGAAAAAAGTCATCATGAATGGCAGACTTGAAAATTATGTGAAAGCGGGAGGATGGGGAAATTATAACAGCTTTATGGACGCTGTGGAAAAGGACAAATCCGGAAGTCTGGAAAAAGACCTGCTCAATATGCTTACAACGAATTATACATATTTTATGAGAGAGTTTGAGCATTTTGAATTTTTTAAAAATCAGGTGCTTCCCTGGGCGAGACGCAGGGCGGAGAAGACCAAAGATCTGCGGATCTGGTGCGGGGCAGCTTCTACCGGTGAAGAACCATACATGATCGCGATGGTGATCCGGGACTTCTTCGGACTGGATCACCAATCCTGGGATACGAAAGTGCTGGCGACGGATTTATCCACGCGGGCGTTGCAGCAGGCGAAGGCAGGCGTGTACAACGAAGAACAGCTGAAAAATATGCCGGAACAATGGAAAAGACATTTCTTTAAAAAAACAGGGCAGGGGACATTTACTGTAACAGACGAATTAAAAGACGAGGTTTTGTTCCGTCAGTTCAACCTGATGTCGCCATTTCCGTTTAAGAAGAAAATGCATACTATATTTTTGAGAAATGTTATGATATACTTTGATGGAGCCACAAAACATGAGCTGCTCCG
The DNA here is from genome assembly GCA_947174185.1 of uncultured Lachnospiraceae bacterium. Classification (GTDB taxonomy): domain Bacteria; phylum Bacillota; class Clostridia; order Lachnospirales; family Lachnospiraceae; genus NK4A136. The sequence continues at coordinate 16,499 of CAMWHY010000029.1, read as the reverse complement.
GAAGGTGTATGATTTTCTGGAGCCGGGCGGATACCTGTTTATCGGTATGACGGAGACGGTTGACCGTAATCAAGTGCCGTTCCAAATGATACAGCCATCAATTTTTAGAAAAAAGGAAGGTTAAAATTGATATATGCGTCCTATTAGAGTGTTAATTGTAGAAGATTCCATGGTATTCAGAGAATTGCTGGTGCAAAATCTGAATAAGGATCCCGCCATTGAGGTTGTAGGCGTCGCAAAGGATCCCTTTGAAGCGCGAGACGCTATTATAAAATATAAACCGGATGTAATGACGCTGGATGTAGAACTGCCCAGAATGAGCGGAATCGAATTCCTTCAGAAATTGATGCCGCAGTATCCGCTTCCAGTAGTGGTGATCAGCGCGCTTAGTGATAAGGTGTTTGACGCGCTGAATGCAGGAGCCGTTGATTTTGTGGCAAAGCCTACGGTGACGGGGCGCGCGCAATTGCAGGACTTTATTCAAAATGAATTGCTGGTCAAGATCAAGATCGCGTCGACTGCAAAGATCAGCCAGATCAAGCAGAAAACGGTTCTGAATGAACAGCCGGGACTTACCGGAAAGAAGACGGATCTGATCGTAGCCATCGGGGCGTCTACCGGAGGAACAGAAGCAATCTTTTCCGTGGTAAAAGATTTTGGCTTAGATATTCCGGGGGTAGTTATCGTACAGCATATGCCGCCGGGATTTACGGCAATGTATGCTAAAAGATTGGATGATCAGTGCAGGGTGCATGTTAAGGAGGCGCAGACAGGTGACCGGGTACTTCCGGGACATGTGCTGATCGCGCCGGGCGGCGACAAACATATGCATCTGGTAAAAGTGAACGGCGTATATCAGGTGGAAGTGAAGCCGGGACCGAGAGTAAACGGACATTGTCCGTCGGTGGATGTTTTGTTTGATTCCGTTGCTAAGACGGCCGGATCTAAGGCACTGGGTATTATACTTACCGGTATGGGAGGTGATGGTGCAAAAGGGCTGCTTGCCATGCGTAAGGCAGGTGCAAGAACCATAGGGCAGGATGAATCCACCTGTGTTGTGTACGGAATGCCTAAGGTCGCTTATGATATCGGAGCAGTAGAGTATCAGGAAAAGCTACAGGATATTGCAAAGAAAACTTATGCAGTATTAAATAAAATGTAAGAGGAGAAAAAACATGAGGATTTTATTAGCAGAGGATGATTTTGCTACAAGAAAGTTTATGGTCAGCTTTTTGTCCAAATACGGCGAATGCGATGTTACTGTGGACGGTATGGAAGCTGTAGATGCCTTCATGATGGCTCTGGAAGACGGAGAACCCTATGACCTGGTGTGTCTGGACATTATGATGCCGGTCATGGATGGTTATCAGGCGTTGATGGGAATCAGAAATCTGGAAAAAGAACGCAACATTCCAGAGGAAGAAGCGGTTAAAGTGATCATGACCACCGCACTCAACGATGAGCAGAATGTGAAAATGGCATTTGAACTGGGATGTACTATTTATTCAGGCAAACCTATTGATAAGGACAGGTTTGAACAGGCGATGAAAAAGCTGGATCTGATATAAACCTGATATAAATTAGTATTATAAAATATACGGGAAAGGAGAAAATATGGCTGAAGAATTTAACACTGAGGGAATGTTGGACATATATCTCTTTGAAAACGAACAACTTTTGGAACAATTGCAAGAGATAGTTCTGGAACAGAAGGATGCAGATTGTTTTGACCAAGACAGTATCAATGAGATCTTCCGAACGATGCATACCATCAAAGGATCTTCAGGTATTATGATGTTTGATAATATCACAGCGGTTGCCCATAAACTTGAAGATATCTTTTATTTTCTGAGAGAGTCCCATCCCGAACATGTGCCGCACCTGAAACTGGTGGAGCATGTGTTGGAAGTAGCGGATTTCATTTCGGGTGAGATGGATAAGATTCGCAACGGAAGTTCGGCTGATGGGGATCCTGCCGGGATACTCAAGAGATTGAACAGTTTTTTGGAGACCATTAAGAAGGGCGCAGACGAGGATGCGGAAGTGCCGGAAAATGTGCATGAAGAGCCAAAGCAGTTTTACATAGCGCCGGTTGCCACTGAGGCAAGCCATTTCTACAAGGTTTACGTTACTTTTTCACCCGATACGGTTATGGCGAATATACATGCCTATAAGATCGTATATGCACTGAAAGAAATTGCAGAGGATCTTCTGTATTATCCTGAAGACATTCTTTCCGATGAGGAAAGCGGCGACAGTATTTTGAAGGAAGGCTTCAAGATGCTGATTCAGGCCCAGTGTCCGGAGGAGGAGATCAGGGAGCTGATTGGTATCGGTTATGATATCAAGCAGGTGGATATCTACGAGTGTAAAGCGGAAGAGTTTCTACAGGGCTTTGATTTCGGAGACCCGACGGCGGCGCCACAGACGGTTCCGGAAGCTGGCGCGGAGACGGCTGAGGCAAAACCGGAAGAAGAAGGTCAGGCTGAGGAAGCGGCAAAACCGCAAAAACCTCAGATCGCGCCCGGTGACTTTGTCATCCAGTCCAAGGAGCCTGGTAAGCATAAGAAGCTGGCAAAGGATAAGCATAAGAATGAAAAGGCAGCCTTTATCAGCGTTAATGTCACCAAGATGGATCAGTTGATGGACCTGATCGGCGAGCTGGTAATTTCGGAATCTGTGGTACTGCAGAATCCCGATCTGAAAGTTCCGGGTTTGAATCTTGCGAACTTTAACAAAGCGGCGGCACAGATGTCGAAGATCTCTACGGATCTGCAGAATGTGATCATGTCCATGCGTATGGTACCGTTGACCAATCTGTTCCAGAAGATGAATCGTATCGTGTTTGACGTTTCCAGAAAATTGGGGAAAGATATAGATTTTGTCATGGTCGGCGAACATACGGAGGTAGATAAGAATATTATCGAGAATATTTCCGATCCTTTGATGCATCTGGTGCGTAATGCGGTAGACCATGGTATTGAAACCAAGGAGGAGCTTGCTGAGAGCGGTAAAAAGGAAAAATCAAAGGTTACTCTTTCTGCAAGAACCGAAGCTGGAAAAGTGTGGATCAGTGTTGCGGACAACGGAAAGGGCCTGAACCGTGAAAAGATACTTGCCAAAGCAAGAAAGCAGAAACTGCTGGATGATGATAAGGCGGACAGCGAGTATACGGATAAGGAAGTATTTCAGTTTATTACACTGCCGGGCTTTTCTACCAATGAGCAGGTGACGGAATATTCCGGTCGAGGAGTCGGAATGGATGTGGTGGTACAGAACATTCAGGCAATCGGCGGCACACTGGAAATAGAAAGTATGGCAGGCTTTGGAACTACAATGACTTTAAAGATTCCTTTGACACTGGCGATTATCGACGGTATCGTAATGGAAACAGAACAGTCTTCTTTCGTAGTAGAAACCGGAGTGATTAAGGAATTTGTCAGCGTAAGAGAAAATATGATGATTCATGAGCCAAATGGCGATGAGTATATCATGATCCGTGGCGAGTGTTATCCCGTTCTTCGGTTGGGAGAATGGTATGGACTGAAGAAAGGTTCAAAATCAGTCGAGGATGGCATGATGTTAATTTTCGAGGTGGAAGGGAAAACGGTATGTCTGTTTGTAGACAGACTGATAGGCAAGCAGGAGATCGTTGTAAAACCGATTCCATCTTATATTAAGAAGGTAAAAGGATTATCCGGCTGTACGCAGTTGGGAGACGGAAGCATCGCGCTGATACTTGATCCGGTAGGATTGATTGAATAAACTACGAAAGGAGGTGCATGAAATCATATGGATGCAACAACTGAATTAAAGCGTCAGACAGAGCAGGATGAGAGCAATGCTTCCAGTAGTGAGCATGATGCGCAAAAGGGAAAATACATGACGTTCAAGTCAGGAAATGAATATTTTGCCTTGAAGATACAATATGTAAGTGAGATTATATGTTTTCAGGCAATAACACCGATTCCTGAGACAGAGGATTATATCAAAGGCCTGATCAATCTGAGAGGAAAGATTATTCCGGTCATTGATGTAAGGCTTAGATTCAAGCAGGAACCTCTTGAATATGATGACAGAACCTGTATTATGGTGATTAATGTAAAATCTACAGTAGTAGGGCTCATCATAGAAAAGATTGCCGAAGTTGTAGAAATTCAAGAGGAAAATATTCTACCGCCGCCAAGGGTGGGAAAGGCAGATAAAACGCAGAATAAATATGTTTACGGAATCGGAAGGGTAGGAAATACCGTGAAACTCTTATTGGATCCGGATAAGTTAATAAATGATGAGGATTTATCAGCTGTGGAGCAATCAAGTAATATGAATGAAGAAGGAGAGGTATAATTATGAAAGACATGAAGATGAAAACAAAAATGATTATTGGATTTATTATTCCGATCTTGTTTACACTTATTAATGTAATCTTTGGAATGATGTCCGTAAGCAGTATCAACAAAATTGTAAGGGATATGCAGAATGAACAGGTCGAGGTTGTTGAGGCAAAGATGGAGGAGATCGGCGCAGATCAGCAAAAGGCCGCGATATTGGCTGAGACCTTGGAATCTACCGCAATAGATGATATAGAAAGTATCGACAGTAGAGCAACAACATCCAATATAATCAGCTTTGGATTGTTGATCGTTTCAGTCATCATAACCGTTATCATTGCTGTTATGCTGATCAAGATAATCAATAAATCCGTAGATCAGCTGGCCAGGGCGGCAAAAGATATCGCTGCAGGACGTGTGGATATCGAATTGGTCAAGTATCACAATGACGAATTTGGTGAATTGGTGGATGAGTACCAGAATGTTATCAATAATACCAAATATCAGGCTAAGATCGCAGAGGAAGTGGCTAATGGTAATCTTACTGTTACCGTTAATCCGGCATCTTCTGATGACGTGCTGGGTCACTCCCTGCAGAAGCTGGTAGAAGAGAATCATCGTGTTCTGAGCAGTATCAATGATGCGGGATATCAGGTTTCCATCGGGGCTTCACAGGTGGCAAGCGCAAGCCAGTCTCTTGCACAGGGAACAACTGAGCAGGCAAGTGCTATCGAAGAGATTACGGCTTCTATCGATGAGATTACAGAAAAGACCAAGCAGAATGCTTCCCAGGCGAATGAGGCTGCAAAACTGGTAGCGAACGCTATTCAGGATGTAAAAGAAGGAAATGCGAAGATGCAGGATATGATGGTGGCTATGGAAGATATCAATAAGTCCTCTGAGAGCATTTCCAAGATCATCAAGGTAATTGACGACATTGCATTCCAGACCAATATCCTTGCACTGAATGCGGCTGTAGAAGCTGCAAGAGCCGGAGAAGCAGGAAAAGGCTTTGCGGTAGTGGCAGAAGAAGTAAGAAGCTTAGCTGCAAAGAGTGCGGCAGCGGCATCTGAGACAGCAGAGATGATCGAAGGTTCTATCAACAAGGTGAATCAGGGCTCCAGGATTGCAGATGAGACTGCAAAGGCATTGGGCGTAATTACTGAGGCTGTTGAGAAGAGTGAATTGCTGATCAACAATATTGCACAGACTTCCAATTATCAGGCAACGGCAGTGGCTCAGGTAGATCAGGCGATCACACAGGTTTCGCAGGTAGTACAGACCAATTCCGCTACCAGTGAGGAGTGTGCTGCGGCAAGTGAGGAACTTTCCAGTCAGGCTTCCAGAATGAGAGATATGCTTTCCATCTACCAGCTTGGTGATAAGAGTATCGCTTCATCATCTGAGGGAGATTCTTATTCTTCATCATCTAGCGCAAATGAAAAGATCATTTCCCTTGGCGACAATTTTGGCAAATACTAATTACATATGAGGTGCAAAAGCGGCTGTGTGAGAGATTCATACAGCCGCTTTTATTATGGAATGAACTTATTTTGTGCTGCGCCCAAATGTGAGACATTGAACAGCATGGAGGCTAAAAATGCGCGAACTACTTGACAAATATTACGTATAGTGATATATTGTTACATACAACGTAACAATTCTGTAATAATTTACAGCTAAAGCTGTAATATTTAGAGTTAGGGGATGTATATTTGTGAAAAAGAAGATAGTAATCATTGCATTAGCGGCGATGTCCATGACGGCAATACTTACTGTTGGACTTGGAAATAGCGAGGTTAATGCAACAAATGTAAGAGATGTTCTTCCTGCAGGCGGTGTAGCGCTTGCACTGGGTGAGGGTCTGGATATTAGTGAGATCTATATAGAGCAGACACAGGTAGTTGCACTTTCGCGGTCGATAGCGCAAAGTACGTCGTCAAATGGATTTATTGATGCAGGCGTAGAAGAAGTGCTGATGATGGAAGCAGAAGTCAGCAATAACGAAACCGTCCTTCCCGATATGTCTGCCAGTGATGTTGTTTCGGCGGCAGCAGTCAGCGCAACATCCACTCAGAATATGGTCAATACGGCTGCAGCTGCTGATGCTCTTGCGATGTCGATTCAGGTCGGCGCGGAGCGTACAGCTGAGATGCGGGAAGTTATGGATACGACGGTAGTGGAAACCGTTTCACAGGAAGATAAGGATCTTGATCCAGAAAATTTCAGCGATCTTGTTATTGCACAGGTAACAAATTATGTGAATGTACGGGATATTCCCAGTGAAGATGGAGAAATCGTCGGCAAACTGTATGATGATTCCGTTGGCAATTTTATAGAAGAAGAGAACGGTTGGTATAAGATCACATCGGGAAGCTGTACCGGTTATGTCAAGGCAGAGTATTGCGTGACAGGTGAGGCGGCGATAGAACTTGCCAGAGAAGTGGGCACCAGAGTGGCGACAGTCAATACCACTACTTTAAAGGTGCGTACAGAACCCAGTGTGGAATCTTCCGTGCTTGGACTTGTTCCCATCGAAGAGGACCTGAGTGTTTTAGAGGAGCTTGACGGCTGGGTTAAGGTTTCCATAGAAGAAGGCGAAGGCTATGTTTCTGCGGAATATGTTAATTTAAGAACGGATTTTGTTGTGGCTGAGTCCAGAGCAGAGGAAGAAGCCAGACTTGAAAGGGAGCGTCAGGAACGTGAAGCGGCACAGGCGGCAGCACGTGCGGCTCAGGCATCTGCGAACCGAAATACAAGCAGCGGCAGTCATTCTACTTATACGGTTCCGACGATCACGGGAGACAATTCCATGGGTGTTTCGGTTGCCCAGTATGCATGTCAGTTTGTCGGCAATCCGTATGTGTATGGCGGTTCCAGTCTGACGAATGGAACAGACTGTTCGGGATTTGTCATGAGCGTATATGCGGCGTTTGGCGTATCGCTTCCACATTCTTCAACGGCGGACAGAAGCCGTGGTTATGCGGTGGAAGGCGGTGTTGCAAATGCACAGCCTGGTGACATTATATGTTACTCCGGTCATGTGGGAATTTATATTGGTAATGGTCAGATCGTACACGCAAGTAACGAAAGAACCGGTATTATTATCTCCAATGTAAGCTACCGTAGCGTGCTGGCAGTAAGACGTATCTTCTAAATTTGGAATAGATAAGGGTGGAATGATATTTAGAGTTTGTAAAAGGAACTGGAGCAGTGGCTCTTAGTTCCTTTTCTGCTATTTAAAACATTGGTCCGATGATGTGCTGGTGTGATGGGAAGGTACGATCTGTCTCAGGATGCTGTATTTATAGATGTTTCACGTAAGGACATACGGGAAAAAACTCTGTGAGGTCGTAATATGGCGTTTTTAATAGTTATCCACAATTTTAGTGACGTGAAACTACTAAAAAGTGAGTTATACACCGATTTATCCACATTATCCACAATAATTCCTGTCGAAAAAAGAAGAAAAAACAGATTTTATAAAAAATCAGATTTTTGAAATTGTTGAAAGCATGTCCCAAATGTGGTATACTACCATCATGATACCAAAATATGTCAGAGATATATAAGTATCATACAAAAACCTATGAAAGGTGGGCTGGCTATGAAATTTATAATCGTAGGAAAAAACATTGAGGTGACAGAAGGATTAAAGAGTGCGGTTGAGGATAAGATCGGAAAGCTGGAGAAGTATTTTACGCCGGATACGGAAGTCCATGTGACATTAAGCGTTGAAAAGGAAAGGCAGAAAATAGAGGTAACGATTCCTGTAAAGGGTAATATCATTCGGTCCGAGCAGGTAAGCAGCGATATGTATATTTCCATTGATCTGGTTGAGGAGATCATTGAGAGACAGTTGAAGAAGTATAAGACAAAACTGGTTGACCAGCAGCAGAATGCCGCCTTCTTCAAGCAGGAATATATTGATAAGGATTTTATGGATGAGGAAGAAGTGAAGATCATCCGTACTAAGAAATTTGATATCAAGCCGATGTATCCGGAAGATGCCTGCGTGCAGATGGAGCTTTTGGGGCATAACTTCTATGTATTCTGCAATGCAGAAACGGAGCAGGTCAATGTTGTTTATAAGAGAAAAGGCAGTACCTATGGTTTGATTGAACCGGAAGTATGAACGGCAAATAGCCGTGGCAAATAGCCGTGGAAAATTGCCGTCAGGGCCGTTAGGGATGAAAACGGATCTTGGGCAGGAACACTTTGAAACATCAGTGTTCCTGCTTTTTCATGAAGAATTCGTTGCAAAAGAAAAGTGCCTATGATAAAATGGAAACAGTCGGCGATGGTGGATAGATAACTGCCTCGTCAATAAAGGAAACTATAAAATAAAAAGATGGAGGAAAAGAGATGTCAAAGAAAATTGTTTTGGCAGGTGCATGCCGTACTGCAATTGGTACTATGGGTGGAGCGCTTTCTACCACACCAGCTCCGGAACTGGGAGCAATCGTAATTAAGGAGGCATTAAACAGGGCAGGGGTGAAACCTGAGGACGTAGATCATGTATATATGGGATGCGTTATTCAGGCAGGTCTTGGACAGAACGTTGCACGTCAGGCATCCATTAAAGCTGGTCTTCCAATTGAAACAACAGCCGTAACAGTCAATGTAGTCTGCGGATCAGGTCTGAACTGTGTCAACATGGCAGCGCAGATGATCAACAGCGGCGATGCAGACATTGTAGTAGCCGGTGGTATGGAGAACATGTCCATGGCTCCTTACGCTGCAATGCAGGGACGTTATGGTTATAGAATGAACAATGCAACTTTGGTTGATACCATGGTAAACGATGCATTATGGGATGCATTTAATAATTACCATATGATTCAGACGGCAGATAATATCTGTAATGATGCGCGTTGGAATATCTCCAGAGAAGAACTGGATGAGTTTGCTGTAAACAGCCAGACGAAATGTGCTGCTGCACAGGCATCCGGCAAATTTAAAGATGAGATAGTTCCTGTGGAGGTTAAAAAGAAAAAAGAAGTGGTTGTTGTAGATACAGATGAAGGACCTCGTCCTGGAACAACCATGGAGGGACTTGCAAAACTTCGCGCCATCAACAAAGATGGAAAGGTTACTGCAGGTAATGCTTCCGGTATCAATGACGGTGCAGCTGCAATTGTTGTTATGAGTGAGGAGAAGGCTAAAGAACTGGGTGTAACACCTATGGCTACATGGGTGGCAGGCGCTCTTGGCGGCGTAGATCCTTCCATCATGGGTATCGGACCTGTTGCATCTACCAAAAAGGTTCTTGCAAAGACCGGACTTACCATGGATGATTTTGATCTGATCGAGGCAAATGAGGCATTTGCTGCGCAGTCTATTGCAGTTGCAAGAGAGCTTGGCTTTAATAAAGATATTCTTAATGTTAACGGTGGAGCGATTGCTCTGGGACATCCTGTAGGGGCGTCCGGATGCCGTATCCTTGTTACCCTGCTGCATGAAATGCAGAAACGTGGTTCTAAGCGCGGTCTTGCTACGCTTTGTATCGGCGGCGGTATGGGATGCTCAACAGTGGTTGAGAAATATGAAGGCTAACATAGGTAAGACGATATCATAAGGAAAGAGGGGACATCAACATGGAATTTATCCTTTATGAAGTAAAGGGAGCTGTCGGAACGATTACGATCAACCGCGAGAAGGCGTTGAACGCTTTGAATTCAAAGGTATTGGACGAGTTGAGCACAACGTTAGACGCAGTCGATCTTGCGAATACAAGATGCCTGATCTTAACGGGCGCAGGACAGAAATCCTTTGTTGCCGGTGCGGATATCGGTGAGATGAGTACATTGACCAAAGCGGAGGGAGAGGCATTCGGTAAGAAGGGCAATGACGTATTTCGTAAGTTAGAAAACTTCCCGATTCCTGTTATTGCGGCGGTTAATGGATTTGCACTGGGCGGAGGATGCGAGATCGCTATGAGCTGCGATATCAGGATCTGTTCTGAGAACGCTGTATTCGGTCAGCCTGAGGTTGGACTGGGTATCACACCGGGATTTGGCGGTACACAGAGGCTTGCAAGACTGGTAAGCCCGGGCATGGCAAAACAGATGATCTATACAGCTCGTAATATTAAAGCGGACGAAGCATACCGCATTGGTCTTGTGAATGCTGTATATCCGCTTGAAGAACTGCTTCCTGCAGCAGAAAAGATGGCGTCTGGCATTGCAAAGAATGCGCCGATTGCTGTCCGCAACTGTAAGAAGGCGATCAACGACGGACTTCAGGTAGATATCGATCAGGCGATCGTGATCGAGGAGAAGCTTTTTGGCGACTGTTTCGAGACAGAAGATCAGAAATACGGCATGGCATTTTTCCTGGATAAGAATAAAGAAAAAGTGAAAGAGCCATTTAAAAACTGTTAAAGTGTTGCGGAAGGTTTGTTCCGCATTCTAAAATAAGAATATCATGAAGGAGGAAATTAGAATGAAGGTAGGCGTTATTGGCGCAGGAACTATGGGTTCAGGTATTGCACAGGCATTTGCGATGACAGACGGATATGAGGTTTGCCTTTGCGATATCAAGGAGGAGTATGCTGAAGGCGGCAAGGCTAAGATTCAGAAGAACATGAATTTCTTAGTAGGCAAGGAGAAGATTACACAGGCGCAGGCTGATACGATCATGGGCAGAGTTACCACAGGTCTGAATAGTATCTGTGCGGATTGTGATCTGATCATTGAGGTTGCCTTGGAGAAGCTTGAGATCAAGCAGAGTATTTTCAAAGAATTGATGGGTATTGTAAAGAAAGATTGTATGTTTGCTTCTAATACATCATCTCTTTCCATTACTAAGATTGGTGAAGGACTTGACAGACCAATGATCGGTATGCACTTCTTCAATCCTGCTGACAGGATGAAGCTGGTTGAGGTCATCAAGGCTGAGAATACACCGCAGGAAATGGTAGATAAGATCAAAGCCATCGCTGTTGAGATCGGCAAGACACCTGTTGAAGTAAAGGAAGCTCCGGGCTTTGTAGTAAACAGGATACTGATTCCGATGATCAATGAAGCAGTCGGCGTTCTTGATGCTGGAACAGCTTCTGCAGAAGACATTGATGTGGCTATGCAGCTTGGCGCATCCCATCCGATGGGACCTCTTCACTTGGGTGATCTGATCGGTCTGGATATCTGCCTTGCGATCATGGAAGTTCTCTACAATGAGACAAAAGATGAGAAGTATGCTCCGCAGCCGCTTCTTAAGAAGATGGTTGCTGATGGCAAGCTTGGCAAGAAGACAGGTGCAGGATTCTTTGACTACTCTAAGTAGGCAATGACTATTCTAAATAGGCAATGACTACTGGAAGTAGGCAATGACTACTCTAAGTAATAAATGGTTTATATGGATGATACGGAGAGCGGTTCACACCTCTTTGTATGTCCGAAGATAGCGCACGGAGAGGCGTGAGATTAATACTGTCTGGGACAGTGAAATGTATAAAAAATGGAGGAATAAAAATCATGGATTTTACATTAAGCAAAAAGCATGAAATGGCGAGAACGCTGTTCAGGGAATTTGCTGAGAAAGAAGTTAAACCCTTGGCACAGGAAGTAGATGAGACAGAAGTATTCCCAAGAGGGACTGTGGAGAAGATGGCGAAAGCAGGCTTCATGGGTATTCCTATTCCAAAGGAATATGGCGGACAGGGCTGCGATGTCCTGACCTATGCAATGTGTGTAGAGGAGCTTTCTAAGGTTTGTGGTACGACAGGCGTTATCGTATCTGCGCATACTTCCCTTTGCTGCGATCCGATCCTTACTTATGGTACGGATGAGCAGAAGAAGAAATACCTGCCGGATCTTGCAAGCGGACGCAAGATCGGAGCTTTTGGTCTGACAGAGCCGGGCGCTGGTACAGATGCTCAGGGACAGCAGACAAAGGCTGTATTAGACGGAGACGAGTGGGTAATCAACGGATCTAAGATCTTCATTACCAACGGTAAGGAAGCTGATGTATATGTTATCTTTGCAGTTACAGGACTGATTGAGAAGCGTGGAAAACAGATCAAGGAGATTTCTTCCTTTATCGTAGAGAAAGGTACACCGGGCTTCACCTTTGGTACAAAGGAGAAGAAGATGGGTATCCGTGGTTCTTCTACATATGAGTTGATCTTTACTGACTGCCGTATCCCGAAGGAGAATATGTTAGGGCAGCAGGGTAAGGGCTTTGGTATTGCAATGCATACTTTGGATGGCGGACGTATCGGTATTGCTGCTCAGGCGCTTGGTATTGGTGAGGGCGCGCTGGAGAGAACCATTGCATACACCAAGGAAAGAAAGCAGTTTGGCAGAACTATAGCACAGCAGCAGAACACACAGTTCCAGCTTGCTGATATGGCGACCAAAGCACAGGCTGCACAGTTGCTGGTATATAAAGCGGCTATGACCAAGGATCAGTACACCAAGGATCACAAGACAGCTTACGGTGTAGAAGCAGCTATGGCGAAACTTTATGCAGCTGAGATGGCAATGGAGGTTACCACAAAGGCTGTACAGCTTCACGGCGGTTACGGTTACACAAGAGAGTACGATGTAGAGCGTATGATGCGTGATGCTAAGATTACGGAGATCTATGAAGGAACCAGCGAAGTTCAGAGAATGGTTATCTCTGCTGCACTGCTGAAATAAATAAAACGTAAATTTCCGTGTTGGCAGAAAACGGATTAAAAAGCAATGCTCGAAAATATTAAAAAGTAAGGAGAAAATACAATGAAAATTGTTGTTTGTGTAAAACAGGTACCCGATACAAAGGGTGGCGTGAAATTCAATCCTGATGGTACGCTGGATCGTGGCGCAATGCTTGCGATCATGAATCCGGATGACAAAGCAGGCTTAGAGGCAGCTCTTAGATTAAAAGATCAGTATGGCGCGGAAGTAACTGTTGTAACCATGGGTCTTCCTAAGGCAGAAGAGGTTCTTCGTGAAGCAATGGCAATGGGTGCAGACAAGGGCATCCTTGTGACAGACAGAGTGCTTGGTGGCGCTGATACATGGGCAACTTCCCAGACACTTGCCGGAGCGCTCCGCAACTTAGAGTATGACCTGATCATCACAGGACGTCAGGCAATTGACGGCGATACCGCGCAGGTAGGACCTCAGATCTCCGAGCATCTGAACATTCCTGTTATCTCTTATGCACAGGATATCAAGATCGACGGCGACAGCGTGATCGTTGAGCGTCAGTATGATGACAGATACCATGTATTAAAGGCTAAGATGCCTTGTCTGGTTACTGCACTGGCTGAGTTGAATGAGCCGCGTTATATGACGCCGGGCGGAATCTTTGATGCTTATGATGCAGATATTACCGTATGGGGAAGAGCAGACCTGAAAGATGTGGAGGATTCCAACCTTGGTCTGAAAGGTTCACCGACACAGATCGCGAAGGCTTCCGATAAGGTAAGAAAGGGAGCTGGTGAGAAGGTGAATCTGGATGTGACTGAGTCCGTAGATTACATTGTTGGTAAATTAAAAGAAAAGCATGTCATCTAAGGTATTCACTGATTAAATCAGTGTCTCCCTAATATAAACTCTGCAGATTGAGAGAAAGGAATGGTTAATAACATGAATATTCAAGATTATAAAGGAGTATTTGTCTTTGCACAGCAGGTAGACAATGTACTCAGCGGAATTGCTTTGGAGTTAGTTGGCAAAGGAAAAGACCTTGCCAAGGATCTTGGAACAGAGGTAACGGCAGTTTTGGTTGGTTCCGGTGTGAAGGGACTGGCAGATGAACTTGGCGAGTATGGTGCAGATAAGGTTATCGTTGTGGATGATCCGGAGCTGAAGGAATACAGAACTGAGCCGTATGCACATGCAGTAGCATCGGTGATCAACGAGTATAAGCCGGAGATCTTCCTGATCGGCGCTACAGCCATCGGTCGTGATCTTGGACCCCGTGTGTCCGCAAGGATTCATACAGGTCTGACGGCAGATTGTACACAGCTTGATATCGGTGATTTCCCCATCAATCCGATTCCTGGCAAGGAGCAGCTTCATAACCAGCTGTTGATGACCCGTCCTGCATTCGGCGGTAACACCATCGCTACGATTGCCTGCCCGGATTTCCGGCCGCAGATGGCTACTGTTCGTCCTGGCGTTATGCAGAAGGCACCGAAGGAAGCCGGCAGAAAGGCAGAGGTAATTGATTACAATCCTGGATTTACACCGGATCATAAATATGTTGAGATCATGGAGATCGTTAAGGCTGTATCTGATGTGGAGGATATCATGGATGCTAAGATCCTTGTGTCCGGCGGCCGTGGCGTAGGAAGCCCTGAGAATTTCAAGCTTCTTGAGGACCTTGCAGAAGCAATCGGTGGAACTGTAAGCTGCTCCCGTGCTGTTGTAGATGCAGGCTGGAAGCCGAAGGATCTTCAGGTTGGACAGACTGGTAAGACGGTTCGTCCGAATGTATATTTTGCAATCGGTATCTCCGGAGCGATCCAGCACCTTGCAGGTATGGAAGAGTCCGATATCATCATTGCGATCAACAAGGATGAGTCCGCTCCGATCTTTGATGTAGCTGATTATGGCGTAGTAGGAGATCTGAATAAGATTCTGCCGCAGCTGACAGCACAGATTAAAGAGGCAATGGCGGCTAAGGCATAAGATCAAATGACTTATTTGCTGCTATCGTGCTAACATGTAGCGTTGAAACCCCATATCCCCTGTTAAAGTACGGAGGATATGGGGTTTTTATCTGGAAGGATTGTTGAAAACCCTTTATATTATAAAAAGAAAGCTGTATAATATTACTAATGAATTGAAGATATAAATTTGGGGTAATCAACAGAGCGTAGCTAAATATTTGGAATGAAAAAGGAATGGGGTAAATGCATAAAATAGGAGTTCTTTCCGATACCCATGGGCTGCTTCGGGAAGAAGTAAAGGAAATCTTAAAAGAGTGCGACGTCATCCTGCACGCGGGAGATATTGACCGGGATAAGGTGATAAAGCAGCTAGAGAGTATCGCGCCATGTTACGCGGTGCGGGGCAATGCGGATAAGGAGTGGGCGGAGGAACTTCCTGTGACACGGGAGATCGAATTGTATGGAATCCGCATCTACATGGTCCATAATAAAAAGATGGCGGAGCCGAATGAGGCAGATTTGTTTATCTATGGACATTCCCATAAATATGAGGAGAAGAAAATAGACGGACAGGTATGGTTAAATCCCGGCAGCTGCGGAAAGAGGCGGTTTACCCAGCCGATCACAATGGCTGTGATCGAGGTGGAGGAGGACGGAAGCTGGCATATCATAAGGAAGGATATTGTTACAGGGGAAAATGCTGTTTCCCTGCAGGGGACAGAACAGGATAAGGCTGCATTGATCAAAATGGTGATGAAGGAAGTAGATAAAGGAACACCGGTGGAGAAAATTGCGCAGAAGGCGCATATTTCCAAGGAACTGGCAGCACAAATCTGCCGGATGTATGTAACGCACCGGGGGATCGGCGTGGATGGAATCTTGAACCGCATTTCATAGATGGGAGAAAGAAAATGATTATTTTAATT
Organism: uncultured Lachnospiraceae bacterium; assembly: GCA_947174185.1. Taxonomy (GTDB): domain Bacteria; phylum Bacillota; class Clostridia; order Lachnospirales; family Lachnospiraceae; genus NK4A136. The sequence continues at coordinate 636 of CAMWHY010000029.1, read as the reverse complement.
ACAGGAGCCTCTCATACGGGGAAAACGGTTCTGGCACAGAGGTTATTGGAACGATATCAAATCCCGTATGTATCTATTGACCACTTAAAGATGGGGTTGATCAGAAGCGGGCAGACGACATTAACTCCTGAGGATGATGAGGAGCTGGTTTTATATCTTTGGCCGATTGTCAGGGAGATAATAAAGACCGCCATTGAAAACCATCAGCATCTCATCCTGGAAGGATGTTATATTCCCGTTGACTGGAAGAAGGATTTTGAGGAAGAATATCTGAAAGAGATCACGTATATCTGTCTGATCATGACAGAACAGTATATCAGGGAGCATTTTTCTGACATTCAAATATATGCAAGTGAGATCGAGCAGAGACTTGATGACTCTGAGTGCACGATGGAGTGGCTTCTGAGAGAGAATCTGTACAAACTTGAAATGAGTAAAAAATACAGTCTTCCTTATCATTTAATAGATAAGGATTATAATACGGATATCAATTGTTTGCTCCAGCATTCATTTTCTGAATGCTTTTGACGGTAGATATGGTAAAATAAGCGCAGAAACAGTGCTTAAAATAAGCCCAAAAGCAGTGCTTAAAATAAGCCCAAAAGCAGTGCTTAAAATAAGCCCAAAAGCAGTGCT
>CAMWHY010000028.1 GCA_947174185.1 uncultured Lachnospiraceae bacterium | reverse complement strand
GGGATATCCTGATTATATACTTTATTGCGCAGCAGATACATCCCTTCCCTGCTGCCCAGTATTTCCGCATTATAAAGATCCCGTATGGCATCCTGTGTCTCAAACAGGATGCCCCAGTTATGTATCGTCTTCTCCGACGTATTGCGCACTGTCACACACAGGTTATAACCCCCTTCCCAGTACGTCGTTACGGCTGCGTCAACCACATAGCCTTCTCCCGTATAACTTCTGTCTTTCGGTACACCGTCCTGTTCCTCTGCTTCCTGCGCGCTGACCTGTTCCTCCGACGCTGACACGCTCTCCGCGGCATACACTGACGGCATGTCCGAACACAGGATTCCCGCCATCAGTACCATAACCATAAGTGAAGCAGTCCGTTGTCTCCAAGATGATCTTATCTTTTGCTGATTCATACGCTCTATACTCCCTTAATTTTATATAAACATTATATGCTCACAATACAAAAATAACTAGATTACATATTTAATAAAATTGTAATCTAGTTTATATTAATATTTTTTAATTTCTATAAAAATACAATGCACCAAAGAGAGATTCCCCTGGTTTAAAATTGCAGGACTTTACAACAGTTTCAATGAAGCCGGTCCCGCCAGCACGCTTCTTTGTACATAAAGGCTCATATCCGGTTTGGCAGACACCATCCATTTTACAAGACTGATCTGTAGATGTTCTATTTCCAGACAGGTAATGCTGTACGGATGGACGCAGCTTCCGCTGTTATAATAATATTTCTCCGTCTCCGACAGGACAGGGCGGTGCGTATGACCGGCGATCAGTACATGATCCGTACTTTCTGCCCATTTTTTCAGGCGGCGTTCTGTCTTTTCTTTGACTGTATAATTTTGGGCGGCACTGGTTGGGTCCAAGACTCCGAAATGCTCCAGCGGCTTCCAAAGATAACGAACCAGAAAACAGTTTACCTTCCAAAGCGTAGAATTGAGTAAATCCGCCTGATGTCCATGAGTCAGATAGATATCCGGTGCCTTCTGGCAGCCGCAGTGTTCTAAAATCAATCCTGAATGAAATTTCATATCCTGTGGAAGCGGACAGCACCCTCCTCTTTCACATCCGCAGCATCCCTTTCTGTCCGAATCCTGCTGCCGTCCGACTTGGTCTTCCGGGGCGGAATCTTTTTGTTTTACGTTGTAATATTCCGGGCAATGATATGCCTCGCACTGTTTTTCAATATATTTACCGTTTTTTTTCTGCATGTCATGGTTCCCATACAGCATATAAAGACGTTTATTTTTATGAAAAAGGTTCAGCAGCCGGAATACGTCATGATGCGCCTCTATGATCTGCTTTAAACTGCGGTTCTCCCATAGTTCGTCTCCATCACCCAGTTCTATATAGGTATATCCGTTTTTATAATAATGCTGCAATGCAGCAAAATACAAATTCTGATTTTTCAGCAAGTTATCATTGGTCGTTCCCGTACCCCTGTGGCAGTCACTGATGACTACATATTTTGAACACTCCGAAAGAGGAAGCCTGACGGCTCCCTCAAAGGTTCTATTCAGACGTGACATATATCCCATATCTTTGATCTCCGATCTGATTTACATTCTCATCTTCGTTCCAAAATTTGAATATTCAGCTATCTGTTCCCTGTTTTTCTTCCCTTAAACCGTTTCAGCCTAAACATCCTGCGGAAAGCAAACGGAAGATAAAAGTACAGATAAAGCACCCTGTCAACTGACATTTGAAATGGTCTGGTCGCCATCCGAAAGACCCAGCACCAGAATCGGTTACAAGCCTGTGCAAAGAACGCCTGTATCTTTCGTAACAAACCTTTGCGTTTGATACCTGCAACGAAACTAAACGCCACCTGATTGCCGGATAGATAAATTACTTTATCATAACCAGCCCTACGCAGTCCATCCGCAAATGCTTCCGCCATCTCGCAGTCCGCCAGCGTCATTCTAACATCCATCACCAACTCGGAGGGTCTGGAGAACTCTCCCATCGAAAACGCCGTCAGCCACCAATGCCTTCCAGTAAGCCTTGCAATATCGCATCCCCTCTTTGACAGCGTGAAGGACAGTTTCTGCATATCCTCATCATCCACACAATCAAACAACGTCTGCCCTAACCGTTCTTCTTCCACGATTCCGTCCGCATAGTAAACGCCGATCTCACAACCGGTATTGATTCCATACTGACCCTTCCAGAATTCGATTCTCCAGGTCCTTCCACGATAACAAAAATAAACGGGAAGGCAGTCAATGATCATATGAAATCCCGCCGCCGTCTTATCATAAAGATCACAATATCCAAATTCCCGCTGCCATGCATCAATACACGTGGTAAAGATATCCTGCGATACCACATAAGAATAACCAAATGGCCTCACCAGTTCATCTAAAAGGCGGCATTTTTCCTCCATGCACATACAGCAGACTTTATGGATGATCCGCTTCCTCTTCCAATAAGCGGCGCAGCAGAATATGATCAGGATGCAAAGGAGAACACCAAGAATCACATACAAATAATTTGACATCATCTGTATCCTTATTTAATGTTTTGTAATATTTTATGAAAAATTGTCGAATTTGTTCCTAAAAAGAACTCCAACTCCGTGAATGCTATATCATATGAAAATTATGCCTCGCTTCGTGACTCAGCTTTTGCACTAAAAAACGCCTGACTCCGGTCAGTGACCATAGTCAGACGTTTCCATCAACTTGTTACAGGCTCATATATTTATTGTTCCGGCAAATTCATACCCTTGTCAATCCCCTCAAAATCCGCAAAGGAGAACTTCTCAGAAGTTTCCAGCAGAACACTCTTCGCCATCTTGAAGCAATCTATAATCTTCGGAGAAAAGACGCCGCACTCGCCATCCAGGATCATTTGAAATGCCGTATCTGTTGCGTAAGGTGTCTTGTATACCCTCATACTGATCAGTGCATCATAAACATCAGCAATCGATACCACCTGCGCCCAGATCGGAATTTCCTCGCCTTTCTTTCTGTCAGGATATCCATTTCCATCATATCTTTCATGATGGTAACGGCAGATATCATAGCAGTAACGATAAAATTCACTATCCTCCTGCCTGAATTTCTCTAAGATTTCACAACCATAAATCGTATGATTCTTCATTTCATCAAATTCATCTTTGGTTAGCTTTGCAGGTTTTAATAAAATACTGTCCGGAATCGCAATCTTACCAATATCATGAAGCGCAGAAGCATTGACGATCAAGTTGATCTGCTCCTTTGACAGATTATACTCCGGATAGAACTGCTTCAGATATGTAAGGAAAATACGCGTAAAAAACTTTACTCGTTTAATATGCTCACCGGATTCCAGACTACGGAATTCTACTACGGAACTTAAAGCATTTACCAGAAACTCATTGCTTCTTTCCAGCTTCTCCCTGCTTTCCATCAGCTCTTTAGTACGTTTCTCCAGCTTTCTCTCCATATGAAACCTATTTTCAAAAAGCTCCAAAATATTTAATGTACGGCGTCTGATAACCTTTGCATCAAAGGGCTTATAAATAATATCCGATGCACCGTACTCATATGCTTTTTCATCTGTCTCCGCAGTTGCCTCGCCGGTGATCATGATGACAGGAATTGTCTTCATATAACCTTTTTCATGCATATGTTTCATAACTTCCAGACCTGTCTTACCGGGCATCACCAGATCAAGGAACAATAACGCGATCTTATCGGGCCGTTCATCCAGGATCTTGATCGTCTGCTCTCCGTCTTCTGCTTCCAGAACATTGAACTGTTCTTCAAAGATCTGCTTCAAAAGCACACGGTTAAGTTCTGCGTCATCTGCAATTAATAAAGTCTTCTTTTCACTATCCATGATATCTTTACAACTCCTTAAAATAATAAATATTTTAATATACTGTCTTTTCTATATACCTATCTATTTTGTATCATAACTTCTCTTTAGGGTAGAAATCAAGTATTTTTTCTATTTTTTTTATATTTTTTGAAAGATTCAGTCTATGATGTTTCCAATTTCCTCCAGCACTTCATCGTACAATGCAAGTAAAGCATCAAAATTTTCCCGAATCGTCTTGGCATCTTTCGTTTTCGCCGCTGTCTCATGTTTCCTCGCCTGTTCAGAAAGCGACTTTGCCCCGATGGTCAATGCGGTGCTTTTTAAGGAATGAGTCAGAATAGCGTAATTCTTCCAATCGTTCTTTGCAAAATATCCCTTTAATCCATTGTGATATCGGTTTCTCTGCTTTCGGAAAGTATCTAATATGACCTGATACATCTCTTTGCTGCCGCTGCAATAGATTAATCCGGATTTTTGATCAATATGCCCGCCTTCCTGTTTCAAAGTCCTGTCCGCATCTCTCTTTATATTGGTCTGTTTCGGCATAACGTTTGATGCAAAATGAAATTTTTCCTTAGGAATATAGGCCCGCAGGATCTTTTCCAACTGCTCCGGTAAGAAAGGTTTCGTAAGACAGTCATCAAATCCCTGCGCAAGATAATCCTCCTTCGCATCTGCTGCATTGGCTGTCAGCATAATCACAGGCGTATCAATATCTGTCTGCTCCCGCAGATGATGTATCGTCTCAATGCCATCCATATCCGGCATGATATGATCCATAAAAATCAGATCATATTTCTTATCCCGGCAGAGTTCCAATGCTTCCTGACCGCTCATGGTTGCGTCAATCTGTATCTGGGTATCCTTCAAAAGTCCTTTGATGATCTGCTGATTCATTTCATTGTCATCTACCGTCAAAATATGTACGTCCGGCGCAGTAAATGTCTCCCTGTAACGTCTCGACTGCTTCATCCTCCTCAGATACGCCTTATTAAAATTGCCGATGGGATGGCAATCCACGATCTGCTGCGGAATACGAACCGTAAATGTCGTGCCTGTTCCATAGCTGCTCTCCACACCGATCTCCCCATCCATCATATCTACCAGCTTCTTTGTGATATTAAGTCCAAGTCCGGTTCCCTCTACTGCATGGTTTTTCTCCTGATCCAATCTGCTAAAGCTGCCAAACAGCTTATCCATATCTTCCGTCTTGATTCCAATACCGGTATCCTCCACGGAGATCTCCAGCATCAATATCTCCGCATCTTCCGCTTCCTCTTTTGCCATCTGTCCATCTGATACAGCAGCCTCTCCTTTGATGGTCAGTTTATTTCTATCTACGATCACGCCCCCTGCCGTCAGCTTAATATATCCCTGATCCGTATACTTGATGGCGTTCGTCAGAAGGTTGGATATGATCTGCTTCATCCTGAGAAGATCGCCACATAAGGATCGGGGCAGGTTTTTATCCACATCCAACCGGATTTCCAAACCCTTTTTCTCTGCACGATAACTTAATAGATGGATCATATCATTTAGAATCTCATCCAACCGGTACGTTTCCTTGGCAATAGACATTCTGCCTGCCTCGATCGTGGAAAAATCCAGTACATTATTGACCAGAGCAAGCAGCATCTGTCCGGAACTCTGAATATTGTACGCATATTCTTCGATCCGGTCATTAATATCTTCCCTTAAAATCATCTCATCCATACCGATGATCGCATTGACCGGAGTACGGATCTCATGGGACATATTCGTCAGAAATTCGTTCTTTGCCTGAATCCGCATGCCCTCCAGTTCTCTATTGTGCTTCAAAAGATTGATAAAGTTCAAGATCGTCCATATGGCAGTTATAAACGTATATGCCAGTACGATTATCAGATAGACCTTAAAAGAAGCATACTCCCACCTATGTGCATCTTTGATCAGCAGATAATCTTTTTCCTGAAGGACCACTGTACCATCATTGCTCAGCACTTTTAACTGGATATGATATGTCCCCGCCGGCACCCTGCTGATCTGGATCGGCTCCATCGTCCGTTGGCTATAGATCCTGGGCGCATTATCGATCCCCTCGACATAAAGCTGCAGCTTGACGTCCGAAAGCGTATAATTTCTGATCGACGGCGTAATAGAGACATTGCCCACGTTTTCAGGCACACGGTAAATATGGTTATCTTCCGTAATCCTTTCATCATCCGCGGCAACCTCTGCTATATCAAATTTATACAGTTCCCCTTCCAAAGATTCTTCCTGATCTTTAAAAAAGCATACGCCCTGATTGGTACAAAAATGCACCTTACCATCCTCATCCACATAATTCCATGAATTGGACATCAGCGCTTCCAAAAGCCCCTCCGTATAATTGTACAGTTTATACTGTATCTCCTCACCGGCAGACAGCTTTCCGGCATCCGTCACATAAATGCCGCTGCTGGATAAGACATAGGCGTCCTCTCCATAAAGCAGCAGATCATAATTATTAAAATACGGAAACTGATTTAAAACCCTTGCCTGATCCCATTCCATAAAGCAGAGGGAATTGCTCGCCACAACAAAATATCCCTCTCCATAAGGCGTCATACGCATGATAATATCCGAAGACAATCCATTGGCCGTAGAAATATGTTTCGTAATATTCTGATCCTCTATCTTATAAATACCGGCTCCATCCGTACCCACATAAAACGCGCCATTTTCTCCGGCAATCATGCAGAGTATCTGATCATTTTCCAAACCATCCTCGCTAGTGATCGTTGCAAAGATTTCTCTGCCCCGAATGTAATTGATACCATTGTTATTGCCGGCAACTATCGTTCCATCTTCCAATTCCAGAATACAACGGAAACGATTGCTGGTAGCTCCCTGTTTTTCCACCGTATAAGTAGTCATCCCGCCATTTGCATCCACACGCACCAGTCCGTACTCACTGTAAGTGCAGAGCCACAGATAGTTGTTGGAATCCACATAGACGCAGCGTATCCTCACTCCCTCCAGTGCATCCGTCAGATTGTTTTTCACTGCCTGTCTGCTCTCCTGATCAATGATGACCAGTCCACTGTCCGTTCCGCAATAATAAGCGTCCTCATACTCGCAGACGCCATTGACCACATACGGACCGATTCCTGCCGCTGAAAAAATATCACTAAAACGATTACGGCTTAACTTCATAACGCCATACCGCGTGGAAGCAAACCATAGATTGCCCTGATAATCCTCATGCATGCACTCGATGGAGCTGTCAAAGCCCTCATACCGATGGGAGTAAAATTTTCCCTCCAGGTCAAAATAACCCATTCCATTGGAGGCATTCAGCCAGATACGACCCTGCCGGTCAGACTGGATAGATGCAATATTGTGCAAATCTCCTGTTGTGATCTTCTTTGTAACGACAATCCGATCCCCCGTAATCTCCACACAATCGATATAATCTGCCGAAGTTCCCACCAGAATCCCCTGTGCTGTCAGATCTATACATCTGTAATAGGCATCCTCTTTTCCCGTCTCTATCGTTGCTACAAGCTGATCATCCTTTAACAAAAACAACTTACCCGCATTGGTAATCCCTAAGATCATATCGTCCTGTATCACCATAGAACCAACATAGGAAACCCCCGCCTCGATCACCTCGATCCGGTCGTCTGGCATGATCCTGCACAGATGATCTGTGGTTCCGACATACATGGTTCCATCCGGCAGTTCCTCAAATGATCTGATGGCACTTGCAGGAAGACCGTCTGCCTTCGTAAAATATGTATATTCCCCATGATCATATCTTGCCACTCCACCGTCGTTAGTGCCGATCCAGAGACGATCCTGTTGATCGGTTTTAAGCGCCGTCACGCTGGCAAGTCCGCCTTCTCTGATATATTCAAAATTTTTTCCATCATATCTTGTCAGTCCGGCATAACTTCCAATCCAGAGATAACCATCCGCTGTCTCTGCGATTGCATTGGCCTCCGAGGAAAACATGCCGTTGCTGCCGTCATATATCTGTTCCACATAATTGCCTGCAAAAATCTGTTCGGCTGCATCTGCACCTTCCCAAATGATGGGTGCTCCTTCCAGATATTCATTATAACTGCCTGCCTCTTCCGAAATATCTGCTACAGGAGCATAACCGCTCCTGCTATATATGGACAAGGATACCACAGCTATGGACAACGCCAGCAGACCTACCGTCAACGACTTAGTAAAACGCTTTCCCAGCATACCGCCGTTTTTCTCCCGGTTATGTCTGATCAGCAGGACTATCCAGAATGCAATCAAAATACAAAGCTGCTTATCAATAATATCCACCAGCGCCTCCCCGCAAAATGCAGCAAGGTAAACAGGCACCCCATTCCATAAAAGCATATCAAAGACGGTATCTCCCCAGATATTACCGCTTTTGCCGCCATGTACAAGTATATTGATTACAAAGGATAAAAATATGGAAAACAACCCCACCAGAAAGCCGGAGATCATAACCTTCGTAAAGCTCTCCATATATCCCTTTCTGGCACAAAAAACAATAAGAAGCCCCACTGTAATGCTGATCAGCATATAAGGCAGAGTGGTCAGATCCAAAAACACAAAAGAAATATGATTCATTATGCCGGTGACGATTGCCCCCACAGGTCCGGTGAAATACGCCGCAACGCCGGTCCCCACCACATCCAGCCAAAGCGGCAGCTGAAACAGTTCCGCCGCATACTTGCCAACGACGTTAATCAGTATACAGAGTATGATAATATTTATTTTTTCCTTCTGTTCCTGCGTCTTTGCCATGCTGTGGCGTTCCCCTTCCTATTCCATTAAATTTTTGATACGTCTGACACGATTTATAATATATTTTATCAAATGATAAACACCCTTTGCAATAGCCGCTGCCGCAAATATAGCCAAGAATCCCATCACGCCGTACATAATATCCGCAAATTCCATAGTGCCGGTGTTGCTGAGCCGCTGTCCGATCTCTATGGCAAATGTCAATACAATGATCACAGTAAAGCTATAGATACCGGTGATCGTCAAATACATTTTATGTTTTGCAAGCAAACGAAAAATCGGATATGTAATCAGCAATACCAGCATACCAATGCAGCCGATCACCAGAAAATGAAGCTGCTTGTCTGAAAAATTATACTCGTAGGCGTCATTTAATTTTAACAGATAATTGTGGCACTGTGCAATCCATTCTACGATACGGTACAATATCTCTCCCATAATCATCCGCCTTCCTTTCCTTTTTATTTCAGTTATCCTATCAGCATCGAAAGTCCATAAATAATTGCCATGTGCAGCGGATAATAAATATAAAAGAGGTACTTCAGATTCCATTTTCCTCTCTTTTCATTATAACATGCCAGAGGAAACAGCGCGATAAGAGAATACCACTGAATACCGCCCAGGGAGAACGCTATCAGAGTCATACCTGCCGCCGCCAGAAACAGTCTCTGCTTCTTATCTCTGCCTAAAGCGATCAGCACCGGCAGAAGGATTCCATAAAATCCATAATCAAATAAAATATACCGCCCATCCGGAAGAAGCTTGATTTCTCCACAGATCACCGCCATTAATAAGATCAAACCCACAGGAAGAAGCCACAGCAATATCTTATTTATATGTCCGGTATCCCGGCATGATTCCCCCATTCTGTTTTCTACCCATAGCACCACATACGAAAGCAGAATGGATACTGAAAACGTCATTAATATTCCCTGATCCACGTTTTGTTCCGCAATATAATATACTACCTGACAGAGCAGACCAAGCAAAAATATTCTAAGAAAATAATTTCTCTTATTTTTAGTATATCGACATCCTTCCGCAATCATATAAGCAAAGATCGGAAATGCCAGCCTGCCGATTATACGCAGGGGTCTGCAATTATTCATCAGAAGCAATCCCGTATGGTCTATGGTCATCGTGACCAGCGCAATCATTTTTAGGGCATTGGCGCTTAATTTATTTATCTTCTCCATAAAGTATCTACCTTTTTTGTACCGATTATATTCCTCCCTCTGCATTTGGTCAAGCATTTCGCCTATCTCGGCAGCGATGATTATTTTTATAATATTTTTCACATATTTTTTATTGTTCATGATAAAATGAAAGTAAATGTAAAATATTATAAACCTACAAATGAAAAATAATATTCGATTTATTCTGTCAATAGAAACTAAATCAGGAAAAACTTATGATATAACAAAAATCAATATATGAAATCATTCCCATTTATGGAAATATTTGTTTTCATAATGAGATTGATATAATGATGAAAGGAGTTATATTATGGATTACAATAAGTGTGCTGCGGAAATTTTGGCGGCGATCGGTGAAAGCGGAAATATTGTCAGCGCCGCCCACTGTGCAACAAGACTAAGACTGGTAATTGCTGATAACAGCAAGGTGAAAAAGAATATTCTGGAGAATATCGACGGAGTAAAAGGTGTATTTGAATCCTCCGGTCAGCTTCAGATTATCATAGGAACCGGTACGGTCAATAAAGTGTATGACGAATTTATCAGCGCGGCTGGAATCACAGCCGCTTCCAAAGAAGAAGTGAAGCAGGCAGCAGCGGCACGGGGCAATATTTTTCAACGTATCATCAAGACTCTGGGCGACGTATTTGTACCGATTATTCCTGCAATTGTTGCCGGCGGTCTTATTATGGGTATTATGGAAGCCCTCAACTTTATGAGTAATAACGGCATTATCGCAATTGATCAGAGCGGCTACCTGTTTCAGATCATCAATATGCTTTCCAATGCTGCGTTTACATTTCTTCCAATTCTGATTGGTTACAGTGCGGCCAAAGTGTTTGGCGGAAATCCGTATCTGGGCGCAGTTCTTGCAATGTTCCTTATCCATCCCAATCTGCAGAATGCTTATACGGTTTCAACCGAGGGGGTGGCGCAGAGCTTCAGCATCCTTGGATTGTATAATGTAAATATGGTTGGTTATCAGGGACATGTAATTCCAATTATTATGGCCGCCCTTATACTTGCGACTGTAGAGAAAAAACTGCACAAAGTAGTTCCTGAAATCATAGACCTGTTTGTAACTCCACTGGTCAGTCTGCTGGTTGCCGGACTTCTGACATTTACTTTTATTGGACCGTTATTTGTTGCTATTGAAAACTGGGTTCTCTGGTTCGTTCAGAAGCTGATTACGATTCCTTATGGCATTGGCAGCTTTATCATGGGTGGAATTTATTCAACCACAGTAGTCGGCGGTGTACATCATATGTATACTGTTATCGATATGGGGCAGATCGCGCAGTATGGTTACACCTACTGGCTTCCGATTGCTTCCGCTGCAAATGTGGCACAGGGCGGCGCTTGTCTTGCTGTAGCTTTAAAAAGTAAAAATAAAAAAATAAAAAGTATCGCAGCTCCGTCTTCTCTTTCCTGTATGCTTGGTATCACGGAACCTGCAATATTTGGTGTCAATATTAGATTTGTCAAGCCATTTATCTTTGGCGCTGTAGGCGGAGCGGTCGGTGCATGTATCGCTTCCATCATGCATCTTGGCGCAAGCGCTACCGGCGTTACGGGTCTGTTTGCAATACTTCTTCATCTTCATGCGCCTCTAAAATATATTACTGTAATTGGTACGGCTGCAGCTGTTGCATTTCTTCTGACATGGTTCTTTGGTTATAAAGACGCCGTGGAAAGTGGCTCTGCAGAAACAACAACTCCGCCGGAGAATAAAAATGCATCTGCAATTGCATCACCCCTAACGGGCAGAGTAGTAGCCTTAAGCGATGTACCTGATAAAACCTTCGCGGCAGGAGTGCTGGGGGAAGGTGCTGCAATAGAACCGTCAGAGGGGAAGGTTGTAGCTCCGGCAGATGGTGTTGTGAGTTCGCTGTTCGATACGTATCACGCAATAGGGCTGACGCTTGATAATGGTGCAGAAGTGTTGATTCATGTAGGAATCAATACAGTGGAACTAAACGGGGAATTCTATGAGGCGCATATCAAAGACGGCGACAGAATCACTAAAGGTCAGTTGTTGATCACATTCGACAAGGCAGCGATCGAAGAAAAGGGTTATAAAACCATTACCCCGGTAATCATTTCTAATACGGATGATTATGCCGCTGTGACAAAGACAGAAAAAGAAACGTTGGGTCTTGGTGAGAATCTGATTTATTTAAAGAAATAATAACGCGGCTGAAAGGAGCAAAGATATAAGTATGGATAAAAAATTACAAAATACAAAATGGAGGCAGAAGCTTCATTTAGAACCGCCGATTGGCTGGCTCAACGATCCAAACGGATTATGCTGGTTTCAAGGGAAATACCATGTATATTTTCAATATGCGCCTGACGATATTAATGGCGGTGTAAAAAAAAGCTGGGGGCATTACCAGAGTCCTGATATGATCAACTGGGAGTTTACGGGAACAGTTCTTGTTCCCGATATTCCCGAAGACAGGGACGGCGTATATTCCGGCAGCGCTATTGTCCGGGATGATACTCTGCATCTCTTTTATACCGGGAACGTTAAAGAAAAGGGAAATTATGATTATATTCTGAACGGCCGTGGTGCGAACGTCATTCATGTGACCACGAAGGACGGGCATCATATGAGCGAAAAAAAAGTGGTGCTTAGAAATAGCGACTATCCGGATTACTGTTCCTGCCATGTCAGAGATCCTAAGGTATGGTATGAAAATGAACTATATTATATGATTCTGGGAGCAAGGACACGGGACGATAAGGGCTGTGTTCTGTTCTATAAATCTCGGGATCTTGAAACATGGGAATATGAAAGAACGTATGATGTGCCGGAGATGGGATATATGTGGGAATGCCCGGATTGTTTTATGGTAGATGGGCACAGATATATAGGAATCTCACCTCAGGGCCTTCCTCGTGAAGCCGAGAGAAACCAGAATATTTTTTCTTCAGGATATTTTTTAAATGGAAATTTTAAAGAATTTGATTACGGATTTGACTTTTATGCGCCGCAAACATTTGTAGCTCCTGATGGCAGACGTATTTTAATTGGATGGATGGGCATGGGTGACTCAGCATATACCAATCCCACCGCTGCGCTGGGATGGCAGCAATGCCTGACAATACCACGTGAGCTTTCAAGGCTTGAAGATGGAACCCTGCTTCAGAATCCGGTAAAGGAATATGATTCTTTAAGAGGTGAAAAGATTGCGCTTAAAGGAGAGCAAAAGGTTTCACTTCCCTTCGATCTGACCGCACAGATCAATGGGGATTTTGAAATTGTTATTAATGACAGTCTGACATTAAGGCTTCAGGAAAATTTGTTCTGTATGGAATTTAGCGGTCAATCTATGGGATATGGCAGGACAATACGGCGGGTCAGAACAGAGCAATGCCGGGATATCCGTATGATTGCGGATATGTCAGGTATTGAGGTATATCTTGACGGCGGCAGATACGTTATGAGTACCCGGTTTTATCCCGATGAAGAAAATATACGGATAAAGGCAGATGGAATCAATGCGGAAATATACAAAATGAATGGCATGGATGTAGATTGAAAAATCAAAGATTTTTCAATCGCGAATTTGTGCTGCGGCACAAATTCACAGACTACAGAAAGGTATGGTTATTAGTATAAATGGAAAATGATACACTAATTGCAATTGGAGAAGCATTAATTGATTTTATACCTGATAAAAGCGGCTGCGAATTTTATGAAGTAAATAGTTTCCTTCCCGCTGTGGGCGGCGCTCCGGCCAATGTCTGCGGCGCATTTTCCAAACTTGGCGGAAAATCAAGATTGATTACCCAACTTGGTGCTGATCCCTTTGGAGATAAAATAACACGAACTCTTGCCCAGGCTGGTATAGATACGTCCTGCATCAGTTATACAGAGAAAGCCAATACCGCGCTGGCGTTTGTGAGTCTTGCAAAGGATGGAAACAGAACATTTTCATTTTACCGTAAGCCGTCTGCTGATATGCTGTTAAATAAAGACCAGATCAAACAGGAATGGTTTGACAATGCATTTGCCCTGCATTTTTGCAGCGTATCTCTGGGAGATTTTCCCATGCGTGGAGCCCATGTCAAAGCGATTGAAGCTGCACGAAAGAAAAATGCGGTGATTAGTTTTGATCCGAATCTGCGTTTACAACTATGGGATGATAAGGTGGAACTGAAAAATGTGGTCTGGAAATTTATCGGTATGACGGATATCTTAAAAATATCCGATGAAGAACTGGAATTTATCACCGACATGGATTCCATTGAGAAAGCGCTCCCCATATTTTTTGAAAAAGGCGTCAAACTTGTAATATATACCTGTGGAAGCAACGGAGCCTATTCTTACACCCGGTACAGCCATACGTTTTCGCCGGCAGTCAAGGTGAAAGCTGTGGACACCACCGGCGCAGGCGATGGATTTATCGGCTCATTTTTGTGGAAACTTCACGAACTGGGAATTTCCGCAGACAGCATAGAATCTTTGACGGAGGAGGATATGAATTCGCTGCTGGAGTTTGCAAATAAATTTTGTGCCATCAGCGTGCAAGCCCCCGGAGCAATTAAATCGTATCCTTCGCTGGAAGAAATCTGATGATGTAAGCATGTGAATTAAGTATTTCAGATTTTTGAAAACTTGCAAAATATGTCTGAATATGCTAAAATATATAGGTATGCGGCGTTTGCTGCTATGACGTACTTTGTAGTTTTCTTAGTTAAAAAAGAAAGAGGAATGCAGCTTTTGCTGCGCCCGTGAGGGATGAAGCATACTTCTTAATAGTATTTTGCGGGCAATCAGAGTATGTTCAGTCCAGTGGCAATAAGCATGGCTTTATTGCTTCAAAGCCTTTTCTCTTTCTTTTTTATATTTTTCTACACTTGCATATTTATTTTGCAGATTGGTAACATTACTTAAATTTTATTACAACAAAACAGGAGACCTCATGCAAAATTCCATTTACGCTCTGGCCTTAGAAGAAAAAAACTGGCTGGATTTTTTATTTTATAAAATTGAAAAACAGCATTTAACCAAATCAGAGGAACAATCCATAAAAAATTTTATAGCGGGAAAAGATTACCTGCCGTTGTGCGAGGCATGGAAACAGCACAATTTTCCTATCCATCTTCCGGAAAAACGAGTTCTTAATAAAGAAGGCAGCACGAAGAAAAGAGTCGTCTATTCCTTTCCCGAAGAGGAAAATATTTTCTTAAAGTTTATATCTTTTCAGCTTTTTCGCTATGATTCCTATATTGCGGAAAACTGCTATTCTTTCCGTCGCAGCCATGGGGTAATGCATGCAGTTCGTAAGATCGGCAGTATTTCCCATGTTGATCAGAAGTACTGTCTGAAAGCGGACATCAGCAATTATTTTAACTCCATAGATATTACCATACTTTTAGAACAGCTTTCTTTTCTAAAGAGACAAGACCCTATGCTTTTTGAACTATTTGAAAAAATACTCTCCGAAGACCGGGTGATCGAACGCGGCAGGATCATTCATGAAGCCCACGGCGCTATGGCGGGAGTGCCTATATCTCCATTTTTTGCCAATATCCACCTTCGGGAGATCGACCAATATTTTTTGGAAAAGAATATTCCATACTTTCGCTATTCAGACGATATCCTGATCTTTGCCGCAACGGAGAGTGAAATCAAAGAGCGCAGAGACGTCCTATTTCAGATGCTTTATGACCTTGGTCTGTCCATAAATCAAGACAAAGTAACGATCTCACTTCCTGATGAGCCATTTGAATTTCTTGGATTCCGCTTTGACAACGGCACCATTGACCTTTCTGACCATACATTATATCGGATGAAAGCCCGGATTCGAAGAAAAGCCGACAGTCTCCGCCGCTGGCAGCGAAAGAAGGGTCTGGACAGCGAAAAGGCCGCGATTGGCTTTATCAATGCCATGAACCATAAGCTGTATGGCTGTTCCGACGGCAAAGAATTTAGCTGGAATAAATGGTTTTTCCCAAGCCTGACCACGGACCGGCGCTTAAAAGTGATTGATCAATATATGCAGGAATATATCCGTTACTGCGTTACAGGTCGACATTATAAGGGAAACTACCGGATCACCTATGATATGATGAAGAAATGGGGATACCGCAGTCTGGTTAATGAATATTATAAGTATTTCTAACTGTTGAGCAGTCCCTCATAGTACTCCGCCTGTTCTATATTCCCAAGTCCGCGGTAAATTTCAGACAATGCCCGCAGCGGCATTTCTTTATGATGCTTTAGACTGATTACGCTTTCTGTCTCAAAGGCAGCATTATAATACCAGACCGCTGCCTCCTCCGGCTCCTCTGCCATGCGGTAATACTCTCCCAGGATGCAGCAGATCTCGCTACAGCCATTCATAGCCATGGCCTTTGTTGTATATTGAAATAAACCCAAATCCTCCCCTGTCATCAGGCAGATATTGGCACAGATGCAACATGCCTCCATAATCTCTTCTTCCCCACGGCTGACATCCGATAACGTGGCCTGAAAGATCGGAAACGCATTAATAAAATCTTCCTTTTCCCCTGCAATCATCAGTTCCTTTGCATAGATGCTGTGTAAACGCTTATCAAGCGCCGTACCCTCTTGAAACAATCGCTCAAACGCCGCCAGATCCCTTGCTTTGTGATTATTCTCCGGTTTATGTAATATCTCAATATCACTGTCATAAATCACCGGTTCCAGACGTACCGCCTCATGAATGGCATTTTCCCAGACAAATTCCCGTAACCGTTTATAAAGCTTAGGACGCAGTTCTTTATCATAATTATAGATGGTATTAAAGGAAAGCTGATTGGTATAATACATCTGCACAATATCAATTTCCGGCAGCATCGCTTCCTTTAAAATACGAAACTTTTCATGATTCGCTGCATCCAGCTCCTCATCGGCATCTGCACAGTAGATATATTCCTTGGAAGCCTTGGAAAAAGAATAATTTCTTGCATCGCTAAAACTTCCTGTCCACACAAAATCATAGACCTGGTCCGTATATTTATGAGCAATCTCTTTCGTTTTGTCCGTCGAGCCCGTATCTACAATAATGATCTCATCCATCAGGTCCGCAATGGAATCCAGACATCTTGCCAATACCGCTTCCTCATTCTTGACGATCATACATAAACTGATAGTGATCATTTCATCCTCTCTCCTATTCTTCCTGCGGCAGATACTGATCCACATCCGTATCCGACAGATAGAGAACCATCGTACCATTGATTATCTTTATTGAGTTTTCAGAGGGCCATGGCTCCATCATTGCAAATTCCTCCGTTGCGGCGATCTGACACTTCATTTCAAAATCAGCCCTACCATAACTTGTGGAAAGATAATGATTCATCATACGGATATATTCATTATCCTGTGTTAAAAAAATATTGGAAACCACACCTGACATCATAGGCGCTGCAGGAACATATTCCGGAGTTTCATAACAAGAGCCGTAGATGGCGACTTCCATATCTTCATGATATCCTTCCGTCATTTCCATCCTCATCACAAGCCGGTTGAGAAGCATTTCCACTTTCGTATTCGCATTATTCATATTGTAATAAGAACGATTGGCAATCACCGTAAAATGAAATGAAATACACAGCAGAAGCACTATTGACAGCATACTAAGATAATGTCTCTTCCAATATTGCAGTTCCGTCCATCGGAACCTCCCTGCAATATCCGCAGTTTCCCTTGAATCCTCCGATTTTTCCATCCCATTTTTATGATTTTGTGCAAATACATAAAGCCGCATATCACTCCACATGATCACCAATAAAAGGTAGACCAGCGCAAGACTGTATTCCATGGAAGTAGAGGTATAAGAAACTCCCGCAGACACAAACTCAAAGAGATGGCAGACAATCGGCAAAAGAGGAAATACAAGCGCCATAAGAACCACGCGGGCAGGCATTCTCCATAATTTTCTCTTAGTCACTAAAACCAGCCATGTAATCAGCGTTAACAAGAACATTAAGATGTTCATAAGATTATAACGGTTCAGTTCCCACCGTACAATATAAAATCTTGCAAAATCCACATAACAGTCGATCACAGCCTGTAGCAGACCATGTATTTCCGTACCGCCTGCACTGTCCATGCCCATATAGCTTGCCGCCTGATGCCCGCCGGCTTTCCAGACGATCATAACTCCAATTGCATAGACGGCAATCCCAGTCACTCCGCTCAGAAGACATCTTCCAGTCATCTTTCCAATTTCTTTCATGTCATATTCCGAAGTATATAACATCCGAAACAGATAAAAGAGCATAATGATGATTGTTACAGATAAAAATGCCTGATAAAATCCCAATGAAACGGCAAGACACAGGCCGCCTAACAAAATCCCTGCCAATCCTTTTTTCTTCAGACACAAATATGCCGCCAATACGGAAAATAATAAGGATATCATATATCCATCCGCTGTATACATATACGCAAAAATAGAAGTCACGACAGGATTAGCTACAAGAATCCACGCAATAATCACAAGAAATAGATTCTCCTGGATAGGAAACAGCCTGACAATGAAAACGGCAGCGCAGCCGATCAATACGAGGCAGATAGTCCCTATCAGAAACGGCAGTTCCACCGTCCCCCGTATTTTTTCCACTGTAGGCAGCAAGATCCTTCCCAAGGATATCACCCAGGAAACTCCTATGCTTTTCAGATAATTCGTCGAATCCGAACAGATCATGGTATTAGTCATCCGGAATGCGTGGGTCAGGAAGCCAATAATGATGGTATATACAAATACTCTTTTTTCCCTTGTCATACTATCCTCCATGTCAGAGCAGCTTGCTGCGATGACACGCGATGAGAAATCCGCGCAGGCGGTTTCTCATCTGCGATCAAGGCAATTTGAGACTCTGACATAATTAAATCTTTCCTTTATCGAACTAATTCAGCAGTTGATCAATCCATTCTCCATCTATGGTCTCTATCCTGCCTTCATCACATGCCTTTGCCAGCTCAGGAAGGATCGGAATCCTTGCAAATTTCTGAATGCCATATTTCTTTGCAGTCTTCTCAACCTGACTTTCCCCAAAGACAGATATCTTTTTCCCACAATCAGGACATTCCAGATAACTCATATTCTCTACGAGTCCAAGAACAGGAATATCCATCTGGGATGCCATGTTGACCGCCTTCTCCACGATCATGGAAACCAACTCCTGCGGCGAAGTCACCACGACGATACCTGCTAATGGCAAAGATTGAAATACCGTCAACGGCACATCGCCTGTTCCGGGAGGCATGTCCACAAACATCACATCCACATCTCCCCAGTTTACCTCTGTCCAAAACTGTAAGACGGAATTTGCCAAAATCGGTCCCCGCCAGATCACGGGATCTGTATCATGCTCAATCAATAGATTTAATGACATAACCTTGATACCGTTCTTTGTAAGAACCGGACAAAGCTCTTCGCCTTTCATGTTGGCTTTCTCTCTAATACCAAATGCCTTGGGAATAGATGGACCTGTAATATCCGCATCCAGTATGGCAACATTTTTTCCCTGTTTTTTCATAGCACATGCCAATAGAGACGTTACAAGAGATTTTCCGACGCCTCCTTTTCCGCTGACAATGCCAATGACTTTTTTCACCTGACGATTCCCCTCACCCGGCTGACGTTCCTCACAGGTTTTAGAACAGGATGAACACTGATGGTCGCATGTTTCACTCATACTTAAAACCAAGCCTTTCAACTACTTAATTGATTATATGTTATTATAACCAGATTTTTGTTTCTCAATTTCTTCTGTATAGTATATCTTTTTTTAAGATAGAAGTATTTCCTTTTGACAAAATAATACATAGTATATTATAA
Source organism: uncultured Lachnospiraceae bacterium (assembly GCA_947174185.1). GTDB lineage: Bacteria > Bacillota > Clostridia > Lachnospirales > Lachnospiraceae > NK4A136. Next base: position 9,028 of record CAMWHY010000028.1, on the reverse strand, counting down.
AACGACATCGGGAGGATTCCTATGTTCTTTCATAATATGTTTCGCGGCAGACGGCCTGACCATTGGGGACGACCGGAAGGACCATCCTGTCCATCCTGTTCTCCGCCTCCACCTCCACCACCACCACGGGGCGGTGGAAACTGTCCATTCTGCCCGCCTCCGCCTCCGCCAAAAAAACCCGGTTGCGGTCCCTGCGGTCTGCATGAATGTCCTCACAGAAGATAAATAAGCAAACAGGGGTTACCGAAAGGCAGCCCCTGTAATTCATTAATCAATCGATACCGTCGGCGTTCCCACACTTCCTGAATAAGAAATGATAAATCCCACCTCAACGCTTTGTCCCGCGGCGATCTCACTATTAAAATCTACTGGCGTAATCGTGACACTGCTGCCGTTTGCCGAGAAACTGCCACTCCATGATTGATCCAGCGTCACATTGCCGCTAAAGCTTACCGTAACCTTCCAGTTATTGACCGCTGTGCTGCCAGTATTCTTAATGGTTACCGTGTATTGGGAGCAGTTGCCGTTTCCGCTTGACCAGCCGCCGGAATTGGCAATGGTAACCTGCGTATTGGCGGAACTTGCCGTAACCGCCGGAGTACTGCTGTTATTATTATTATTATTATTATTATTGTTATTATTATTGTTGTTACCGTTATTGCTATTGCTATTATTATTGCCCGTATCGGCCGAAATACCTGTTGAACCCGGAGTAACACCACTGTCCAGAATCCCGACATACCATTTACCGGCTTCCGTCAGTTCATTCATTGTCCAACCGGAAGTTTTATTGCAGCCGCTCTGGATAAGCGAGCTTGTTTCCGCTTTATTAGACAAATTCCAGATACAGTAACTGATATTATTGCTATCCAGTGCAGAGATCCACTTGTTACCCTCTGTAATATTGTTAGCGCCGGAACCGCTGGCGTCGCAGATGCCAAATTCTGTGCAGAATAGCGCAAGCCCTTTATCAATGGCTACCTGCATCTTCTGACGCAGGCTGTCCCTATGGGTATCTGCATAGAAATGAATCGTATACATGATATTGCTGTATCCGGTGATTGGATCTTTGGCAGCGGCATCTACATCCTGAGACCAGTTAGGCGTACCTACGATGATGATTGCATCAGGGTTATTTGCCTTAATGACCGGAATGACTTCCATCGCATAACTTCTGATCGAAGACCACTGGGTTCCTCCGTTTGGTTCATTACAGATCTCATAGATCACATTATCATAATCTGCATATCTGGCAGACATCTCTTCAAAAAACGCCAATGCCTCTGTTTTGTGAGTATTGGGATCGCCATCCTGATTCATGATATGCCAGTCAATAATGACATACATGCCAAGTTCCGTCGCATAAGATACGCCGTCATTCACCAGCTGCTTCAGATCCGTCTGACTGCCTCCGGTACAGTATCCGCCATATTCCGCGGAATACATGGCAAGACGAATGCAGTTAGCGCCCCATTCATCACGGATCGTCTGAAATGCTGCCTTATTCACATATTCTGGAAACCATGCGATACCATGGGTAGATACTCCCTGAATCTGAAATTCATTGCCGTTTTTATCCACTAATCCGCTGCCTCTAACAGACAGTTCACCATGGATCGCCACCGGGGTTCCTGTAGCAGACACCGGGACCTGAGCGGGCGTGACTTCCGTCGTCTGTCCTGACACCGTCTGTCCGTCAGTGCCATTCTGATCAGTTACATTTCCCTGCTCTGAAGTATTTTCCTGTCCGGTTGCTTCATTTTGATCTGCTGCCTCCGAACTGCCGGACACATCATCAGAAGCGATATCTGCTGTCCCCTGATTCTGCAGCACGGTTTCATCCGCACCTGACGCCGCAATATCCTGCGCTGTCTCTTCACCATTAACTGCTGCCAGCTCCTCCGTGGAATCCTGACCCTTTGGCATCATTATTAACAGACCGATAATACCGATCAGCAATGCTGCAGCAGTTACGATTCCTGCGATCATCTTTTTACTAAGTTTCATGATCAAGATTCCTTTCCGTATGTAATCATTCCTGCGGCTGATATGACCTTATGCCGCTACCCCACTTTTATATTTTGCTCTTTCACGAATTCCAGATATTCTTCCTCGTTTACAAACAGGACATATTTTGTACCAACCAATCCCATATATCCTTCGCTGATGTAATATCCTTTCATAACTGTTACCTCCCTTATCTTTTTGATAAGGATAGATTAACAGGTTAAATGTCCATTAAACCGTACTGCTTGACTATGTACTCTGCACAGCGGGTTCCGCCGGATCGGGGGCTTTCGTATATAAATATTTTAATAGGATCGGCACCAAAATACTAGATACAATTATTAATAAAATTACAGCCGTAAAATAGGAGGAATCAATAATTCCCAATGCAAGTCCCTTCTGCGTGATGATCAGCGCCACCTCCCCGCGCGTCATCATACCTACACCGACCTTGATACAGTCAATCCCTTTGATTCCGCATGCTTTAGACATCAAACCGCAGCCTATGACCTTCGTCAGCATTGCGACAAGGACAAAGCAGACAGAGAACCAGAGCATGCTGGTATCCAGTTCCCTTAGGTTCGTCTTTAATCCGATAGCCACAAAAAAGATCGGTCCAAAAAACATATAATTATTGATAGATACCTTCCGGTCAATATATTCTGCATCCCGTATATTACACAGAATAATTCCTGCAACATAAGCGCCGGTAATGTCCGCAATGCCGAAATACTTCTCTGCACAATATGCCATGGCAAAACAGATGCCAAGACCAATGATCGGAATCCTCCTCGAATGCGGATATCTTGCATCTACCTTCTGCATGATCCGATAAAGCAGATAACCGCCAACCAGAGAAGCCGCAAAAAAGACAACCATGTTACTCACTACCAGCAAAGTATTGGAACTGGGATCTTTAAACCCTATCACAAAAGTCAGAACGATGATGCCGATCACATCATCAATGATTGCGGCACTTAAGATTGTCTGCCCGATCTTCCCCTTCAGGTATCCCATTTCACGCAGACACTCTACTGTAATCCCTACGGAAGTCGCTGTCATAATGGAACCGATAAACAACGCTTTGAAAAAGCCTTCTGAACCCCACGCTGACCATCCAAAAAATGTCATATATAATACAGCGCCTCCCACGAGCGGTACAAATACGCCTGCACAAGCAACCAGGAAGGAAATCAGACCAGATTTTTTTAACTCCTTCAGATTCGTCTCCAGACCAGCGGAAAACATGATCAGTATTACGCCAATCTCTGCCATCTTTGCTATGTAATCGGAACTTACAACCCAGTCAAACAAACAAGGACCTACGATTAACCCTGCAATGATTTCGCCTACCACCATCGGGGCCTTACATTTTTTCGCTATAATTCCCATAAATTTAGCAGCTAAAATAATAATTGCCAAATCCCGGAAAATCTCGTACGTTTCCACAGAAACTGCCCTGCCTTTCCATCAAGGTATGTGATATATTTCCAAGTTTAGATTATAACATTAACAAATTTAGGTTTCAATTCTATTTTATAATATTCCCTTTATTAAAAGAATAAGACTCAGAGATAATTAAATTCTGAGCCTTGTAATTGACATTACCTATTGTTCAAATATATTCAAAAATACCCTGAATAGCATCAGATATGTTCATCATTTCAGAAATTGGCAATCTATCTGTTTTTTTATAACCACGAACAGTTAAATCCAACAATGCCAGCTTTTCACAATGTACATATCCTTCGTTTTCTTCTGTGGAAATCCATATATGAAGAGGTCCCGGTATTGAATTTCTAATGATCGGGCAACCAATGATCTCACCGCTGGTATTAAAAAAATCTTTACTGACAACTAATACCGGATGTTTGACTTTCTCTATTTTGAGGATATCTCCCTGGTGCAATTGTTCCATCACCATACCTCTCTTCCGACAGATTCACCCCAATCATATTCACCATCAAGTATTAATTTGCCGTCAAATTCAGCTGCTCTTTCTTCAAGTGTTTTATGGCGAAATGATTTTACTAAAGTAATTACGCCATTTGATACCGAAACATCTAAAACCTCATTCAATGCAATTCCTGCACTTTTTAGTATTTCCTTTGATAGTCTTATTCCTTGACTATTTCCCCACTCTCTTACCTGCGTCTGCATCAAAAACCTCCTTACAGAAAAGTATATACATAGTATATACTTTTTAAAAACAATTATCAATATATTTTAAATTTCGTTTTTCAGATCTTTCCTTTCCTACTTCTCATCCACCACTTGAAAAATATAAAATTTAAGATAGTAACTCTCCTCCGCTGACCACAAAATCGGGTGATCCGGCGACTGGGTGCGGAACTCCACCTGACGCAGCCGTTTATGAGCGCTCCTTGCTGCCTCGCCAATCGTTCTGGTAAAAAGTTCATAATCCATATAATGAGAGCAGGAACATGTTGCCAGATAACCTCCGTCTTTCACCAGCTTCATCCCCCTGAGATTGATCTCGCGGTAACCTTTCACGGCATTCTTTACAGAGCTTCGGGATTTGGTAAATGCAGGCGGATCCAGAATCACAACATCATACTGCTCGCCCTGTTCGATCAGCTTTGGCAATAGCTCAAATACATCCTCGCATTGAAATCTTACTGTCCCGGAAAGTCCATTCAGCGCAGCATTCTCCGTGGCCTGCTCTACCGCCAGCTTAGAAGCATCCACGCCTAATACGCTCTTTGCCCCGGCAATCCCGGCATTTAGCGCAAAGGAACCCGTATGGGTAAAGCAGTCTAAAACTTTGGCATCCTTACACAGTTTCTGGATGGCAAGACGGTTATATTTCTGATCTAAAAAGAATCCCGTCTTCTGACCATCTTTCACATCTACGATATACTTCACACCATTTTCCAAGATCGGAACTTTGGTGTCAAATTCCTCACCCAAAAATCCCGTAACACGCGCCATACCTTCCTTTTCACGTTCCTTAGCATCACTTCTTTCATAAACGCCGCGAATCGTGATGCCGTCTTCAGCCATCGTCGTTTTCAGCATCCCGATAATGATCTCTTTATAGCGGTCGATGCCAAGCGCAAGTGACTGAACCACCAGCACGTCTGCAAATTTATCAACCACCAGTCCCGGCAGAAAATCCGCCTCTCCAAAGATTACACGGCAGCTGCTGATATCCACTGTCTTCTTCCGGTATTCCCATGCATCCTTCACACGCATCCGGAGAAATTCCTCGTCAATTTTCTGATCCGCCACGCGGGTCATCATACGGATTCGGATCTTGGAATTTAAATTAATAAATCCCTTCCCCATGGGATACCCGTCAAAATCTTCGACGGACACAATATCTCCGTTACGATAAACCCCATTCTGCGCGGCTTCCTCCGTCACATTATCGCTATCTGCATACGTTCCCCTAATGGTGTCGATCTCATTATCAAAGATCCATAGACCTCCTGCTTTAAGCAGCCTGCCCTCACCCTTTTTCAATATCGCTACCGCAGATGTTTCCATACCATTCCTCCATGTTGAAAAGTTTTACTGCGATTTATTTCTTTATTCATTCAGTTGATCCAGAATCTTTTTCAGTTTTTCAAAATCAACCGACCCATCCTGAAAGCTCACCATCCCGCGAAGCGGCAGATACCCCATCATTGCCTCCTGCAATCCCGAAAAACTATCCTCTTCACCTTTTTCCGCACTATCCGTATCACAGACTTCCACTAATGTACTTGCTGCAAATAACGGCGCAAGAATCTTTGATGCCTTTTCATCCTTCATAAGATCGCCAAATGTTGTATTTAAATGATATTTAGGTTTATATACCCTGGTTCCCTTCACAAAGACTTTCCCTTCTCCACGGATCTCTCTGGAGGAGCTTCCGACTAAGATAGCAAAGGTTCCGCTTTCCACAAAAAATTCTTTCAACTCCGTATGATAATAAGCAAATGCTCTGGCATCCAGCGTAAACTGCACTGTCTTTGTTTCACCCGGTTTTAAACTTACCTTTTCAAATCCTTTTAACTCTTTCAATGGACGGATGACAGAACTTTCCTCGTCGGCAACATAAAGCTGGACGACCTCTTTTCCTTCCACGCTTCCCGTGTTTGTAACGTCAACGGATACCGTCAGCCAGTCAATATCTTCGATCCTGAGAATATCGTCTCCATTCTGAGCATCTATATCGGAACTGCCGCCCGTAATGCGACCGCTGATCTTATGATCGCCACATTCTAATCGAAGATTGGAATAGGCAAATTCCGTATAACTCAGTCCATGCCCAAACGGAAACAGTGTCTGCATTTTCTTTGTATCGTAATAACGGTATCCCACAAAGATACCCTCCCGATATTCCGTCATATCCCCTTCCCCGATATAATACAGATACGAAGGATTGTCCTCTAACCGCAGTGGAAATGTCTCTGCCAGCTTGCCACTGGGGTTGACATTGCCAAATAAAATATTGTACTCCGCTTCGCCTACCGCCTCACCGCCCAAATAGGCCTCCAGAATACCTTTGACCTCATCTACCCAAGGCATCTCTACCGGAGAACCATTGTGCAGAACCACAATGGTATTGGGCTGGACTTTCGCAATCTCATGAATCAACATATTCTGGCTGTCCGGCATCCGCATATGCTTTCTATCATATCCCTCTGACTCGAAGCTGTCCGGCAGTCCTGCAAAAATGACTGCTACCTCCGCTTCTTTTGCTACCTGAACCGCTTCGTCCAATAAGGCTTTCGCCCTATCCTCTCTCTTAGAATCGATGCTGTCAGCAGCCTCCTCCAATCTGTCATCATACCCCTGTGCATAGATAACATTTTCCATATCCTGCACAAAATCAAGCATACCTGACACCTTATGACTGTTGATGTGCGAACTGCCGCCGCCCTGATACCTTGGTTTCTTTGCATACTGTCCGATGATGGCAATCTTCTGCTCTTTCTTCAATGGCAGAACGCCCTCGTTTTTCAATAGCACCAGAGATTCCTCCGCAGCCTTCCTGCTGAGATCATGCTGTGCATCCCGATCAAATACAGCTGTCTTATCACAATGCTCCGTATAACGGTATATAATATTTAAAATACGAATCACCGCTTCATCCAATACCGTTTCCTCAAGCGTACCGTTTTTTACAGCCTCTACGATCAACTTGTCATTTACTCCAAAGGAAGGCGGCATTTCCAGATCAAGCCCCGCCTTAACTCCCGCCACACGATCATTGACGGCTCCCCAGTCGCTGACAACAAATCCATCAAAGCCCCATTCGTCCCGTAGAAGTTCTGTCAACAGCCAGTGATTTTCCGCAGCATAAGTTCCGTTGATACGGTTATAAGAACACATCACTGTCCATGGTTTTGATTTTTTGACTGCTGTTTCAAATGCGGGCAGATAGATTTCCCTCATCGTCCGCTCATCCACTCTGGAATCCGAAGACATTCTCCTCGTTTCCTGACTGTTTGCCATGAAATGCTTGATACTGGTTCCCACATGCTTACTCTGTACACCTTCAATATAGCTTGCCGCCATCTCCCCGGCAACATAAGGATCTTCGGAATAATACTCAAAATTCCGTCCGCATAAAGGAGAACGTTTGATATTAACGGCGGGACCCAAAATCACACCCACGCCTTCTGCCTGACAGGAAGTGCCAAGGGCTTCTCCCATTTCCCTGATCAAATCCCTGTCAAAAGAAGCTGCGATCGTACATCCTGTGGGAAAGCAGACTGCCTTGATGCTGTCGTTCACACCCAGATGATCGCCTTCATCTCTCTGCTTACGAAGTCCGTGCGGTCCATCGGACACCATCATTGCCGGTATGCCAAGACGTTCTACCGGCTTCGTATGCCAGAAATCACTGCCGGAACATAATCCCGCTTTTTCCTCCAATGTCATCTTCGCGCAAAGCTCTTCCAATTCTTTTCTTGTCATAATTCGTTGTTCTCCTTTCTTTGATATATTAAATCTTCATCATTTATTTCACCATTACGCAGCGTAGTGCATATAGATAAACAAACCTTTTTATTAAGGAACTATCATGGTTTTTTATCCCTGTTATGATTATTTTATAAATCTTATGCAAAATAACTCTCCACAAGCGCTTGCCCGTGTTTACGGAAACCGCAAATATCCTGATCTGAAGGGAACCGTCAGATTCTATCAGACTCCCTATGAAGGCATTCTGATCACAGCAGAATTTTATCATCTGCCATCAGAAACCACAGATTCTCCCTCCTTTTATGGTTTCCACATCCATGAAAACGGCGATTGTTCAAATGATTTTGCTAACACTGGAAGTCATTACAACCCTCTTAACCAACCGCATCCGAATCATGCAGGCGATATGCCGCCGCTTTTTTCCTGCAATGGTTATTCCTTTATGACGTTCTACGCAGAGCAGCTTACGATCTCTCAAGTAATAGGCAGATCAGTGATCGTGCATGAACAGCCGGATGATTTTACCACACAGCCCTCCGGCAATTCCGGAAATAAGATCGCCTGTGGAGTGATACGCACTTTTTAACAATCAGTCCGCTTTAGGCAGATATAGACAGAGTCAACTGCCTCTGTCTATATCATTATTTATTGATCTATACTATATAAGTTTTTTTCGGGATATGCAAGCATTAATTGGATGTCGCGTTTACCATTGATACCCTTCCTTTAACAGCACAACCCATTGATTAATCTACTTCATCAATCTTTAAAATTATAAAAATCGGGCAGTATCCTGATCGCAAAAGAAAGAACCGTAATAATCACTGTTTGATAGATATCAAACACCCTCATTAGGGCAATTATCATATCCTGCCCAATATGCAATACCATCATCATCCTCATAAACACAACATATTCCCACTCACTTAGTGCAAATCAATCAAAGCAAGAGGAAATATTTCTGCTTTTAGTCAGAGAATATCTCCCAAGCGGGACTATTTTCAATATTAATTTAGATGTATTTCACAGTCCGGTAATAAAGTATTTAGTTCTTCTAAATATTGTTCTTCTAATGCGTTATCCT
>CAMWHY010000027.1 GCA_947174185.1 uncultured Lachnospiraceae bacterium | reverse complement strand
CATCACAATATTCAACGCCTGCGCTTACAGTTCATAATATTTCTTATGCGTTTTTAACCCTCTCTCGCTTTCAAGTCATCCGCATCAAAGGAATCGCTGATCGGCGCGCCGCCCGGTACCATCGGAAATACTTTATCATCTTCCTGAATCACGCAGTCGATCACTACCGGTCCGCCAACTTCCAGAGCTTTTCTCAGGGTCGGCTCTACCTCTTCCTTTGTCGTCACCCGAAAGGCTGTACAGCCAAGTCCTTCCGCCACCTTCACATAATCCACTTTATCCTGAAGGACGGTCTGGGAATATCTCTTTTCATAAAACAGCGTCTGCCACTGTCTTACCATACCAAGCACATGATTGTTGATGATGATCTGGATGATCGGAATGTTATATCTGGATGCTGTCGCCAGCTCGTTCATATTCATTCTGAAGCATCCGTCACCGCCGATATTACAAACGATCTTATCCGGTCTTGCCACCTTCGCGCCAATACATGCACCCAAACCATATCCCATCGTACCCAGTCCCCCTGAGGATAAAAATGTCCTCGGCTCCGTGTACTTATAAAACTGGGAAGCCCACATCTGATGCTGCCCAACATCGGTGGTTATGATCGCCTTTCCTTCCGTCACTTTATCCAGCGTCTCAATAATGTATGGACAGGTCAGCTTGCTCTTCGGATAAGTCAGCGGCATGTCTGCCTTCATCTGCCTGATCTGATCCGTCCACTCTTTATGATCCTGCTGCTCCAGCTTTGCATTTAGTTTTATCAGAACTTCTTTTAAGTCTCCTACAATGGAAGCCGTCGTCTTAATATTTTTATTGATCTCCGCAGCATCAATATCAATATGCAGTACCTTGGCGTTCTTTGCAAATGCTTTTGCATCGCTGATCACCCTGTCGGAGAATCTTGCTCCCAGCGCGATCAAAAGGTCGCACTGGCTGACGCCAAGATTAGAAGTCTTTGTCCCATGCATTCCGATCATGCCGGTATAAAGCTCATCATTCCCATTAAACGCACCCTTTCCCATCAGGGTATCGCAGACCGGTGCATCTATCTTCTTTGCAAACTCCGCAACTTCCTTAGAAGCTCCTGAAATAATCGCGCCGCCGCCCAGATAGATATATGGCTTCTTGGAAGCGCAAATCAGTTCGGCTGCCCGATCAATATCTTCATCCGTATATTTGACAGGCTGCTCGATCACGATCGGCTCCATCTTCTCGTATTCGCAGGAATTGGCCGTTACATCCTTCGTAATATCCACAAGCACCGGACCCGGTCTTCCTGATCTGGCAATTGCAAATGCCTTGCGAATCGTATCCGCCAGCTGCGTCACATCCTTTACAATATATCCATGCTTTGTGATCGGCATGGTAACGCCTGCGATATCCACCTCCTGAAAAGTATCCTTTCCAAGCAATGGAAGCACAACATTAGCTGTGATCGCTACGATCGGGACACTATCCATATAAGCGGTAGCAATACCTGTTACCAGATTCGTTGCGCCGGGACCGCTAGTCGCCATACATACCCCGACTTTTCCTGTCGCTCTTGCGTATCCGTCCGCTGCATGGGCTGCCCCCTGTTCATGTGATGTTAATATATGTTTGATCTCATCTGAATGCTTATAAAGTTCATCATAGACATTCAGGATCGTTCCGCCCGGATAACCAAACACCGTATCCACGCCCTGTTCCTTTAAACACTCGATAACGATCTGTGAACCTGTCAGCTGCATGATCTTTTCTCTCCTTATTACATATTATTAATTTTATGTTTTTAATGGATATATCACTTACTTGCCGTGAGGCACTTCCAAGACCGCTCCACGGTTACCACTGGTCACAAGTTCATGATATCTTGCCAGATAGCCGGTCAGATGCTGCTCCTTCGGCTGCCATTTTGCCCGTCTTGAAGCCATTTCCTCGTCTGATATCTTCACATTTAATGCATTATTCGGGATATCTATGGAGATGATATCCCCCTCCTCTACCAATGCAATCGGACCGCCAACTGCCGCTTCCGGAGATACGTGACCGATGGATGCGCCTCTGGATGCACCGGAAAACCGTCCGTCCGTAATCAGCGCTACACTGGAGCCCAATCCCATACCTGCAATTGCAGACGTGGGATTTAACATTTCTCTCATACCTGGACCGCCTTTCGGTCCTTCGTAACGGATGACAATAACGTCTCCTGCCACGATTTTACCACTCTTGATGGCTTCTATCGCATCCTCTTCACATTCAAACACCCTTGCCGGTCCTTCATGCACCATCATCTCAGGAACAACGGCAGAACGTTTTACTACGCCGGAATCCGGTGCAAGATTTCCTTTCAGTACCGCAATGCCTCCGGTCTCACTGTAGGGATTCTCAACCGGTCGGATCACATCCGGATTGCGGTTGATACAGCCCTTAATATTTTCCGCAACCGTCTTGCCGGTCACCGTCATAATATCAGTATAAAGAAGATCTTTCTTTGTCAGTTCATTCATGACCGCATAGACGCCGCCCGCTTCATTTAAATCCTCCATATAAGTCGGACCAGCCGGAGCCAGATGGCAGAGATTCGGCGTCTTTGCACTCAGCTCATTCGCCAGCTCCACATTTAGATCTACACCAGCTTCCTTTGCAATCGCCGGAAGGTGAAGCATGGAATTGGTTGAGCATCCCAGTGCCATATCGATCGTCAGTGCATTGTGGAATGCCTTCTCCGTCATGATATCCCTTGGTTTGATATCTTTCTTTACCAGTTCCATGATCTGCATGCCGGCATGCTTTGCCAGACGGATACGTTCCGAATATACGGCCGGAATCGTACCGTTGCCTTTTAAGCCCATTCCCAGCGCCTCTGTCAGGCAGTTCATACTGTTAGCCGTATACATACCGGAACAGGAACCACAGGTAGGACATACCTTTTCCTCAAATTCTTCCAGATCTTCCATAGTCATCGTTCCCGCCGCTACAGAACCCACAGCCTCAAACATAGAAGACAGACTTCTCTTTTCTCCTTTGACACGACCGGCCAGCATCGGCCCGCCGGAGCAGAAGATCGTAGGGATATTGAGCCGTGCAGCAGCCATCAACAGTCCCGGTACGTTCTTATCACAGTTCGGCACCATCACCAATCCGTCAAAGCCATGCGCCATTGCCATACATTCCGTAGAATCGGCAATAAGATCTCTGGTCACCAGAGAGTATTTCATTCCGATATGCCCCATTGCGATCCCGTCACAGACTGCGATCGCAGGGAATACCACCGGAGTTCCGCCTGCCATGGCAACACCCATTTTTACTGCTTCCACAATCTTATCCAGATTCATATGTCCCGGAACAATTTCATTATAAGAGCTGACGATACCGATCAACGGACGTTCCCGCTCCTCCTTGGTATAACCCAATGCATTGAACAGACTTCTGTGGGGAGCCTGTTGTGTTCCTGTTTTTACGCTGTCACTTCTCATATTTAGCCTCCTTCTATCTTTTCCGGTTTTATATCCGCTCTGTAATCAGGCTTCCCATTTCTTTACAACCTACCTTCTTACAGCCTTCACTCATAATATCGCCTGTCCGGTAACCATCCTGCAATACCTTCTTCACTGCCGCATCAATCGCATCCGCTTCCTGATCCAGATCAAAGGAATAACGGAGCATCATGGATGCTGACAAAATCGTTGCAATCGGATTCGCCAGATCCTTACCTGCAATGTCGGGCGCAGAACCGTGGCTTGGTTCATAAAGCCCGAATTTTGTATCGTTTAAAGATGCGGAAGCCAGCATACCGATAGAGCCGGTCACCATGCTCGCCTCATCCGATAAGATATCTCCAAACATATTTTCCGTAAGTACCACATCGAACTGCGCCGGGTCCTTCACAAGCTGCATGGCGCAGTTATCCACCAGCATATGTTCTACCTTAACATCAGGATACTCCTTTGCAACTTCGTTGACAACGGCTCTCCACAATCTGGAAGAATCTAACACATTGGCCTTATCCACGCTGGTCAGCTTCTTCTTCCGCTTTCTGGCAATATCAAAACCTTTGATTGCAATCCTGCGGATCTCATTCTCATCATAGGTCAAGGTATCGATGGCTTTACGGACGCCGTTCTCCTCCACTGTCTTCCTTTCCCCGAAGTAAAGACCTCCTGTCAGCTCCCGCATAATCAGAATATCAAATCCTGCCGCACTGATCTCTTCTTTTAACGGACATGCCGCCGCCAGTTCTTCATATAATACAGCCGGTCTTAAATTGGCAAAAAGATTTAATGCCTTGCGGATCTTTAACAATCCGGCTTCCGGCCGTTTTTCCGGCGGAAGTTGATACCATGGAGAGGTGTTCGTATCACCGCCAATCGACCCCATCAATACTGCATCAGCCGCTTTCGCTGTAGCTATCGCCTCATCCGTCAACGGAATGCCATGCACATCAATGGATGCGCCTCCCATCAGAATATCTGTAAAAACCATTTCATGACCGTATTTTTCAGCAATCTTATTTAATACCTTTTTTGCCTCTGACACGATCTCCGGTCCGATCCCGTCACCGGGGATACACACAATATTTAACCTCATTTGCGTTTTCGTCTCCTCTCAAAATATTACGTTAAAAACAAGGCGCATCCACGACACGCCTTATCTGAAATACTCCACCTTTTATTCCGGTTTTTCGACTTGTGCAATCGCGGTTTTCCTCATGGGAATCCTACAGTTCTTATTGCTTCCAAATTCTACAATGACATCTTCTTCCGTAATATCAATGATAACACCATAAAACCCACTGGTAGTCAGAACCACATCCCCAATCTCCATTGCCGCAACCATCGCCGCTATCTTTTTCTGTTCCTTTTTCTGCGGTCTGATTAGCAAGAAGTAAAAGACTACGATCATAACGATCGCATACATAACGGTAAATCCTATCCCGCCGCCCTGCGCTGCCGCCGGATCCGCCGCCGCATCTAAAAGCATAAACATCACATGCTCCTCCTGTTTTCTTTAATTTGTACACCATTCATTATCATACACAAAAAACGCCTTAGAAGCAAGGCGTTTTCCAATTTTTTCACAATTTCCCTCCCGGACCCATTTCCATCAGTCCGGATCTTTTCTCCTATGGATACTGCCCGCCTGTCATTTTTTCCAGTTTATCTTTTTTATACTCCTGAAACCTTCCGTTATCTAACGCATCCCTTATCTCTGTCATCAGATGATTATAAAAGTATAGATTATGCAAAACGCAAAGCCGCATCCCCAGCATTTCCTTGGCTTTCAAGAGATGCCTGATATATGCCCTTGAATATCTCCGACAGGCAGGACAACCACATCCCTCTTCTATCGGCCGGTCATCCGTCTCATACTGCGCATTCATCAGATTGATCTTTCCCGCATTGGTGTAAAGGTGCGCATGCCGTCCATTTCGCGTGGGATAGACGCAGTCAAAAAAATCAATTCCCCGATCAACTGCCTCCAGGATATTAGCCGGAGTACCGACACCCATCAGATATGTCGGCTTGTCCTTTGGCAGATAAGGGACCGTTTCCTCTATGATATGATACATCTCCGTATGGCTTTCTCCAACGGCAAGACCGCCAATGGCATAACCGTCCAGCTCCAGTTCCGAGATCCGTTTGGCATGTTCAATACGGATGTCCGGAAAAATCGCACCCTGATTGATCCCAAATAAAAGCTGGGCTTTATTAATGGTGTCCTCTCTCTGATTCAGTTCTGCCATTTTTCTCTTACAACGTTCCAGCCATCTTGTCGTGCGGGCTACCGAAGCCTCAACATACTCCCGTTCCGCCGTACTCGCCGGACATTCGTCAAATGCCATGGCGATTGTAGATGCCAGATTGGACTGAATCTGCATGCTTTCCTCCGGTCCCATGAAGATCTTCCGACCATCAATATGGGAATGAAAATATACCCCTTCCTCCTTGATCTTACGAAGTCCTGCCAGAGAAAACACCTGAAATCCGCCAGAATCCGTTAGGATCGGTTTCTTCCACGACATAAACTTATGCAGTCCGCCCAATGTCTTGACAATTTCATCCCCCGGTCTGACATGTAGATGATACGTATTAGACAGCTGCACCTGCGTTCCGATCTGTTCCAGATCCTCTGTTGATACCGCTCCCTTGATTGCCGCCACCGTACCCACATTCATAAATACCGGCGTCTGGATCACGCCATGCACAGTCGTCATTTGTGCCCTTTTCGCGGCGCCTTCTGTCTTTAAAATCTTATATTCCACACTAATCCTCCATGCCTTTCTCTCAACCTGCCCCTAAATATTATTAGTTGTAAATTTACATTAATTGCATTATAATACAAGCTGTCAGTGAAAACAAATATTAATTAATCTCATACGGACGGGCATCAAAATGGATATTACAATGTTTGAAAAGTTCAGTCAGATCTGCTCCAAAAAATTGCCGAAAGAAATCAATAAAATTTTGAAAAAAGCGAAAGGTCAAAAAGCTTGTGCGATCGGCTTTATTACAGTAGATGATTTTTTTGGATTTTATCTGACATGGGATTACAGCAGCAGTATAAATGAATATTACGCTTGGGGAAATTCCCTAAACCCGGATTTCCTATACCGGCCTCTTGTAGACATTGTTGAAGCTTGCAGGGAGATTGATTTTTGCAATCCGTCGGAGGAAAAGTGGGGGTTTGCACAAACCTTACTTTCAGTATTGGAAAAAAACATTAAACAGATCCCAGATGATATTTTCCGCAAAAACGGCTTTAAAAGAGAAGATATTCTTTTCTTTTCAACGATGGCGGATGGCGACTATATTCAAGAGATGATCGATGCATCCACAAAAATGTTCAATACTCCGGAAACACTGAAAAAATACGGAATGATGCAGTAATTACCACATCATGATAAAACTGTTTAAAGAAAGGATATTTTATATAATATGGCAGGTTCTATATTTGGCAAACATTTTACAGTAACGACCTGGGGGGAATCCCACGGTCCGGCGCTTGGCGCAGTCATTGACGGCTGTCCTGCAGGACTGCCCTTATCAGAAGAGGACATCCAGCCTTTCCTTGACCGCAGAAAACCCGGCACTTCAGCAGTCACTACTGCGCGCAAGGAAGACGATACTGTCCATATACTATCCGGCGTCTTTGAAGGAAAAACTACCGGTACTCCGATCTCCTTAATGATCAACAATACCTCCCAGCATTCCAAGGACTATGGCAATATCGCTGTTTCCTATCGTCCCGGACATGCGGATTATACCTATGATAAAAAATATGGTTTTCGCGACTACCGCGGCGGCGGACGCTCCTCCGGCAGGGAAACTGCAGGAAGGGTGGCTGCAGGCGCCATCGCTATGAAAATTCTGAATCAGCTCGGCATTACGATCAATGCCTATACCCGATCCATCGGCGATATCGAGATCAACGATGCCGCCCTGGATCTTGCCTATGCCCGGTCTTCTACCATATGTATGCCTGATCCTGAAGCGGAGAAACTGGCACTGGATCATATCGCCAAATGTCGTGCTGAAAAAGACTCGGTTGGCGGCTGTATTGAATGTCGTATGGAAAATGCGCCTGCCGGAATCGGCGAGCCTGTTTTTGATAAATTAGACGCCGCACTTGGAAAAGCGCTCTTTTCCATCGGTGCAGTAAAAGCCGTGGAAATCGGCGCAGGCATCAAGGCATCCAGAATGCGCGGCAGCGAAAATAATGACGCTATGTCTATGCAGGATGAGAAAGTTACCTTCAAAAGCAATCATGCAGGCGGCATCCTTGGAGGTATTTCCTCCGGCGAACCGATTATCATCCGCGCCTATGTGAAGCCTACGCCCTCCATTTACCAGCCGCAGGATACCATCACCAAGGATCATCAGAACACCGTTCTGACCATCGCCGGACGTCACGATCCTGTAATCGTTCCCCGTGCCGTTGTGGTCGTAGAATCCATGTGCGCCTTGACGCTTCTGGATCTTATGCTTTCTAACATGGGATCTCAGATGGATCACCTCACCCGGATATACCGTCCTTAATCCATACTCTCTTTACAATTGCAATATTATGCTTTATATTATATAAACCAAGTGTCACCAATAAATGATGCAGATGATCACGATCACACTGACAATCGCCGTAATCATCATCGTCCTAACGCGGACCTCCCTCTGGAATGGTTCTGCCGGAACAACCTCCTCATAATATACCAGCTTATCCAGCTCCGTCCGTAATTCTTCCGGCGTCATGGAAGCCTCATCTTCTGTAAGATCATCCTTTATCTGCTCCATTTTCTTACGGTATGTGTAATATATAGAGAGTATCCTTACCAGTTTTTCCTCCTCAATGGCATAACTCACCTCCGATTTCGGAAACTCCTTTCTGTATGGATCATATTCTTCTAACGGTTTCTTTTCAGAGCGATTATATTTATTAATCAGCCAAATGATGATCGCCTTAACGAAAAAAAATACCAGAAACGGAAACAGGCAGATATAAAAGCCTTGTAAAACCAGATCAAACGTTTCTCTGCCTGCCGCCATCATATTGCCCACAATGCTTCCCGACGAGTATACCGGAAAGAGTGCGTCAACAAAAATCATCACCAGGGGCACAACAAGCAGCCCTCCGCACACGATCATCTCACGCATCAGAAGTCCGGTGCGGAACCTGCAGTTTCTAAGCTGCCCCTCCGCCTTGGAAATCTCCAATTCCAGATGCTGCTTTTCCGCTTTCCATATAAACTCGTGATAACAAGTATACATTAAATCCTCCCACGATCATTTTGCGATCCATGACATCTGGCAAAAAAAATTAATCTTCTATCAGCTTATGAAATACGATACAGTTCGGCTGCATGATCTTAATTTCTTTCGCATTCATTACGATGGTTCCCTTTTGAAGATCAACTGCAAAAAATGTCATTGTATTATTTTCATGATTTAAAGATACCAGATGTTTATTATCTGGAAACAGCATCGCATCCTTGGGATAATTTCCACTGATGGGCAGACAAAGAATCTTTTCCAGCATCCCCGTCTTTTTATCAATACTATAGATAATCACGCTATTATCCCCGGCATTTGAGCAGATCAGATAATTATTGTCCCAGGAAAGCTTAAGTGCACTTGCCGCAGCATCCCCTGCATGATAATCATTGAGCGTGGATATTGTCTGGATCTTCTCAAAATTAGGATTCCTTCCGTCCTCTGTATAATGATATACATCCACACAGTTCTTCACCTCATGGACGATATAAATAAACTGTCCATCCTTTGAAATCTTGATATGTCTCGGTCCGGAATACTGTTCTGAATGGATGATATCCGCCAGTTTCAATTTTCCTGTAGTATAATCCAACGCATACACCTTGATTTGATCCATACCAAGGTCGGCCGCAAGAAGATATTTATTGTCACGCGTCATTTTTACACAATTCACATGCGGGCGGTAGTTCCGATCCACGATGCTTCCGATGCCCTTATGATAGATCTCATCAGCGATCCCTAAAATACTACCATCCTCTGCCAGCTTCATCACCGTAATCTTACCGTCATGATACCCTGCCACAAAGAGGAACTTATCATGATAATCCGTAGAAAGATAACAGCCCCGCATACCATTGATCGAAGAAGCTGAGATCGTTTTTAAATCGCCATCCGGCAGAATCCGATATGCCTCCACACCATAATCGGTGATAGAATACAGATATTTACGGTTATGGGAAGTCGTCACATAGGACGAATTGGAAATTCGGACCTGCGTCTTTTCCTGCATGGTTCCTTTTTTCACATCCACATCAAAAATCTTGATACCATTCTTATCTCCCTGTGTATAACAGGATACGTATGCAACATATTTTTCACTCATAACCCTTACCTCACTTTACTTTGATAAACATATAAGTTATCTAATCTCTTGCTTCCATCTCCACAAAATTCTTATGTATCCCGACATATTTATATGCAGGACGGATGATCTTACCCTTATTCACCAATTCCTCCAGCCTGTGCGCACTCCATCCGGAGATTCGTGAAATTGCAAAGATCGGAGTAAACAGTTCCTCCGGGATATCCAGCATAGAATATAAAAATCCGCTGTAAAAATCCACATTGGCGCATACCGGCTTAAATAATCTCCGATACTGTCCGATCAATCTCCCACCAACTGTCTCTACCATATCGTACAAAGTGAATTCCTCCATACGTCCCTTTTCTTCTGCAAGCTTTCTGGTAGATTCTTTTAAAATCTTTGCTCTGGGATCAGAATCCGTATATACTGCATGCCCCATGCCATAGATCAACCCCGCCTGATCAAACGCCTCTTTATTCAATATCCTGATCAGATATTCTTCCACTTCCTTTTCATTCGCCCAATCCTGCACATGTTCTTTGATATTGGCAAACATCTGCTGCACCTTCAGATTGGCGCCGCCATGCTTCGGTCCTTTTAAAGACGCTATAGAAGCTGCTACCGCGGAATAGGTATCCGTGCCTGTCGAAGTGACCACGTGTGTGGTAAAGGTCGAGTTATTACCTCCGCCATGATCTGCATGCAACACCAGCGCAATATCCAGCACCGACGCCTCTAATGGTGTAAACTTGCCATCCGGCCGCAGCATATTTAATATATTCTCAGCCGTAGAATATTCTTTCTTCGGATTACGGATGATCAGGTTTTTATTCAAGTTGTAATGACGATAACCATGATATGCATAGACCGACATCAGCGGCAGCTTTCCAATCATCTGAAGGCACTGGCGCAGTACATTCGGCACTGAAATATCCTCCGGGTTGTCATCATAGGAATACAGGTTCAGCACCGCCTTCTGCAGCGAATTCATAACGTTCACGCTGGGATTATGAAGGATGACATTCCTGACAAAATCACCTGATAATTCCTGCAGATCTGTCAGTATCGCAACAAAACTCTCAAACTGCTTCCTTGTCGGAAGTTCTCCAAACAACAGAAGATACGTCACCTCTTCAAATGCATATCTTCGACTACCAATTCCCTTAATAATCTCTTCCACATCATATCCTTGATAATAAAGCTTTCCTTCCGCAGGAATCTTTTGTCCATTCACCAGACGATAGGAAACTACGTCAGAGATCTCAGTCAGCCCTGTCAAGACGCCTTTGCCGTTGGAATCGCGCAGTCCCCTCTTCACATCGTACTCCGTATAAAGATTCTGATCGATCTCACCGGACTTCATGCAAAACTGCACCAGTTTGTCAAACAGCTCATTCCGATTGTCATTTAATTCCATCATAGAGTTCATTAACCGCGCTCCTCTCCTGTATTATCTAATCCGCTCCGGGAATCCCACTTTCTTCTGCACTTTCCGCAGCGTCTTTAAAGCATAATATTCCGCCTTTTCCCCATTCTCTTTAATGATACCGTCAAGATATCCCTTATCCTTCTCAAGCTCTGCAAAACGCTCCTGCAATGGCTTTAAGATCGCCACAACAGATTCACCCACTGCCATCTTGAAATCACCGTACCCTTTGCCATCAAACTCTTTTTCAATCTCAGCAGGCGTCTTGCCGGTACATGCGCCGTAGATATCAATCAGGTTTCTGATGCCCGGCTGTTCCTCACAGTATCTGACACAGCCCTCAGAATCCGTCACTGCCCGTTTGAACTTCCTCATGACCGTATCCGGATCATCCATCAGATAAACGGATGCATTGGCATTCTCATCTGATTTTGACATTTTCTTATCCGGGTCCTGCAGGCTCATGATCTTTGCACCCGTCTTTCCAAGATAAGGCTCCGGAATCGTAAATACATCGCCATAAATCGCATTAAACCGCTGTGCAATATCCCTTGTGATCTCCAGATGCTGCAACTGATCCTTACCAACCGGCACTACATCCGCCTGATACAACAGGATATCCGCCGCCATCAGCACCGGATAAGTGAACAGTCCCGCATTGATGTTATCCGCATGCTTTGCAGACTTATCCTTAAACTGTGTCATACGGTTCAATTCCCCCATATAAGTAAAGCAGTTTAAGATCCATGCCAGTTCCGCATGTCCGCTGACATGGGACTGATAATAAAGGCAGTTTTTCTTTGGATCAAGCCCTGCCGCAATGTATAAAGTCAACAGCTTTCTTGCACGCTGCCTCAGCTCCGACGGGTCCTGCCGGACCGTAATGGAATGAAGATCCACAACCGAATAAAAACATTCATACTCGTCACATAGAGACACCCAGTTTTTCAATGCCCCCAGATAATTTCCAAGCGTCAGATTTCCTGTCGCCTGCATACCACTGAATAATACTTTTTTATCCCCGATCATTAAAATATTCCACCTTTCTATGATAATATCATATATTTTTTAAGATATATTTTCTAATATATGCCCGTGTATAACGTTCTCCTTTTTTGGCATTCATTTTCAGCAGTTTCTCCAGCATCCGTTTCGTATAAGGATGCAGAAATGCATCAATATTTCCCTTCTGGTAATATTCCAGCGGATCTGATGATTTATAAGAGCTGCCATGATAGACCTTGCATGCCGCCACGCGGTCCATGAACATCTCCACAATATACCGGTCCGGCATCTTTGCAGGCACGATCTTTACACCGGTTCCCTCTTTCTCCCTAACCGGATAATCCAGCCAGTATTCATAATGATGCCGGTTTCTTCCTTTATGGTGAAGCCATGCCGACGAATAACCAAGCGCCTCGCGTTCCGCATTATTCGGGCTGCGGTCGCCTTGCCAGTATTTTGCGCCTACCATAAACTCAGACGGCATATACTTGGAAAGATCATGCGTCAATCCCTGCCAGTATAATCCCACTGCAAAACAACCTTTTCGCACATACCACCGATGAAGCGTAATTGTCTTAAAATGATTCCATGCTTTCATATCTTTTCTCCATATTGCGAATGATTTTCATAAGCCACCTGTTACCATCTGTCGGCTCAATTACTCATTCTTGACAATAATAGCATAAAAATGCTTGCTTTCCAACCTGTAATTTTATAAAATGATTAATAATAAGTAAATAGATTTGTGAGGTTTTCATCATGGCAATCAATAAAAATCCTGATAACGACGAAGAAATGTATGTTGATCTGGATCTGGATGACGGCACCGTCACCTGTTCCATCGTTGCGATCTTTTCCGCAGCAGGTAAAGATTATATCGCCCTGCTTCCTTTGGATGAGAATGGCGAAAATACCGATGGCGATGTCTGGATCTACGGTTATCAGGAAGATCCAGATCATCCTGAAGCAGAACCGGAAATCCTTTATATTGATAATGAAGAGGAATATGAAATTGCAGCAGACGCATTTGACGAATATCTGGATGCGCAGGAATTTGACGAACTGATCGACGGATCTCCGGCAGATTCCGATGAATCATGACGGATCATACGCGCATACCGATCTCTTTCAAAAACCGGCTTGGCATCAGCCGGTTTTCTTTTGTCTTCCTGACATAAAATAAAAACAACTTTTCCTTTGCTCTCGTCATTGCTACATAAAACACCCTGCGCTCCTCTTCCAGCTCCTTTGGCGCAACCGCTTTCTTCTGTGGTACATTTCCCTCATTGACGTCTGGCAGAATAACGATCTTATATTCCAATCCTTTCGATCCGTGCATCGTGATAAGTGATACCGCATCTGCATCTTCTGACGGCGCTTCCGTGCGTTCCAGATTCTGCCGATAAGCGTCTATCATATCAAGCCATGTAGAAAAACTTTCCATTCTTTTTGCGCTGTCCTGAAGCTGATCCAGCAGCTCAAGATCTTCCATATAATTCCTGCGCTTTTCCTTCGCATTCTGCACTACCCACTGATCGTAACCCATCCCCTTGCGGATATAATTGATCGCGGCATAGGGCTCCATCCTCCGCATCTGCAAAAGATCATATTGCAGCCGCTTCAAAAGCATAGTTCTGCTCTTTCCAAGATCTGGCAGTCCAAGCATCCTGTCAATACTTACCTGTTCCGCCACCATATCACGCCGGATATAACGCACAGGCTTATTCATAAACCGTAGAAAATATTCTCTTTTTGTTTCCCCATGCGCAAAATGGAGCATGGCAAGAATATCCAACGCCATCGGTTCTTCAAACAGACTCTTTGTCCTTTCCTTCTGCCAGAAGGGAATCTGTTCCTGCGCCAATTTCTGTGCCAGAAAGGAGGCGTTCAGATTGGTACGGAACAATATGGCAATATCCTTATAAACTCCATACTGCCGATAAGATTTGATCAGCGTAATGATTTCTTCCGCCTCGGCTTCTTTGGAATCGCTGCCTGTCAGTATGACGTCCTGCTCCCCTTCCTTCTTTGCCCGCAGCTTTTTTAAAAACCGGTTTTTGTTGTGATTGATCAACTTGATTGCACTTTTCACAATATGATCCGTACAACGATAATTCTCCTTTAAAAGAACAGTCTTACAATCCGGATATTCTCTGGAAAACCCCAGCATGATCGACGGATCAGATCCTCGAAATCCATAGATCGATTGATCGTCATCCCCAACGACAAACAGATTGTTCCGCGGTGCTGTAAGGAGCTTAACCACCTCATACTGCATCCTGTTGATATCCTGAAATTCATCGATCAGGATATACCGATAGATATCCCGCCACATGGAAAGCAGTTCCGGCTGGCTTTGCAACAGCCGACGGCACAACAGAACCATATCGTCAAAATCAATCTTACGCTCCGTCCGCATTCTTTTTTGATAATCATCAAAAATCTTCTGAAAACATCCGTCCGGCAGGTATGCCGCCTGAAAACTGTCCGACGGCAGCCCCTCATTTTTTATCTTACTAATGTCATTTAATAACAGCGGAATATAAGAGTCTCCACACTCTTCTTTACCAAGATTGCGTTCTAACGCTTCTTTTAAATATTCTCTTTTTTCTTTCTCTGTGATAATATCGGACTGTTCATAATGATAAGACCGTTTTAGAATTTGAAAATAGATTGCGTGAAATGTTCCAAATGTGACATTCTGATTGGCGCCGCCCATCAGGCGTTCAAACCGCTCCTGCATCTCCAGCGCCGCTGCTCTGGTAAAAGTGATCACCAGAATCTGTTCCGGCGGAACTCCGTGATGTTCTATCAGATACTGTATCCGGTGAGTGATCACAAAAGTCTTGCCGCTGCCCGGTCCCGCAAGCACCATCATGGGGCCGTCCCCATGATGGATCGCCTGCAGCTGTTCTTTACTTGCCGCCATACTATACCTCCATGTCGCAGCTCTGCTGCGACTTAAATAGAAATGAAAAACGCCGCTTTTGCGTTTTTCGGTGTGAAACTTAATATATCTTAGGCAGTGTTTTTTACTGCCTTAGATATATTTTTCACACTACCTCCATGTCAGAGCAGTTTTTCTGCGATCAGATTGAAAAATAAGATATCAATCTTATTTTTCAATCTATCCTCCTTATTCAATCGAAAAGATCTCCACAACATCTTCCTTCTTGGAATTTTCTGTGTCGATTCCTAAAAATACGGGTGTCTTGCATCTGACCAAAGCCTCTATTTTGATACTCTCCAGATTTACAGCCGCATCCTCCTCAAAGGAACCAATTCCCAGACATTCCCTTCCGTCTGCCTGCAGGGTTAGCTTGGAATATTTTGAAGTTATCTTTATACCGCCTCCATGGTTACCAATCAGCAGACATTTCTTTCCACTAAGCGTAATGGATATCCCTGCGTTTTTCACTTCGATATTTCCCGTACCGCTGCCAAGCGTACCAAATCCTGCAAGTTCGTTTCCGGTTCCATGAATCTCAATGCCAACGCTGTCAGCCTTGAGATTCTGCGTTCCCCTCCATGAACCGACGACAGTGCCTTCCGTAAATGCAATATTAGCTGCAAAATTACACTCCATCAATTCTATCGGTGTCTCGTCTTCCAGCACACCGATACCAATCCCTTTGCCTGCATTCATATCCAGAATGATCTTACCTGCATGGATCAGCAGCGCCTTTGCCGTCTTTCCGCCGATACCAATCGCAATATTACTGTTGCAGCTGATCCTGATCGTGCCTGACATACGGTTTTCAATCTGACCGCAGGCGCTATTTTCATCATTGCCGATACCGTAAAAACTGGTTCTGTTAGATCGTATTTCTAACGTACCTGTTCCTTCCAGAATCAGGCTGGCGCTTTCCGGCACCCGGATACCGCCTTCCAGCAATTCATTACCGCTCTCTGTTACAAGCGTCAAAGTTGCCCCTTCTCCAACATCAATACATGGCGAACCATCGCTGCTTCGAAGTCTGACATCCGCAATCGTCAGGCGGCAATGGGTATTTTCCTTGATCTTGATCGTAACGCTTGCCACAAAATCCGGATTGCCAACGATTTTCACCTCCGGCTCCGCCACCACAATACCTGTATAATTCTTCAAAGCAAGCTGCATTAAATTCAGCGCCGGATCATTAGCTGCAAGATATACTCTCTTACGAAGCGTTTCATACCGTTCCTGATTAGCCTGTATAATCTCCATCCGGCGGGACTCATCAATCTGTCCGGTAATCTCAAAGGAAGGACGCGCTGTATAGAAGCCCTGAATCAGATCAACATCCATCCTGATCAGCGCTTTCAGCTCATCTAAAGTCTCCACGCCCTCCGCCAAAGCCATAAATCCATTATCGTGAGCAAATTCTATGATATTCTTTACAAAATGCTGTTTCTTTGGTTCCTGATGAATATCGCTGATCAGCATCCGGTCGATCTTAACATAGTTCGGCAGATACTTCAAAAGATTGACCGTATTGGAATAACCGGTGCCGAAATCATCGATCGCTACCTCAAATCCATTACTGTCGCTCCTGCCAAGCAGAATGCCGATCTCACCGTCATCCGACTCTGTCTGCTCTGTCACCTCAATAACGACATTATCAAATATATCTTTATATTTATGTTTTAATTTATCAAAATCTCCCTCTTTCAGAAAATACCCCGGTATGCTGTTGACAAAGATCTTCTTTCCTTTCAGCGCTTCCTGATTTTGGTGAACCAGTTTAAAAACATTGCTTAAGGTAGCATATTCGATATGATACAACCGCTTCTCTATCGTCGCATACTTGAGAATCGTCAGCGGCGACACCGGTCTTTCTTTCGGCGATCTCATCAATGCCTCATACGCATAGATCTCACCCGTCCTTGCACTAACGATCGGTTGAAACGCATATAAGAACAGATTTCTGTCCATGATATCCTTGACCGTTTCATGATCTTCCCTGCTGTATTCCTCCTGCGGTATAACGCTGTCCTTCCTGTCAGGATTACGTCTGCTGTTCTTCTGTACGTTTTTCTTGGAAAACACTTCATCCAGAAGATCCATTTCATTGGTGATCTGATCCGGCTTTACACTGATATATCCGTAATTTAATTCAATCGTATATTCCTTTCCAGAGATTCTGTTATACTCGTTAAGATGTGTGTTGATCTTTTCTATCAGATGCGCCGTCACACTTTCCCCATCGGCCGCAGCATAACTTGCAACCACAAATTCATCTGTCCCCAGACGTGCGCAAACCGCCTTCTCCGACACTCCCTGCTGCAGGATCTGCGCTACCGCCTTGATTGCATGGTCTCCTTCAGAATGACCATATACATCATTAATATTGCTCAATCTGTCGATATCAAGACATCCTATCAACAATTCCTTATCATGACTCCTGCAATAGTCCACCAGCTGGGTCAGTTCATAGCTGAAGCCCTCCGCATTGAGCATGCCCGTCAGAATATCGCCATGCTGCATCTTCTTCATATTCTCATTGGCATTAACCAGCATATTATTGGCAAAAATCAGACGCTTTTCCACCCTATACCGCGCCAAAACACGACCAAAATTATGGACTACCCTGTCAATCTTATAATATTCACTATCGTAATCCTCTGCACAGAAGATCAAATAGCCAAAATGCTGATGGCGATACCTGACCGGCGTTATGAGCAACGGTATACCTCTATTGATATCCTTCTCCAATCCGGGGATCGGCTCTCCCAGAGAAAAAGAAATCCACTGAGCGGACCGCGCTCTTGTATCCGCAAGAATGAAATATTTTTCTCCTTTTCTTGGCCAGCGGTCTTCCCTGCCTTCCGAAAAAATATCCTGCATAAAGGAATCTTTAACACAGAATACCGAATCCCGCAGCATGTATTCGGAAAATACATCCGCGATCTCCTCAATCCCATTGGTTTTTAAAAGATTATCCGTCAGCCCGTAAAGGCTCTGTTCATGCAGCATACTGTCATACAGATTTTGGTAAAGATTATTAATTGTTAGAAGCGCTGCGCCTGTCGTATACTCCATATCTCTGTATATAACGATATCATCCGTGGCAAGAGCCTCCTGCAATCTTTTTTCGTCCAGGGCATCCTTTTCCTTCTTCTCTAAAAGATCCAGTATTCTGCCTGTTAATTCCATGTAATCAATAAAACAGATCGTAAAATTCAATCCTTCCGCCTGTGTCCGGGAAGCTTCTCCGCAGCAGGCAACCATCACATCCTCAGGTACCTGATACCCATTCCTGCCTAATTGGTGGCATACATAATTCGCAACATTTTCATTTTCGCAGAAATATACATCTGAAATATCCTCCTTAGATAAGGTCGGAAGGACTTTTTTCAGTTCCCGCATGGGAATATGTGAGATTTTCCCGTCAGGGATTCCCTGTTCCGTAAGATAATTTTGATAATACCTGCCCGTTAATCCTTCATCTTCTGTTCCGGATACGTAAGTAACGCTTTCATAACCATATTTTTCTTTGAAAAAACCCAGGAATTTTTTGACCGAATATTCCATGACAAAATTAAGCTCAACTGCCCCTTTTGCATTGCCATGCCATACAAAAAGAGGAACCTTGGCAGCCACTGCCTGTCCTGCAATGATATCCAAAACTTCCTGTGCCGTGATGCCCTCTGCATCTATCAGCAGCGCATCTAAATGCTCATGCTGCGTCAGGCATGAGATGACCGGAAACATATCCGGCTCCAAGGTATCTTTCCTATTTTCAAAGTCCATATCATCAATATAATATGTCAAAAGGCGGTATCCCTTTGACAAAACTTTTTCTTGAATTGCCTTCAGCTTCCGCCAGTGCTCTTCCACCTTAATTTTCGAAACACATAATCCGATCAGCTTTTTTTCCTTCATGTCTGTAACCCCTTGTCCTATGCTTGGCTTTTCTTTTGAATGAGATAAACTCCATCTTATCTGCCCATTCTTTATCAGTGTAACACACCTTTACATTTTTTACCACTAAATAAACTTAAAATTCAACAAAGTAAGCGTATAAATTTTTTTTGATTAATCTATATTTTTCTCTTTTCATTTTCCATCAACTACTATATAATGTATTGAGAAATCATCAAGAAATGAAACGAACTACTATATCTAGGAGGAGTATTATGCCAAAGCGTACTGATATCAACAAGATCCTTATCATCGGCTCCGGCCCCATCATTATCGGACAGGCCTGCGAGTTTGACTATTCCGGCACACAGGCCTGCAAAGCACTTCGCAGTCTCGGTTATGAGATCGTCCTTGTCAATTCCAATCCCGCAACGATCATGACTGATCCGGAGATTGCGGATGTTACTTATATTGAACCGTTAAATGTCGAAAGACTTACACAGATCATCGCAAAGGAACGTCCTGATGCTGTTCTCCCCAACCTTGGCGGACAGTCAGGACTTAATCTTTGTTCAGAACTCGCCTCGAAAGGCATTCTGGATCAATATCAGGTCAAGGTCATCGGTGTTCAGATTGATGCGATTGAACGCGGTGAAGACCGGATCGAATTCAAAAAAGCCATGAACGCTATCGGCGTGGAAATGGCGCGAAGCGACGTCGCCTACAGTGTGGAAGAAGCGCTGAATATTGCAGAAACCCTCGGTTACCCTGTAGTCCTGCGTCCTGCCTATACGATGGGCGGCGCCGGCGGCGGTCTTGTCTATAATAAAGAAGAATTGAAAACCGTCTGCGCCAGAGGACTTCAAGCCAGTCTTGTAGGACAGGTCCTCGTAGAGGAATCCGTCCTTGGCTGGGAAGAGTTAGAGCTTGAGATTGTCCGTGACGCAGACAATAATATGATCACGGTCTGCTTTATCGAAAATATCGACCCTATCGGCGTACATACCGGCGACTCCTTCTGCTCAGCCCCCATGCTGACCATCTCGGAAGAATGTCAGAAACGTATGCAGGAGCAGGCTTACCGTATTGTGGAATCGATAGAAGTTGTGGGAGGAACCAATGTACAGTTTGCACATGATCCTGTCAGCGACCGGATCATCGTCATCGAAATCAATCCGAGAACTTCCCGTTCTTCCGCACTGGCTTCCAAAGCAACCGGCTTTCCAATTGCATTGATCTCCGCTATGCTTGCCTGCGGTCTTACGTTAAAGGATATTCCCTGCGGTAAATACGGCACCCTTGACCGATATGTGCCGGGCGGGGATTATGTCGTAATCAAATTTGCCCGTTGGGCATTTGAAAAATTCAAGGGAGTGGAAGATAAACTGGGCACGCAGATGCGCGCTGTGGGCGAAGTAATGAGCATCGGCAAAACTTATAAAGAGGCCTTTCAGAAAGCTATCCGAAGCTTGGAAAACGGCCGCTCCGGTCTTGGTTATGCCAAGAACTACCATGATATGGACAAGGAACAGCTGTTAAAACTTCTGATTTACCCGTCCAGCGACCGTCATTTCATCATGTATGAAGCATTGCGTCATGGAGCTTCTATTGATGAGATCTATCAGCTGACCAAGGTAAAACACTATTTTATTGAACAGATGAAGGAACTGGTTGACGAAGAAGAAACGCTCCTTACCTTCCACGGTTCTCTTCCCACTGATGATCTGCTGATCCAGGCGAAGAAAGACGGTTTTTCCGATCTTTACCTGAGCAAGATCCTTGCAGTTTCTGAGGATGAGATCCGTAATAAACGTATTTCCCTTGGCGTAGAGGAAGCATGGGAAGGCATCCATGTCAGCGGAACGAAAGAAAGCGCTTATTATTATTCTACCTACAATGCACCGGACAAAAATCCGGTCAATGAAAATACAAAGAAGATCATGATCCTCGGCGGAGGCCCTAACCGCATTGGTCAGGGTATTGAGTTTGACTACTGCTGTGTCCATGCTGCCCTTGCTTTGAAAAAGCTCGGTTTTGAAACGATCATTGTCAATTGTAATCCGGAGACCGTATCCACGGATTATGATACCTCAGATAAGCTTTATTTTGAGCCGCTTACCTTAGAAGATGTTTTAAGCATCTATCACAAAGAGAAGCCGCTGGGCGTAATTGCACAGTTCGGCGGACAGACGCCGCTGAACTTAGCTTCCGATCTGGAAAAGAATGGCGTCCGTATCTTAGGCACTTCTCCTTCTGTCATTGATCTGGCAGAGGATCGGGATCAGTTCCGCGCCATGATGGATAAACTGGGCATCCCCATGCCGGAGTCCGGTATGGCAACGACCGTGGAGGAAGCCCTCTCCATCGCCCAAAAGATCGGCTATCCTGTTATGGTGCGCCCCTCTTATGTCCTTGGCGGACGCGGCATGGAAGTTGTTTATGACGATCAGAGTATGGAAGAATACATGGCGGCAGCTGTCGGCGTCACTCCCGACAGGCCGATCCTAATCGACCGGTTCTTAAATCATGCACTGGAATGTGAGGCAGATGCCATCAGCGACGGCACGCATGCTTTTGTTCCCGCAGTTATGGAACATATCGAACTGGCAGGCGTACATTCCGGTGACTCGGCATGCATCATCCCCTCCGTCCATATTTCCGAAGATAATGTGGCCACCATTAAAGAATATACCAAAAAGATCGCAGAGGAAATGCATGTCCGCGGTCTGATGAATATGCAGTATGCGATTGAGAATGATAAGGTTTATGTTCTGGAAGCCAATCCCCGTGCATCCAGAACGGTTCCACTGGTATCCAAGGTATGCGATATCCGCATGGTGCCGCTTGCAACGGATATCATCACATCGGAGCTGACCGGACGTCCATCACCTGTGCCGGAATTAAAAGACCGTACAATCCCTTATTATGGCGTGAAAGAAGCTGTCTTTCCGTTTAATATGTTCCCGGAGGTCGATCCGGTACTTGGTCCGGAGATGCGTTCCACCGGCGAGGTACTGGGACTTTCCACCTATTATGGAGAAGCATTTTATAAAGCCCAGGAAGCAGCGCAGTCTCCGCTTCCGCTTGAGGGTACGGTTCTGATTTCTGTAAATCGTAAGGATAAAAAAGAGATTGCCGAAATCGCAAAACTGTTTGCAGAAGACGGATTTAAGATCCTTGCAACAGGCACGACCTGCGAGGTAATCCGCGAAGCCGGAATTGAGGCAGAGCATATCCTGAAATTATACGAAGGCCGTCCGAATGTTCTGGATGCGATTACCAACGGCGAGATCGACCTGATCATCAACTCTCCCGTGGGCAAGGACAGTGTCAATGACGACAGCTACTTAAGAAAGGCTGCCATTAAGGGAAAAATCCCTTACATGACCACCATTGCTGCGGCACGGGCAACCGCAAAGGGCATCCACTATGTGAAGGCGAAAGGAAACGGGGAAATCAAATCTCTGCAGCAGCTGCATAGCGAAATACAATAATGGATAGATAACACAGAAAAACAATCAAAAAACAGGCTGCCATATCAATGGACAGCCTGTTTTTATAATTCCACTGCAAAACCATTCGCATCCAACAGTAGTTCTGTTCTAATCAGCTTAATTTATCAATTGCCAGACGGATACGTTTCAGACTTTCTTCTTTTCCCAGTATCTCCATGATCTCCGTTGCGCCTGCCGGCGTCATCTGCTTACCGGAGACTGCAGTACGGATCGGCCACATTACATATCCATTCTTATACTCTTTCTCCTGTACATAGGCAAGAAGCGTCTGATACAGGTTGTCATTGCTGTAATCATCCGTTCCTTCCAGAATCGGAAGTACATCCTTAAGCACTGCCAGCGAGCTTTCCGCATTCGTTTTCATCTTCTTATGGGTGTACATTTCAATATCGTACTCCGGCAGTTCATTGAAGAAATCAACAAGTTCCTTAATATCCGGAAAGATCTCGATTCTTGTCTTTACCATCATGGCAATCTTTTTCTGATCCAGCCCGTCTTTCAGATATTGATCAAGATATGGCTTGGCCATCTCAAAAAACTTTTCTTCCTCCATCGCCTTTAAATATTCCCCATTCATCCAGCGGAGTTTGGTATAGTCAAATACCGCAGGGGATTTACTCATATGACGATAGTCAAACGCCTTTACCAGTTCCTCCAGAGTAAAGATCTCACGGTTCTCCTCCGGCGACCAGCCAAGCAGTGCCACAAAATTCACAACTGCCTCTGTCAGAAATCCCTGCTCGATCAGATCTTCATAGGAGGAATGCCCGCAGCGCTTAGACAGCTTCTTATGTTCTTCATCTGTGATCAAAGGACAGTGCACATAGACCGGAACCTCCCAGCCAAATGCATCATACAGGCGGTTATACTTGGGTGAGGAAGATAAATATTCATTTCCCCTGACCACATGGGTAATCCCCATTAAATGGTCATCCACCACATTAGCAAAGTTATAGGTCGGATAACCGTCGGATTTGATCAGGATCATATCATCCAGCTCCGCATTATCCACCGTAACATCTCCATAGATCTCATCATGGAAGGTAGTAGTTCCCTCGGTAGGATTGTTCTGCCGGATCACATAAGGCTTCCCTTCTGCAAGGTTCTTCTCAATCGTTTCCTTTGGCAGAGAAAGGCAGTGCTTATCATACACCGTGATCTCCTTCCCGTCCCCGCCTACGTTTTGATTCAAAGACGCCAGACGCTCCTTGTCACAGAAGCAGTAATAGGCTTCCCCTTTTTCGATCAGCTCTTTCGCATATTTCAGGTAGATCCCCTCTTTCTGCCTGTCGCTCTGCACATAAGGTCCGCATCCCTTATCCTTATCAGGTCCCTCATCATGAAGAAGTCCTGTCTTCTCCAACGTCCTGTAGATAATATCCACCGCGCCCTCCACATAACGCTCCTGATCAGTATCCTCAATCCTTAAGATAAACTCCCCACCTTCATGCTTAGAGATCAGGTATGCATACAGCGCAGTCCTTAGATTTCCCACATGCATACGCCCGGTAGGACTTGGGGCGAACCTTGTTCTAATCTTTGTCATTTTCTCATATCTCCTCTCTTTATATCCCATTAGTTAGGTAATTGCGAAACGATGGTTTTACATGCTTCCGTTGCGCAACACAGACATATCATCGCCGGGCACGCTTCCGCTGCGCGCGCTCTGCAGCAGCACATAAGATGCCCCAATACGGCATCTAAGTGCCGGCGAGCGCACAAGCACCCGGCGTATGATATTGTCTGCATTGCACAACTGGATATAGAAAATCAGCAATTTCGCAAATGCCAATATCCCATAATAGGCAATCCATTAATATTTACGCCTTAAGAACCAGATATTAAATCCGGTCAATACAAGTCCTCCCGGAATGATCCCGATCAGCAGTACAGAAAAAATACTTCTGGCTGTGGAATTTATGAGAATCGGATCATAGGTAAAGGGTTTGGGCGGAATGATACGTGCTTCCTCCTCACCCATCAGCGTATTGACCGCATTCATAAATACGTTATAGTTATTGCCGCCCACCGCGTCATTCATATCCGGCCATAACAGATACTCTGATGAAAATGCCACAATCTCACTGATTCCGTCAGGATACACCTTGCTTGCATAGGCGCCTAAGATAAACGGACCCATCACGGGAGCCGACTCGTCCACCTCCATATTATAACTGGAAGTGGAATACGCATATTCCGTTGTAGTAAGAAATGCAAGAAGCGAAACATCCGAAAGCGTCTCTTCCGCCTTCATCCCCTTGGCATAGGGCATATAAATATATTTGGTACGATAAACAGAATAAATATCCTCTGTAAACGCCGTATCCTTGATGTCCGGCAACAGAAGATACTGCTGTCCATTATAATAACTGCTTCCTTCTTCCATCACAAGCCCTGGGCAAACTGTAAGGCCATAGGGCTGCAGCAGCTGATAATAATTGGTAAGCTCACCGGAATCACTAAATGCCACAACAATCATTGCATTGCCGCCCTTTTGAAGATACGCTTCAATCTTTGTAAGCTCATCTTCATTATAATCCTGCAGCGGTGCGATCAGAAAAAGACAGGATGCATCCTCCGGAATGGCATCATAGGTCAAAAGATTGATTGTTTCCATCTCATAATTGGCATTGGTAATCAGAGAAGATAATGCCGTATCCAGCTCCAGTTCATCATGACCTGCGATACAGTATATCTTAGCGTCTGCCTCTCCTGTCACATAATCGATCGCCGCTGCCAGACTTCCTTCTCCGTCATAACCAGTCACCTCATAACCAACCACTTCATATTCACCGGTCATATAATTAACCTGTCTTAGAATTTCACTCTGGTAACATTCATTATACTCAACCACCTTATACTTGTCGCCACATACTACGATCACACTGTTATCCATAGGCATCGTATCTGTATAGGATGCATAAAAATATGGATTCTCCGTGGGCGATACATTAATGACCGTAATCTGGTCTGAGTTCTCATCCATTGCCGTCAACGTAAAATGCAGCGTTTCATCCATTGCCGACTGATCAGCAAGATAATACATCGTCACCGGCTGGTCTAACGTCTCCAGATATGCCTTCGTTTCAGGCAAAAGTGAATAAAGACGATTATAGGTGATGTCTAAAGTGATAAATTCGCCGGGCAGCATGCCTACGCCGATATTGACCGCAATGATCACAAGGATCATGATCACAACGCCAGAGATGCTTCCGACTGCCTTTCCAATCCCATGCGTTGCCACGCGCCAGCGGCGCTTTAAAATGACAAATCCGGTCAGGAACAGGCACAGAAAGATTACGGAAACATAATATAAAAGCGACGGTAAGAATATCATTCCATTCAAACCATAATTCATGAAATAGGAAGTAATATTAAATACCTGCAGAATATCGGTAATCACATTACCATTGGCACTGATCAGGTTACAGATCCCCTGCATCATAGCGCCTAACAGCAATGTAAAAAACGTCAACACTGCCGCAATGATCTGGCTCTCCGTCAGTACCGACAAAAAAACACCAATTGCTATACATGTGATGCCAAAAACCCAGAAGCTGAAGATCGCCACATAATTTTCCCCCAGAGGAACCGATCCATATATCCTTAACACCAGGGGATAAAAACAAAGAATCAAAAGCATAATGGAAAAAATGGTGACCAACGCCATATATTTTCCCAGAATGATCTTCCAAACCGACACCGGCGACGTATATAGCAGCTGATCCGTCCTTGTTCTGGCTTCCTCGGAAAATACCCTCATGGTCAGGATCGGTACGCAGAGCAAGAAAATCATCAGAATTGCGCTGAGTACATAAGACATATACGGATATCCCGCCATCATACCATAATATCGAAAATTCCATCCTGCAAAGAAAAGATTGACCGCAAGAAACAGCCATCCAATCATGGAGCGGAAATAGGAAGCCAGTTCTTTTTTATAAACTGCATACATGGTTTAACCCTCCCTTCCCTCATCCAGCGTCTCTAAGGCATACGCTTCACTTGTCAGTTTTAGATATACATCCTCAAAAGAGATCTCTTCCACATTTAATTCCAGTACGATCAACCCGCTTTCAAAACATTTAACAAAGATCTCCTCCCTGATATCCCTGCCTGTCTCTGCCGTAATCTTTATCTTACAGGACTCCGCATTTTCTTCCAGCATGGTTTTTTCCTCGATCCCTTCTATCCTTCCGATCACCTTTTCCGCATTGCTGGAATTTCCCTTCACAACAAGGGTAAGACGCTGTTTCTCATTATATTTTTCCACCAGATGATCAATGCTGTCATTGGCCGTGATCTTTCCCCTGGAAACGATGATCACATGATCGCAGACCGCTATGACCTCACTTAGAATATGCGTACTTAATATAACTGTATGTTCTTCCCCCAACCTCCTGATCAGATCACGTACTTCCACGATCTGCTTTGGATCCAGTCCTACGGTCGGTTCGTCCAGAATGATGATCTCCGGATCTGTTAATAGCGCCTGCGCCAGTCCCACACGTTGCTTATATCCTTTGGAGAGATTCTTGATCAATCGCTCCTCTACCATCTCAAGTTTTACAGTTTCGATAATCTTACGGATCCTATCCATCCTTTCAAGCTTAGAGATCCCCTTCAGTTCTGCTGCAAATTTCAGATATTCCATGACTGTCATATCCGGGTACAGAGGCGGGATCTCTGGCAGATAGCCGATCATTTTCTTGGCCTTTTCCGGAGATTTCATCATGCTGATATCGTCGATCAGAACAGAGCCTCTGGTCGGTGCAAGATATCCCGTGATCATATTCATTGTTGTACTTTTCCCAGCGCCGTTCGGTCCTAAGAAGCCATATACATGTCCATTTTCCAGTTCAAACGAAATATCATCTACAGCGTAATAGTCCCCGTACTTTTTTGTCAGATGCGTCACCTTGACCACATTAATACCTCCGTCGTGTTGATTGATCTTTTATTCTGCTGTATCGGTTTTGAAATCATGCTGAAACGCACTGATTCATGAATAATGGATATATTCCCACATATCATCCCATTTTGCAGCAATCTCATATGCCTCAGGCGCATCTTCTTTTAAACGGTTGAGACATCTGATGCAGAAGCGCTCCCGCTCTGCATAATTAAATCTAAGCACATTCTTATGCCCCCAGATGTGGGTAAATGCCTGTTGCTGGTCCAGCTTCTCCATCGTGGAAACAAAGGGCGTAACAAACTTCCCCTCCCTTGCAGCACACATGGGCAGAAGCCTCTGTTCCGCAAATACCATATGACAGAGATTTTCCTTCTGTTCCACACAGTTTAGCATAAACCGCTGGGATTCTTCCACATACCGGTCTTTCAGCTTCATATCCTTGATATAGAGAAGCGCTGTATTACATGGAAGAACTTTCCAGTTTAACGCCGGATCAAACTGATATTCCGGTTTCATCCTGAAAAACTCCTTTCCCGGATAAATCTCTTCCCGCAGTGGTTCTTCATGGATCACGCAAACATCCCTTCCCTGAAAAAAGGCGCTCATATCCTGCCAAACGATCAGATCCAGATCGATCATTGCCGTAGGGGAAGTAATCTGTTTTAATGCCTCCAGCTTTCCAGCCGCCCAGAATACCGTAGGATTGATCCGTTCATCCACCTCCATGACCGTTACTCCGGCATTAAAAACAGGCAATAACCCCATATCCTCAAGAAATACTATTGCCTGCTCATCTGCAATCATTTGCACAGGACCATTGACCTTTTTCCATTCCTCTGCGGAAAGCAGAAGCGTGATTTTCTCAAAATCCTGCATATAATATTTTTTTTCTTTTTTTTGATTAAAAAATGGTTTTGTCCATATGGAATAAAATCCATTCACGATGCCTGTCTCTTTTCAGCCTCTATTATCGTCCTACCAAATCAAATCCAATCCATACCCAAGCGAGCCGTCTACCATATTATCCTCTTCCGGAAAATATATATCCATTTCATTCACATCATAATAAACAAGATCCCGATCGTCTTCTGGTAACTTTCCAAAACCATCCGCCAAATTCCAGCTGCTGCCAGACAATCTGCGATAACTACCTCTTATGTAACTGCCAGACAAACCTCGGTAGCTGCCTCCTATTCCACGGTAACTGCCTAATAAGCTTCGGTAGCTGCCTCCTATTCCACGATAACTGCCTAATA
>CAMWHY010000026.1 GCA_947174185.1 uncultured Lachnospiraceae bacterium | reverse complement strand
ATCTACACAAGTCGATTAGTCGGCATCTTCATATGTGGATAAGAGACAGCTAATGTGGTTAGCACTCAAACATAACGAGTGCTAACAAAAACAGGGGCATATTAAATTATGAATTAAGGAGGATATATCAATGAAGTTAGTACCATTGGGTGACAGGGTTGTTTTAAAACCGCTTGCAGCAGAGGAGACCACAAAATCCGGTATTATTCTGCCTGGACAGAATAAGGAGAAGCCGCAGCAGGCAGAAGTTGTTGCCGTAGGACCGGGAACAGAAGATGTAAAAATGGAAGTTAAGAAGGGCGATCAGGTCATTTATTCCAAGTATTCCGGCAATGAAGTAAAGATCGATGATCAGGATTACATCATTGTAAAGCAAAATGATATTCTTGCAATCATTAAATAATTAAAAACCTGAGAAATCATATTATGGAGGAAAACAATCATGGCAAAGGAAATCAAATACGGCGCAGAGGCGCGTGCAGCATTGGAATCAGGCGTTAATCAGCTGGCTGATACGGTCAGGGTAACATTGGGACCCAAAGGAAGAAACGTAGTTTTGGATAAATCTTTTGGAACGCCGCTTATTACAAACGACGGTGTGACGATTGCAAAGGAGATCGAGCTGGAAGATGCATTTGAGAATATGGGTGCACAGCTCGTAAAAGAGGTTGCTACTAAGACCAACGACGTGGCAGGAGATGGTACGACTACAGCGACAGTCCTTGCACAGGCGATGATTAATGAAGGAATGAAGAATCTGGCTGCAGGTGCCAATCCAATCATTTTAAGAAAAGGTATGAAGCAGGCAACAGAATGTGCTGTAGCGGCAATCGCTAAGATGAGCGCAAAGGTAAAAGGCAAAGAACAGATCGCAAGAGTTGCTGCAATTTCCGCAGGAGATGACGAAGTAGGAAATATGGTGGCAGATGCGATGGAGAAGGTTTCCAACAATGGCGTCATCACCATTGAGGAAAGCAAGACCATGAAGACAGAGCTTGACCTGGTGGAAGGTATGCAGTTCGACCGTGGTTACATCTCCGCATATATGGCAACAGATATGGATAAGATGGAAGCGGTTCTGGAAAATCCGTATATCCTGATCACAGATAAGAAGATCAGCAATATCCAGGATATCCTTCCGCTGTTAGAGCAGATCGTACAGTCCGGTGCAAGACTTCTGATTATTGCTGAGGATGTAGAGGGAGAAGCACTGACGACATTGATCGTAAATAAACTGCGTGGAACATTTAATGTAGTAGCTGTTAAGGCTCCGGGTTATGGAGACAGAAGAAAAGCGATGCTGGAGGATATTGCGATCCTGACAGGTGGTCAGGTGATCAGCGAGGAAGTAGGGCTGAATCTTCAGGACGCAACGATCGATATGCTGGGTCGTGCAAAATCCGTTAAGGTTCAGAAAGAGAATACAGTTATCGTTGACGGCGCAGGCAGCAGCAAAAACATTAAAGCCCGTGTTGCACAGATCAAGAACCAGATTGAGGAGACGACTTCCGATTTTGACCGCGAGAAACTTCAGGAAAGACTTGCAAAACTTTCCGGCGGGGTTGCAGTTATCCGCGTAGGCGCAGCAACAGAGACAGAGATGAAGGAAGCGAAGCTTCGTATGGAGGATGCTCTGGCAGCTACCAGGGCAGCCGTAGAGGAAGGTATCATCGCTGGCGGCGGTTCCGCATATGTACACGCAAGCAAGCAGGTTGCCAAACTGGCTGATACATTGGAAGGTGATGTTAAGACAGGCGCAAGGATCGTATTAAAAGCTTTGGAGGCTCCTCTCTGTCATATCGCAGCCAATGCCGGATTGGAAGGCAGCGTTATCATCAATAAGGTTAGAGAGTCCAAGGTTGGCGTTGGATTTGACGCACTGAAAGAAGAATACGTTGATATGGTGACAGCCGGTATTCTGGATCCTGCCAAGGTTACCAGAAGCGCGCTGCAGAATGCTACCAGCGTCGCAAGCACGCTGCTTACGACGGAATCTGTAGTAGCGAACATCAAAGAGGACGCTCCTGCGATGCCTGCAGGCGGCGGTATGGGCGGAATGATGTAAGACAGCAGTACGGGACAGAACCCAATCTGCAAAATTCGCTTGAAACTAAATAGCTGGTGATTTATAATAAAACAGACTTGATTTATCAGGTCTGTTTTGTGTTCCAAAATAAAAAATTAATTGTGCGATCTGCTGTTTTGATCAGGCGGAAAGGGACGGTTGTTATATGGCGGAAGAATATACGAAGATATCGGCGGAAACAATGCATGAGACTACGGCTGGGACGCCTGAAAAGGCAGAAGAAAAACAAGCCGGGACGCGTACGGAAGTTGTCATAGATGATGGCCGTATTGAAACGATCGCGGAGTTTCAAAGCCCGGAGGTCTTATATGAGGAATTGAGCGCCAGAGTGAAAAAGTATCACCCATCGGATGATATCTCGCTGATCGAAAAGGCATATCAGACCGCTGATGCCTTTCATAAAGGGCAGGTACGTAAATCTGGAGAACCATATATCATCCATCCGCTGTGCGTTGCAATCATCTTGGCGGATATGGAGATGGATAAGGAGACGATCGTGGCTGGTATCCTGCATGATGTTGTAGAGGATACGATCATGACCAGCGAGGAGCTCAGGGAACAGTTTGGACCAGATGTGGAACTTCTGGTGGATGGCGTGACTAAATTAAGCCAATTGCAATATTCCACAGATAAGCTGGAGATGCAGGCGGAGAATCTCAGAAAGATGTTTCTTGCCATGGCGAAGGACATCCGGGTCATTATGATCAAGCTGGCAGACCGGCTTCATAATATGCGCACGCTGGATTATATGAGACCGGAGAAGCAGCAGGAAAAAGCGCGGGAGACACTGGATATCTACTCGCCGATTGCGAACCGTCTGGGTATCTCTAAACTGAAGGTAGAGCTGGATGATCTTTCATTAAAATATCTGGAGCCGGAGGCGTATCGTGATCTGGTGAACCAGATTGCTGTACGGAAAAGTGCTAGAGAAAAGTATGTTCAGGATATCGTGGATGAAGTCAGTGTCCATATCGTAAATGCCGGAATCAAAGCAAAGATCGATGGGCGCGTGAAACATTTCTTCAGTATCTATCGAAAGATGAAGAATCAGAACAAAACGATAGACCAGATCTACGATTTGTTTGCCGTACGTATTATTGTCGATAATGTCAAGGACTGTTATGCGGCGCTTGGTGTGATTCATGAGATCTATCGTCCGATTCCCGGTAGATTTAAGGATTATATTGCAGTACCGAAGGCAAACATGTATCAGTCTCTGCACACGACATTGATTGGAAGCGGTGGAACGCCGTTTGAAATACAGATTCGTACTTATGAGATGCATAAGACTGCAGAATATGGTATCGCAGCGCACTGGAAATATAAGGAAGCATCCGATGGCAAAAAGGTGGAAGGACAGGAAGAAGAGAAGCTGATATGGCTGCGTCAGATTCTTGAGTGGCAGAAAGATACGTCGGATAATCGTGAATTTATGGGATTCTTAAAACAGGATCTGGATCTTTTTTCTGATCAGGTTTATTGCTTTACTCCCACAGGGGATATTAAGAATCTTCCGGCAGGAAGCACGACAGTGGACTTTGCTTATCATATCCATACGGCGGTGGGCAACCGGATGATTGGCGCAAGAGTCAATGGAAAATTGGCGACGATCGATTATGAGATCAAAAACGGTGACTGTATCGAGATTCTGACATCGCAGAACTCGAAAGGACCCAGCCGTGACTGGCTGAATTTTGTCAAGAGCGCCCATGCAAGGAATAAGATCAATCAGTGGTTTAAGAATGAATATAAAGAGGAAAATGTGATCCGCGGCAAGGATTTGATTGCCTCCTATTGCAAGACAAAATCTATTGTTCTTTCAGATTTACTGAAGCCGGAGATTATGAATGAGGTAATGAAGAAATACGGTTTCAAGGACTGGGATTCGCTGGTAGCTACGGTAGGACATGGCGCCCTGAAGGAAGGGCAGGTTGTTAACAGGCTGCTGGAAGTTTATGACGGTATGCATAAGGAGCCGGTGACGAATGAACAGGTCTTAGAGACAATCAGGGAAGCGGCGGTCAAAAAGATCGTTCCTGCCAGTAAAGGCGGCGGAGGT
Organism: uncultured Lachnospiraceae bacterium; assembly: GCA_947174185.1. Taxonomy (GTDB): domain Bacteria; phylum Bacillota; class Clostridia; order Lachnospirales; family Lachnospiraceae; genus NK4A136. The sequence goes on along the minus strand of CAMWHY010000026.1, from coordinate 25,463 downwards.
ATCGTAGTTCATGGAATGAACGATATTGCCGCGAGATTCAGCAAATGCTGCAATCCGCTTCCGGGAGACGAGATTGTGGGATTTATTACCAGAGGGCGCGGCGTATCGATCCATAGGACGGACTGTCCGAATGTTATGAAAATGCCGGATATCGAACGCACAAGGCTGGTAGAAGCGGAATGGGCATCGGATGCTGAAAATTTCAAAACTGGGAAATATATGGTGGAAATCATTATCTATGCTAGTAACAGATCCGGACTGCTGGCAGATATTTCAAAATGTATGTCTGACTGGGGGATTGATATTCTTTCGCTGAGTACAAAGGTAAATAAGGAACAGAATGCAAGCATCAATATGGCGTTTGACGTCAGCAGCAGAGAGGAACTGAACAGGGTGGTTGAGAAATTGAAGACAGTCAAAAGCGTTATTGATATCGATAGGACAGCCAACAGCTGATGACCTGACGAATGGGGCAGGCAGAAAGTACTGGGCGGCTGATGGTTTGAAGAACCGGGCAGATTGGGAAAGGATTGGATATGGAAAAGGCAGAATTAAAGGTTGGCAGAATCATGATGGGGATGTGCCAGACAAATTGTTATTTTATCTACAGGGAAGGTGAAAGCAAAGTTATCTTTGTAGATCCTGCAGATCAGGGAAAGATCATCCATGACAAATTAAAAGAAAAGGGTTTTGAGGTAGAGGCAATTCTTTTGACCCATGGACATTTCGATCATATTATGGGCTGTAAGGAGCTGCGTGAGCTTAGCGGTGCGAAGATCTATGCACCGGAGGCGGATAAGGTGCTTTTACAGGACCCTTATGTCAATGTATCGGCAAGCTGGGCGAAGCCGTACACGCTGGAAGCGGATGAATACCTGAAGGACGGACAGGAGCTGGTCTTTGGGGATAAAGTATGTAAGATGATCGAGACGCCGGGACATACGATCGGGAGCTGTTGTTATTATTTTGAAGAGGATGGCATACTGATCAGCGGAGATACGCTGTTTCAGGAGTCAGTGGGCAGGACGGACCTTCCCACCGGAAGCATGGCGAAACAGAAACGTTCTATTGAGGAGAAGCTGATGACGCTGCCGGATGAAGTCAGGGTCTATCCCGGACATGGCGGTACGACAACCATAGGATATGAGAGGCAGTACAATCCATTTTGCAGTTAGGTGTAGATAATTAGTGAATTGTGATGTGCGGATATCATATTTGATCCGAATTGGTTTGGTAATACGTGGGAGTTGAGATAGAAGCGGCAAACGGCTTGATATACAGAATGGAGAGATAACCGGCTTGATACATCTGATAGTAAATCGACAGGAATTGTTATATGATCTATACGCACTGACGCAGGCGTTTTATCCGGGGATAGAACTGGATACCTGCGTATCATCCGAAGAAGCAAAGGTGGGCGCTTCGCGGTATAACGCAGAGCGTTGTGACGTAGCAGCGAATGAGTGCAGAGAGAGTAAAGAAGCGCAGGAATATGTAGGCAGACTTCAAGATACGATAGAGGTCTGCTTGTTTGATTGTGGCGGAAAACTTGCGATTACGGCAGGAGAGACGCTGGAAGAAGATTGTTGCAGGGAATATACGGAAGAAAAGATAGAAAAAGAGGCAGCCGTTTTTTTGGCAGATGGCATGGAGGATGCGGCGGCGAGAAAGCGCGCGTTCAAGAAGCTTTTTTATGACGCTATGGAGGAATTTACCGGACGGAGTCTTCCGTGGGGGAATCTGACCGGGATCAGACCCACCAAATTGATCCGTGGTTTGATGAAAAAGAATGCCGGGGAGAACTGCGGACAGGGGCGGACATTAGTTGCGCAACTTTATGATATGCATCGGTTGAAGGGGGAGAAACTTGCGCTTGGTATGGAGATCGCGAAGCTGCAGGAGGGCATCTTGTCGAAACTGCATGGGCTTAAGGGTTACAGTGTTTATGTTGGAATTCCGTTCTGCCCGTCCAGATGTCTGTACTGTTCCTTTACCTCCAATCCTGTGGATCGATGGAAGAAACGTATTCGCGAATATCTGGGAGCACTTAGGAAGGAGTTGGAATATGTTGCCGGTTCACCATATTTTAGGGCAAGAACGCTGGATACGGTCTATATCGGCGGCGGTACGCCGACAGCGCTGACTGCGGAGGAGCTGGATATCCTTCTTGGAGATATTGCATCGTATCTGCCGATGGAGCATGTGCAGGAATATACGGTAGAAGCGGGACGTGCGGACAGTATTACGGAAGAGAAGCTGAACGTCCTGAAAAAATACCATGTGACAAGGATCTCGATCAATCCACAGACGATGAAGGAAGAAACGCTTCGTTTGATCGGGCGCAGACATACCATAGAAGATGTAAAAAGCGCGTATGCAATGGCAAGAAGGATGGAGTTTGACAATATTAATATGGACATTATCTTAGGATTGCCGGGAGAGACAGGTGAGGATGTTGCTTATACCGTGGAGGAGATCAGAAAACTTGCGCCGGACAGTCTGACCGTACACTCGCTGGCGGTGAAAAGGGCAGCGGGATTGAAGGATTGGTATAAGTCGGAAGGCGATCCGAGATCAGTCGGGGCAAAAGAAGTTCAGCATATGATGGAGCAGGCCATGCGGACCGCGGCAGAGGGGGCAAAAGAGATGGGGATGGAACCTTACTATCTCTACCGCCAGAAGAATATGGCAGGCAATCTGGAAAATACCGGTTATGCGCTTCCGGGGAAATATGGTCTATATAATATTCTGATCATGGAGGAACTCCAGTCGATCGTGGCACTGGGGGCAGGAAGCGTGTCAAAACGCGTTGATGAAGATGGGTGTATTGAGCGTTGCGATAATGTGAAGGATGTTGCAGGGTATATTGAAAGAATAGGGGAAATGATAGAAAGAAAACGTGTATTATTTAATGATTGATAAATCCGCAGATACCTAAGGAGTGTTTCAAAAATTATCGGAATGCTCCTTTTTTTGACTTTTAAGCAGAATTTTAGTCTCTTTGAAGTTGGTGAAGGCATGGTTCTGTGTATAAATCCGCGGAACAAGAAATCTGAAACTGTATTGACAGTAATTGCGAAATAATATATATTAAAATATAAATAATTTTATGTAATATAAAATTCAAAAAGCTGGGAGGGATTTCTGTGAACGACGTATTAAGGAAGGTGAAAAGGTGTTTGGCTGTATGTTTGTGTATGGGGTTATTTATGACAACTTACCAGACGGTATCGGCACAAGAAAATGCAGACAGTAATATTATGCAGGAATACTTGAAAAAGGTAGCTGCGGGGGTGGAAGTATACCCACTTTTAGATGAGGAGGGCGTTTTTTGGGGTTATTATGAACCTGACAGAGAAGAGAATGTTGATTCTGTGATGCCGAGGTATGCCACAAACATTAATTGGACAATAGGATCATATCAATATGGACCAGGTGAAAATATTTATACGTTAGCAGACGGTGACAAAATATATGTTAATATAGCGCAGAGTGTTTCGGGTACTAGTTACATAGGATTATTTAATACATCTACAGAGAAGCTTACTGTATTTACGAGTACTAAAACTACAAATGGATGGAATGGGACAATTACATTGGGAGGTCTTAGTCAAGGGACATATAGGTTCGCTATTTCTAATCAGTCAGAAAGTACGATAACTTATACAGGATACTATTCGCTATAAATTTTTTAGAGTGGAGGGAAGAGTATGAAAAATAAAAAAAGATATATTCTGATTGCGGGAATAGCAGGTATTGTTTTATTAGGCGTAGCCATATTGTTTGCGTTAATAAATGGATATCATGAGAAACCGCCTGCTGGTCGTATGGAGAATATGTATATAGAAGGTAATGAGGATGAAGATGATATTATTTTTAATGATTCTACCGTCTTTGAGTGAATCATAATATATCTGAGGCTGTAAAGTCTATGATAAGGAGTACAGATTGGATATCTGTACTCCTTTATCTATGTGCTAATAGTATATCCGCAGTAATTTGCAAAATAGACGGTTGTAAAATCATAAAAAAATTGTTGCAGAACCAGTTATAAAATCGTAAAATACAAGAAGTGTAAAATATTCTTCTGGAGGACTATGCAATGGCGCTGAGTAAGAAACCGGTAAAAGGGATGAAGGACGTTATGCCCGAAGAAATGGAGATCCGCGATTATGTGATCAACCTGATCAAGGAGACTTATAAAACATACGGCTTTACCCCGATGGAGACCCCCTGTGTGGAGAATATTGAAAATCTTACGAATAAACAGGGCGGAGAGAATGAAAAGCTGATTTTTAAAATATTAAAGCGCGGCGATAAATTAAATCTTGAGGCGGCGCAGTCAGAGACAGATCTGACAGACAGCGGTCTAAGATATGACCTGACGGTGCCTCTGGCAAGATATTATTCCAATCATGCGAATGAACTGCCAAGCCCCTTTAAGGCGCTGCAGATGGGGAATGTATGGCGTGCGGATCAGCCGCAGAAGGGGAGATTCCGCCAGTTCATGCAGTGCGATATTGACATCCTCGGAGAGCCGTCTAATCTGGCGGAAATCGAGCTGATCCTGGCAACGACTACCCTTCTGGGAAAACTGAACTTCAGAAATTTTAATATCCGGATCAATGACAGGCGGATGTTAAAGGCAATGGCTTCTTATGCCGGATTTGCAGAGGAAAGCTTTGACGAGGTCTTTATTATATTAGATAAGATGGACAAGATCGGTCTGGACGGCGTCAGAAATACGCTGATCGAGGCTGGATTTGCCAGAGAGAGCGTAGAGAAATATACCGCGCTTTTTGCCGATCTGGAGAAGGAAAAGGATCCGGTGGCATATCTGGCAGACAAGCTTGGGGAATATCTCCCGAAGGAGTGCAGAGACAATCTGACGGAGATCGACGCTGCGGTAAATGCGGCAAAGACAGCAGATTTTACGCTTTTGTTTGATCCGACGCTGGTGCGCGGTATGTCGTATTATACAGGGACGATTTTTGAAGTCGAGTTAAAAGAGTTCCATTCCAGCTGTGGTGGCGGCGGACGTTATGATAAGATGATCGGGAAATTTACCGGCAACGATACTCCGGCATGCGGTTTTTCCATTGGCTTTGAGCGGATCATCACCATCCTTTTGGAAAATAATTTCAAGGTGCCTGGGCAGGGAAATAAGACCGCCTTCTTAATTGAGAAGGGGATGCCTTCCGACCGCATTAACGAGATCTTTCAGAAAGCGGAAAAGATGCGGCGGGAGGGCGGCGTAGTCCTGATTGCGCGCATGAATAAAAATAAAAAGTTTCAGAAGGAACAGCTTGCACAGCAGGGTTATACGGAATATGAGGAATTTTACGTCAATACATTGAAGTAGAACTTGTCAGGTACAAATGCCTAAAAAATATTACGTAAGGAGACAGCATATCATGGCAGAGACAATGAAAGGCTTGAAAAGGACCCACAGATGCGCGGAGATTTCCGAGCAAAATATCGGCGAGACCGTCACGCTGATGGGATGGGTGCAGAAAAACAGGAATAAAGGCGGCATCATCTTTCTGGATCTTCGGGACCGTTCCGGAATCGTACAGATCATCTTTGAGACTTCTGAGGAGAACAGCGCAGGTTATATAGATAAAGAGGGATTTGCAAAGGCGGAGAAGCTGCGCAGCGAATTTGTAATTGCAGTCACAGGAACCGTGGAAAAGCGTGGTGGCGCGGAGAATGCCGGTTTAAAAACAGGGACGATCGAAGTCCGTGCAACGTCGCTTCGTATTCTTTCCGAGGCGGAGACGCCTCCATTTCCCATCGAGGCGGATTCCAAGACGAAAGAAGAACTTCGATTGAAATACAGATATCTGGATCTGAGAAGACCGGATATCCAGCATAATCTGATGGTTCGGAGCCATGTGGTTAATTCGATCCGCAATTTCTTAAGTGATGAAGGTTTTCTGGAGATCGAGACGCCGATCTTAAATCGTTCTACGCCGGAGGGGGCAAGGGATTATCTGGTGCCCAGCCGCGTGCATCCGGGAACATTTTATGCCTTGCCGCAGTCGCCGCAGTTATTTAAGCAGTTATTGATGTGTTCCGGTTATGACAGATATTATCAGATCGCGAAGTGCTTTCGTGACGAGGATCTTCGTGCCGACCGGCAGCCGGAATTTACGCAGGTGGATATGGAGCTTTCCTTTGTGGATGTGGATGATGTTATTGATGTTAATGAGCGGCTGCTGCAGAAGCTGTTTCAGGAGCATCTTGGCGTAGATGTGCCGCTTCCCATGCAGCGGATGACCTGGCAGGAGGCGATGGACCGCTTTGGTTCCGATAAACCGGATATCAGATTCGGCATGGAGCTTGTCAATGTATCTGAAGTGGTAAAGGATGTTGATTTTATTGTTTTTAAAAGCGCTTTGGAAAACGGCGGGACTGTCCGGGGCATCAATGCAAAGGGGCAGGGAGAGATGCCGAGAAAGAAGATCGACGCGCTGGTAGATTTTGCAAAGGATTTCGGCGCAAAGGGACTGGCTTATCTTGCAATCCAGCCGGATGGCACGTATAAGTCTTCCTTTACAAAGTTTATGACAGAAGAACAGACGGCTGCGTTAGTTGCGGCAATGGACGGTGAAAAGGGAGATCTGCTTTTATTTGCAGCAGATAAGAATAAAGTGGTATGGGATGTTCTCGGAAACCTGCGTCTTGAGATTGCAAGGAATATGGGGATACTGAAAAAAGAAGATTATCGTTTCCTATGGATCACAGAATTCCCGCTGCTTGAGTGGGATGAGGAAGAGAACCGTTACGTGGCGATGCATCATCCCTTTACGATGCCTATGGAGGAAGACCTTGCGCTTCTGGATACCGATCCGGGAAAGGTGCGTGCCAAGGCGTATGACTGTGTTTTGAATGGCGTAGAGCTGGGCGGTGGTTCTGTCAGGATCTATCAGTCCGATGTGCAGGAGAAGATGTTTGAGAAGCTTGGCATCGGCACAGAGGAGGCTTATGAGAAATTCGGATTTTTGTTAAATGCCTTTAAGTACGGCGTACCGCCTCATGCTGGTCTTGCCTTTGGTCTGGACCGTTTGATCATGCTGATGGTACAGGCGGATAATATCCGTGAAGTTATTGCTTTCCCCAAGGTAAAGGATGCTTCCTGCCTGATGTCGGAAGCACCGAATGTTGTAGATCCGAAGCAGTTGGAGGAGTTGGAGATCAAGCTTGATCTAAAGGATAAAGACGATGTATAAAATATATGTTGCCGCGGTAGAACCGTTGATGGAGGATTCTTTTTATCAAAAAGCTCTTTCCATGGTCAGTAAAGAGCGGCAGGAAAAAACAGAAAAAATGATACAGCGTCCCGATAAGGCCAGAAGCGTAGCTGCTGGCCTTTTGCTTCATTATGCGGTGAGCGATAATACCGGCTTTCATTGGGATGGAAGCTGTTTTGTTAAAGAGCATGGAAAGCCGATGCTTCCAAAGGAACTGAGACTTTATTTTAATCTTTCCCATTCCGGGGATTACGTGCTCTGTGCGGTCTCGGACAAGGAGACAGGAGCAGATATCCAGAGACATGAGAGGTATCATGACAGGCTTGCGGAACGATTCTTTCATCCGGAGGAACTTGCATATTTAAAAGAAGCAAAAGACAGGAAGCAGTGTTTTTATGATCTTTGGTCTCTGAAAGAAAGCTGTATCAAGTGTACCGGCAGGGGACTGAGTACGGGGTTGGATAGTTTTTCCGTAGTGCCGCTTTTCTATGGGGAGGAAATCGTATTGGATGGACTCCGGTGCGTAGGAGAGAGCGCTCCGGCTTATGAGAGAACGGAATTAAAAGACTTCACAAAAATACACACGAAAGAGCCGATCAAAGGATATTCTATGGCAGTTGTCGTGGCAAAATGAGAGTTTGGGATGCCGGCTCATCCTGGCGCCGGTGATGAACGGTTAGAAAATTTTCGCCGTCATCATGGCACTGGATAGGAATGAAACTTTCTATATTAAATTAAAGCATTTGTGTTGAAAAATAATTTATGACACCCCGGGCAAATGCTTCTGCAGTTGCTTGCATGAACTTGTCATTTTCTTTCTCTGTATCAGATGAAAGAGGAAGATTTCCTAAGGTAATAAATAGTGCTGGCATATTGGTGCGGCGCAGGATCGTAAGATTTGGGCGTTCCTGAACGCCAAGACTCCGGTAGCCTTCTTTTTGAAGTTCGTCTAAGATGGAATAAGCCAGACGGGAAGAAGGACTGTTTCGTTCATAGACGAATATCTCAACATTCTGGACGGAACCAGGGCATAAAAGGAGCGAGCGGTGGAAGGAAAGCAGGCAGGAATCCTGAAGCGGGATCTCTGTTTTGCCCTGGCATAATCCTGTATTGGCAAGCTCGGCAACCTTGCTGGGCGTCATCATGCAGTCGCCGCAGCGGGTATAGCAGACATGATATCCCTGTTCGGTAAGAAGCTGTCCGGTCAGTTCGATCATTCTGATCATTGATGCCTCGAAAGGAAAGGCTGTTTCCGGGCAGCCGTTTTCCTGGCAGCTTTGATATTCCGTATCATGAAGTTTTTCTCCATGATATCCCCCATCTAAAATAGTACAGTGTGACATAGGATTCCTCAAGGCGGCGTTTATGATATTAATATGCTGGTACTTGTTGGGAAGTGTTTGTATTTTTGCCTAAAATATGATATGCTAGATTAGCGCAATACTTTGATATATTATTCAGTTATATATAATATAAACGCAAAAGACAGAAAGGAAATCAGATATGGCAGAGAAGAAAATTATGCTTGGCAACGAGGCAATCGCGAGAGGAGCTTATGAAGCGGGTGTGAAGGTATCCGCAGCATATCCCGGAACGCCGAGTACGGAAATCAGTGAGAATATTGTAAAATATCCGGAGATATATGCAGAGTGGTCACCGAATGAAAAGGTAGCCATGGAAGTGGCGATTGGCGCGTCATTCAGCGGTGTCAGAGCGATGGCATCCATGAAGCATGTCGGCGTCAATGTGGCGTCCGATCCATTATATTCCGTATCTTATGCTGGCGTGAATGGCGGACTTGTGATCGTGGCTGCAGATGATCCCGGGTTATATTCCTCCCAGAATGAGCAGGATTCCAGATGTGTTGCCAGAGTTGCGCAGGTTCCGGTACTGGAACCCGCAGACTCACAAGAGGCGAAGGACTATACGAAGCTTGCTTTTGCTTTAAGCGAGGAATACGATACGCCGATTATGGTCCGTACCACAACCAGACTGGCACATTCACAGGGCGTGGTTGCATTGGAAGAACGCGAGGAGCCGGCAGATAAGAAATATGAGAGAAATCCGGCAAAGCGTGTAATGATGCCGGGCAACGCCAAAGGTCGTCATGTGGTTGTGGAACAAAGGTTAAAAAAGATGGCGGAGGATGCGTCTTCCATGGCGGTCAACCGTACGGAATACAGGGATACTTCCATCGGTGTGATCACATCGGGAATACCTTACCAGTATGTCCGGGAAGCGTTACCGGATGCATCGGTATTAAAGCTGGGGCTTGTTCATCCGCTGCCGAGGAAAATGATAGAGGAATTTGCTTCTAAAGTAGGAACACTCTATGTGGTAGAAGAACTGGAGCCTTTGATCGAAGAACAGGTAAGGTCATGGGGCATCAAGGTGATCGGAAAAGAGATCTTTACCATTCAGGGTGAATATAGCGCTAATATGCTGCGTAAGGCCATTCTGAAGCAGGAGATCGTTACGAAGGAGCCTGCAAAGGTTCCGGCAAGGCCCCCGATTCTTTGCCCGGGCTGTCCGCATAGAAGTGTCTTTTCCGTGCTGAACCAGTTAAAGATCCATGGTGCGGGAGATATCGGATGTTATACCTTAGGCGCCGTACCCCCGCTGAATGTGATCGACACTACGATCTGTATGGGAGCAAGTATCTCCATGCTTCACGGAATGGAGAAAGCGAAGGGGAAGGAATATATCAAGGACTGGGTTGCGCTCATTGGGGATTCCACATTTTTACATACCGGTGTGAATTCCCTGATGAATATGGTGTATAACCAGTCTTCCGGTACGGTTATCATATTGGACAATTCCACAACTGGCATGACAGGACATCAGGATCATGCGGCGACAGGCAGGACATTAAAAGGAGATCCGACCTTTGCGGTAGATCTGGAAGAGTTGTGTCATGCACTTGGTGTACAGCATGTAAAAGTGGTCAATGCCTTTGATACGAAACTGCTTGCAGAGACGGTAAAGGAGGAAGTTGCAAGGGATGCAGTTTCCGTAATCATTGCACAGGCGCCCTGCGCATTATTAAAGAGTAATGTTTCCAAGGTAAAATGCGTGGCTCTTCCGGAGAAGTGTAAGAAGTGCGGCATGTGCCTAAAACCGGGATGCCCGGCGATTACAAAGCAGGCAGACGGCACTGTGAAAATTGATGAGACGATGTGTAACGGATGCGGTCTTTGCAAGACACAGTGTAAGTTTGAGGCGATCGAGACTGTGCCGATGGCATAAATGAGTCAATTGAGTTTCGAAAATGCCTAATTAAAATACATGACAGAGAGGAGTTTGACGACCCATATGGAACAGACAAAAAGTATCATGATCGTAGGTGTGGGCGGACAGGGAACGCTGTTGACCAGCAGGATCCTTGGCGGTATCACGACGCAGGCAGGGTATGATGTAAAATTATCAGAGGTACACGGAATGGCGCAGAGAGGCGGTTCTGTGGTGACCTTTGTGCGGTATGGAAAAGAAGTAGCGGAGCCCATTGTAGAAGAGGGCTGCGCAGATGTTTTGATTGCATTTGAACGTTTAGAGGCGCTCCGTTATGCACACTTTTTGAAAAAGGACGGTGTGATCATTGTGAATGATCAGCGGATCGACCCGATGACGGTAGTGACCGGCGCGGCAGAATATCCGGAGCAGATCATTGAGAATCTGTCAAAGGAATATCAGGTAGTTGCGGTGGATGCCATGGCAGAGGCAAAGAAACTCGGCAATGCCAAGGTTTTTAATACCATTATTATCGGCGTGGCGGCAAAACGGATGAATTTTACGAAGGAAGAATGGCTTCAAGTGATTGAAAAAACGGTGCCACCTAAAACGGTGGAGATCAACAAGGCGGCATTTGAAGCTGGGTATGCAGGTGCGTGATGATTGAGAATATGATGACTCATATCAAGGTAAACAATGAAGTGGATTTGTGCGAGATTATTGCAGGGAACGATAAACGCAGAAATGTGGTGAGACATAAGATAGAAGCGGCGCTGCAGTACGCAAGAGTCTCCTATTTTCTTCGGTGGCAGGAGCCGGGGTTTTTGCAGAAGCTTTTTCTGAAGGAACAGACAAGGCTGATCATCTGCGTTAATGCGGCTCAGATGGAGGAGGCGCTTCAAGTCATTGATGGGCTCCAGCTGACAGAGAAGGATGTACAGCTTTCCGGAAAGAAATCGAATAACCGATATGTTTATGAGAATAAGTGAAGGTTCGGGAGTATATAGGGACATGTCGAATCGATTATGTTCACATAAATATTTTATGGTAAGTAGATTGAAAAATAAGATTGATATCTTATTTTTCAATCAGCAATTTGAGTCAGAGCCTCAAATTGCTCTGACATGAAAGATTAGTGGGATATAACATATTAGAAATGCAGGGGGTAATGTATTATGGGACTTCGTTTCAGAAAGAGTATTAAGATTGCACCGGGAGTAAAACTGAATCTTGGATCGAAAAGTGTAGGAGTCAGTATCGGCGGTAAGCATGCCGGAATTTCCGTAAACTCGAAAACTGGCGCCACGGCAAGAGTCTCTGCAGGGCACGGAACTGGTCTGAGTTATGTTACAAAGATAGGCGGTAAGAAATCATAAGGGGATCGTGGAACAAAAAAGTTGAAAGTAAGGGGAACCGGTAATACCAGTTCCCCTAAATTTATGCTATTTTGCAACTTAAACCTTTGGTACTGCAGCTTAGGAAAAGACATATTGAAAAAGAGTGAGAATATGATATTCTGGGGTCGGGGTAAAGATAATGAAATGGATAAAAACACATGAGCCAAAACTTCGTGAGAATTATTTGGAAATCCATTATGGTAATCTGAATAAAGAAACACAGGACATGATTGCTTATTTGGAATCAAAAAATGTTTTGATGGGCAGGAAGGAATCAGAAAGCCGTTTGATTCAACCGGAGGAAATCTATTATTGTGAGATTGTTGACCGTAAATGCTATGCATATTTAAAAGAGGAAGTGTGGAAGCTGGAAGAAGGATTGGCAAAGCTTACCGAGCGGTATGAAATGCAGGGCTTTGTGAGAATCAGCAAGTCGATGGTGGTGAACATTTTTAAGGTAAAGCAGATCCAGGCAGATTTTAATATGCGTATGAATCTGGTTTTACTTAATGGAGAAACTGTAGTGATGAGTCGAAGCTATCGAAATGACTTTTTTAGGAAGTTGAAGAACATAAGAATGGAGGAAACGTAAATGATCGATAAGCATAATTTTTGGTCAATCGTGAGCGGTGTATTTACCTGCTTATTAATTGGAAAAATCATTCTGGAAAGTATCATGGGATATCGTGATGTAAACTATGCTGAAAATATCTTAACTTTGTTTATTATCACGGTTGTAGCAACTGCGATTTTAGGGATGCATAAATATCTACAGAATGTTCCTGTTTTATTAGTAATGTTTCTTCAGTATGTAGGCTTGATTGGCAGTGTAATGGGAGCGATATGGATCATAAGCCGTTTTACAGATGTGGCTCCAGGCGGCTACCAGGATATGTTTTGGTCAGTTACGATTCCATATGTAGTATTGGCGGGCGTATATTATATTTCCTTTTTCAGGGAAGTAAAAAAAGCAAATGAGCTGCTGTTGGAAATAAATCAGGAAAAATAAAGAATCTAAAGAAGGAGATTTTAAAATGGATGGGGTAAAGGGTACGGATGGGAAGAAAGTGAAGGGAATGGATTATATTTGGCTGGCATTGACTGCATTTGGAGGTCTGGGTCTGGAAGCATTGTATGCTTATCTGTTAGAGCCCATCGTATATGGCTGTGAAATGCAGGACTGGAACACATGGCAGGTCATTCTGCACTGGACGATTACCTGCATCACGTGGGGCATTGTTGCATGGCATACCGTGAAATCAGCAAAGAAAAATTGTGGATTTTATCTGTTTCAAAAAAATGAACCTATAAAACTGTGGCAGTGGGGAGCTGCCATCGGGTGCGCAGCAGTATGCCTGAGCAGTACATATATTGACTGGGGAGGAAGTAAGCTGCTGATAGAGTTCGGACGATTGGGAGCATTGAAGTTTACTTTCCAATATATATATTATCTCTTCGAAGTTGTTCTGTTCATGCTGATTATTGTTTATGGTCAAAAGGCGTTTGAGGTGTGGTTTCAAAAGCCGAACATTCCCTATGGAGGTATTGCAGTTGCTTTGACATGGGGAATGGCGCACTGGTTTACAAAAGGCAGCTTTGCAGCAGGTATCTATTCAGCATTTGGCGGATTTTGTTTTGGGGTGGTATATTTGCTTTTGAATCGAAATATAAAGTGGACCTATGCGGCGTTGTGTATCATGTTTATCTTATAAATAAAAGGGAAGGGCGATCCTGCTCTTTGGTAAAGACATTTTTTAGCGTATTGAATTGCTAAATACTAATAAGGGCTTCCCATTTGCCTGCAAATAATATAATATATTTATGGAAGCGACTTTAAAGAGAATTTGCTTAAAAAACAAAGGAGATTATTATGAAAACTTGTCCAAATTGTGGGGAAATATTGGGAGATTCTGTAAATGTATGTTTTAAGTGTAGGTATGACTTTTTTAAGAGAAGAGTTATAACTGGTGATAAATTTTCTGAACAACGTGATCAACAAATTAAAGAGCAGAATAGAAAATTTGAAGAAGCAAAATTAAAAGAAGAACAAAAGGAAATACAATTATCTAAAAATCCTCTTTTTGAATATGAAGTTGTTAATATACATGATTTGCCAACTGGAGAATCTGACGATGAAAATATTCAAAAGGCATTAAATATAAGGTCACAACAGGGGTGGAGACTACATACTATTTATACTAATGAAATTGGGAAAAATTCAATTGTAGGTATAAATGCAACCATAAATCAGACTATTTTAATTTTTGAAAGATGTATAAAAGCGTAAGAGATACAAAATGGAAGTTTAGTTGTATCTGTGTCGTGAATTTGCAGGTTACGGAAAGGCATGGTTATTAATATGGCGCTGGAAAATAAACTGGGTATTAACGATTCGGCAGAACTTGCGAGAGAAGAAGAAAAAATAAGTAAAATCAAGGCGATAGAATTGTATGAAAGAAAAATTGTTGAAGAATTTGAAATTGGAAAATTTTCTGGTCTTGCTAAAATTCACAAATTCTTATTTAATGAAATATATGATTTTGCAGGGGTAGTAAGAACAGTAAATATAGCAAAAGGAAATTTTAGATTTGTACCGGTAATGTATTTAGAGGCGGCGTTAAAACATATTGATGATATGCCTCAATCAACATATGATGAAATTATTGAAAAATATGTAGAAATGAACGTAGCCCATCCATTTAGAGAAGGCAATGGAAGAAGTGCACGTATATGGCTGGATTTGATCTTAAGAAAGGAATTAAAGTTAGTTGTAGACTGGAATAAGGTTGATAAAGAAGATTATTTACTTGCTATGGAGAGAAGCCCAATCAGGGATGTGGAAATTAAAGTTTTACTCAAAAGCGCATTAACAGATCAGATAAATAACAGGGAAATATATATGAAGGGTATTGATGTAAGTTATTACTATGAAGGATACAACACCTTTAAGTCTGAAGATTTATAACATCTTTTATAAAAATAAATAATAATGTGGCAGTTCGTAATAATTAGCGGACTGCCATATTTTTATGGAAAAACAAGTGTTTATGTGGTAATATTTAGGTGCAAAGATAAAAACACAACGCAAGCGTATCTTGTAGAACCGGTAGGTAGTCCGGTCGCACCGATTTGGTGTAAGTAGCCCTCCCTCCTTAGGGTCGTCCATTCTTTGCTCAGTACAGTTATTTAAGGAGGAATTGTCAATGGACAAAATCAACAAGTCGATTTCAGTATCGAGCAGATTGACAGTATTTTTTGAGGAACCATTTTGGATAGGCGTCTTTGAACGTATATCAGAGGGTAAATTATCTGTGTGCAAAGTTACATTTGGTACAGAACCAAAAGACTATGAGATATATGGTTTCCTTCTAAAAAATTACTATCGGCTGCGATTTAGTCCTGCTGTGGCAGCTGATGTAAAAGAAGCTTATCGCAATCCTAAACGGGTGCAACGTGAAGTACGGGAACAGGTGCAGAATACCGGGATCGGAACAAAATCGCAACAGGCTTTGAAATTACAGCAGGAGCAGTTGAAAATTGAACGCAAGACTGTGAACCGGGAACAACGGGAAGCAGAGAAGCAGCGGCAGTTTACACTGAAACAGCAGAAAAGGAAAGAAAAGCATAGGGGCAGGTAATACCTGCTCCGGTGTTTCTTCGTGAGTGAAAATAGCCGATAGAGTAAAAGTCCTCTTGAATGAACTAAGATTTGATTCGAGGGGATTTTTGTTTTATGGTCAAATTCTATTTCTGAAATAGTTTTGAACGGGTCCTGTATCCAAAATCATGATTGTTGCATTTAATGCTTGGGGCGATTTCTGCATAATATGGTCGATTTCTGCAATTTAGTTGATTAATGTGCTAAAGAAAAATAAGATAATAGGGGGGATATATTTTTTTTGCATGTCGTTTTTTAATTACGAATGTAGAGAAAAGATGAATGGTTTTAGTAAGACGTGTCAAAATGCAAGATGGTGGAGTATAAAATATCAGAGACAGACTGCTATCAATTAGTAAGAGAGGAGGAGGCAAAACAGATGTTCAAAATTGCTATATGTGATGATGAAAATCTTTTTGCAGAAGAACTAAAAGAACTGATCTCCGACTATATGATGGAAAAAGGTCTTGTTTTTGAAATAGATACCTATAGCTCCGGAGAAGCATTGATAGAATTAGGGATTGAGATGGTACAGTATACTGTCATGTTTTTGGATATCAATATGGGGAAAGTTGATGGTATCATGGTTGCTGAGAAAATTAGAGAAGTAAGCCGGGAAGTATTTATAGTATTTGTGACCGCATATGTGGATTATTCATTGGAAGGATACCGATTAGATGTTGTAAGGTACTTGCTTAAAGGCAATGCCAATTTTCAGAGAAACATTAATGAATGTATGGATGCCATTATTGATAAGATGAATTATTCTGTGACAAAAAGGAAATTTGACTTTAAGGAAGGCAGAAAAGAAATATCCTTGGAAAGATTATTGTATATTGAAAGCAATCTTCATATACTTAAGTTTCATGTTATGGAGGATGATATGAAAGTCTACACCATGTATGAAACATTAAATATATTTGAAACCAGACTGTCAGGGGATGATTTTATAAGGATACATCAGAGTTATCTCGTAAATGCAAAACATATCAAAAATGTTGTCCGTTGTAAAGTGATATTGACAAATGGGATTGAGTTGTCCATACCGAAAGCAAGGTATATAGAAGTTAAGAAAAAGTTTATAGCGTGTCAGGGAGAAGTGTAGATGTTTGATTTAATGCAGAGTATATTGTTAATATTTATTGAAATGATGTGTTGCAAAATTTTTTATGAAACCTTTGGGGAAGTGAGGTATAAAGGATGGATCAATACAATACAGTTTATACTATTGCTTAGTTGCATATGTTTCCTTTCATATGAATTTTCAGAACATTTTGTAATAAGACAGTTAATTGGTATTTGGATGTTCTCAGTATTTATGCTTTGGCATGTTAGAATTAGCTTAAAAAAATCTTTTGTGTTAGCTATTTTATTTGATGCGTTGTTGCTTGCAATGGATTCGCTGGTGTTCTTGATTATGGGTTGGTTGTCTTTAGACGTAAATATATCAGATCAGCAACAAAAAATAGCTTCTGTATTGGCATATTTGCTGGTAAAAGTAATTCTATTTTTTCTTATTCTTGTCATAAGGAAACAGTTTGCAAAAAAGTCAATGGAAAAGATGTTAGATACAGAGTGGTTAAGGTTTCTGTTTTTTCCTATTTTTACAATAGCAGCTATTTCTGCAATGTTATCTGTTTGTGAATATGTACAGACAGTAGAGCAGGCAAATTTGCTTGCTGTTATTGCATTTGGAATGGTGGGAATGAATATTGTTGTATTCTATCTAATTAACGATATTATGGAAAGAGAAATGAAAATGCATGAAAATAAGGTTTTTCAAATCCAGGCGAAAAATCAGTTGGAAATGTACAGGTCTATCTCTGAAAACTTTGATAAGCAAAAAAGAAAGACACACGAATATAAAAACCAGATTTCATGTATAGAATCCCTACTGGATAAAAAGCAATATTCCAAATTAGAAGAATATGTAAAAACGATTTATGGTTCTCTGAATAATGAACCGGATGCCGTTAATACCAATAATGTAATTATAAATGCCATTCTTAATACAAAGTATCAGGAGGCTGACGCAAAGGGAATTGTTTTTGCATTCAGGGTAAATGATCTTTCAGAGCTGAAAATAAAAGATGAGGATGTGGTTACTATCCTTGCTAACCTTCTAAATAATGCCATTGAAGCGTGTGAGACATGTGAGGATAAAAAAATAATTAAGTTAAAGTTTGTTAAAGAAGAGGATATGATAATCATTGCGGTTAAAAATACGTTTAATTATGATGTTGTATATGAAAATGGTGAGATAAAATCTACGAAAACATCAAGCGTGGAGGAACATGGTGTAGGAATTAAGAATGTGTTAAAAATCATTGAGAAATATGGTGGCGCGTATGTCATTGAAGATAAAAATAAAGAATTTCTCTTCTCAATTATTATTCCTGCATGAACGCGATGTTAAATAATTAGTTTTAAAACAATTAGTGCCGTTTTCTGCAAAAAATGTCCATTTTCTGCGAGCAGCCTTGATTTTTTCCATATATAATTCATACTGAATAACTAAGGAGGCATGTTTATGATAGAAAAGATGGCAATAAAGATCGTCAATCAGATGGAGATTGAGAAAATAATAAGCCAGTCAAGTTGTGAATATTATGAATATGCATTAATAGGTATGTTGGAACATGCTATAACTGTTGGAACCATGTTGCTTTTAGGGTTGATATTCAGGCAATTTTTATCCTCTTTTTGTTTTATTGTGTTTTTTCTTTCTTTGAGGAAACGAACAGGAGGATTTCATGCGAATAAGTTTTGGCAGTGTTATCTAGGGACGGTTATAATTTATATTGTAATTATGCAAGTAGTACCAATGTTTTGTATAAATCAGACTATTATGTATGGAACGCTATTTTTGGCAATAATTTTAATCTGTATCATCGGGACAATAAACCACCCTAATATAGAAATGAGTAAAAGTGAATTGCAAGAGTCTAAGAAAGCGGCAAGGCTGGTTGTTTTAATGGAAGTAATGATAATTTCTGTCTTAGTTTATCTGAAAGCTGATATTCTGTATATTGGCTATATGTCAGCGGCTATCATATTATGTGCATTCTTAATGTGTTTGGCAAAAATTATAAAACAGGAGGTAGGTGTAAAATGAAGAAAGACAAAAAAATCAAAAGAGTTGCACTCAAGGTAGTAGAGAGAATTCTCCGCAATGAAGTTAAAAAAGATCAATGGGGAGGAGATCCGCCTATTTGTTTTGGAATTGGTCACCAGCCGAAGAGACCGAAACGGGAAGCGAATTAAGATTTAATAGTTAATATGGCAATAATGATAAATTAAAGCTTGTGTTGAATAAGTAAAATCATTATAGAAAAAGCCTTTCAGAATGGCATGGCGTGTCTGAAAGGTTTTTTGTGCCGTTTTCTGCAAAAATAGTACATTTTCTGCAGGAGTTATTGAAGTTAGCTCATGTTTTGCTATTATAAGTATAGCAGAATTTATCGAGTATTTAATGATATTAATAATTAGTGCTCTTGAGTTGGCAAGAAGTTTAGCACAAGAGGATAATATTATAATTTAGATGGTATTTTATGAAGTTGTTGCAATTGATTAATGTATGTAAGATTTAACAACGGGAAAACTTGCTTTTCTATGGGTAAAGATTTCCAATTGTTTTATCAAGGAGGGATAGTATTATGCAAATAACCAGAGACAATTATTAGCAATGGATTATTTGGATTGAGATATTTATGAAAAATGTGGCTTGTGCACATTATTGCAATGGACAAAGGAAAGTTTGAAATGGATAAATATAAAGAACTGATAAGTCTTTTTTTAGATGTTCTCGAAAAATCGAAGGATTATCATATTGCGTATATCTATCAGGTGGGTTATGTGTCCTTGATCGGTTTAATGAGCAAAGAGGAAGGGCAGAACCTTTCAATGATAGTTGATGAAATATTTTCCTCGCCAGAAAGCATGGCGGAAAGTTTGCTGCGTAACTGGCGCTGGCAGTGGTTTTATGAAAATAGGGAAATGCTGCCACGAAAAGATTATGATGATATTTGCAAGCTAGATGATGAACTGCCGGACAGCCTGCGGGATCAATATAAGCAGGATATTCTAATCTGGCAGGATAAAATCCAAGCTGTCTTACAAAAAGAAAGTTAAGTCTGTTTGTATATCAGGCGTCCGATGAGGGAAGTGGCAGTGATAAAAACAAATACGATTGCTTGAAGAAACATATACCTTGTGTTTTGGGTGAAGATAAAAAATAAAGCCAATAAAAAGCTGATAAGCATAGTAAAATGGGTTCTCTTGATGAATGTGCGATTTTCCTGTGCATCTACTTCCCGATTTGGATGGTCAACCGGACCAATGACCAGAATCAGTATGGCAGCAAACAGATACAGTGTAAAAGAGATCGTAATGGGTATTGTTAAATGTTTTACTGCCAACAGGGAAGATGTGAGTATGAAACAGGAGCTTATAAAACAGGCAAAATATGTTTTCATATGTAATCCTCCGCCGAATGAACGCATGGGTATAAAAAGCAGAAAAAAGAAAAGGCATTCAGGTATCATACCGAGAAACAGTGCTATTATAATACTGCATATGGTACTCACGGACAGCTCCAAAAAGCATTGAAAACCGTACTGGTAGATCTCAACCAGATTTTCAGTAATCATTTCTTTTTCATATATATAATCTGTTAATATTTTTGCTATATGTTCCATGACAGCTCCTTTTTAGATTTTGAAAACAATCCATATGTTATCCGGCTTTCTTTGAATATGAACCATACATGACAACAATAACCTGAAATATATTGTCATTGTCCGTTATATCCATTTGCCCATGATAATTTACAACGGCATGGTTTATGGATGAAAGCCCCAGACCGTGATATATGGTATCGTCTTTTGTAGTTAGATAATGACCAATATGATCTTTTTTTCGCTTTGTTTGATAGTTATTTTTTATGCATAGTTGAAAGACATCTTTTGTATAAGAAATATCAAGGTGTATAAATTTTTTCCCGTCCGGAACATCCTGACAGGCTTCCAGTGCATTTTCCAGTAAGTTTCCTAAAACTATAGCTAAATGCCCGCTTTCAAACGGAAGGGATGCAGGGACGAGAACATTGGTATTAAATTGTATATTATCTTTTTGCGCTGCAGCATATGCGTGATTGATTAAGGAATCCACGACTATATTACCGCTGCGGGAAACCTCTTCCGGGCGATCTCCGGCACCAACATCTAGCATTTGCATTATGTATTTCTCTGCCTCGCTGACCTGCCCTGTCTGAACCATTCCAAGAAGGCCGGAGAGATGATTTTTTAAATCATGCCGGATTCTGCGGATTTCAAGGTAGAGGCTCTCACGTTCTTCCGCCTGTTGGCTGCAAAGCTCAAGTTGTTTCGCATAAAGGCGGTTTTGCTCACGCAGTTCAGCGTTCCGACTGATCCAGTCGTAGATCTCAAAGATAACATAGTTTACAACAAGCAGTAGGAAACTTGCCGTGGCAGAAAATATCATATACTCGCTATGGATAGCCGCAATAAGAAATATATGGTGCATTACATAAATGCTGCTGGCTGGTATCAACAAAATGGTCAAAAAGTAAGGCAGGGGAATTTCGGAATAGTGGTTATCCTTGATGCAGTGGCTTATGATAACTGATAACAGAAGCATACACATTTTAGATATGAAACTCCCAGCATCTTGAAGTGCTCTTGTCTCGAAACCTACAGATATTAGTATCATCGTAACAATAACTTCCACTAACATCCATACAGTACATATCAATAAGGAAAATATGCAACGCTGCTTGACACTTCTCTTGCGGGTAGATGAGCTGATCATAAATATTAGTAGGACATTTCCGAACAATAGCAGATGGGGCGGGAACACAGAACTGATATTGTTTATGAACAGAAAAACATAATATATGCCCCACTCTATGTAGCCTTTTAAATTCCTATTCTCTGGTCCCCAAAATACATTCATGTATTTTCGTATAATGAGAAGGTGGAGCAGTGGCAGGAGCAGTTCGGGTATTATTGTCAAAAATTTAGTCATTCTTCTATGACCGCCTTTCCGCCTGCAATCTTACATAGTTGTTGGCGTACTTTCTTTTGCCGGTCCTCGCTGATTTTTAATTCTATTTCTTTTTCCATGAAACAGATGGTAATATTGAAAAAATTCATCTTTTTCACATAGTCGTAATTTACTAAAAAGGATTGGTGTATACGCAGAAAATATTGCCTGCTTGTTGCCAGTTCCATTTCGACATTATTGAGCTTTCCATAAAAATGTTCATTAGAGCCGTCTTTAAGATGAATATAAACGATTCTATTATAGCTTTCAAAATAAACGATGTCTCTTATGGATACTTTCTGAAATTCTTTGTTGAATGTAAACTGATAGAATACTTCTGTCTCATTGATGCGTTTACAGGATTCCTTAAAATAGCGGGCAAACTGGACATGATTTATGGGCTTTGAAAGAAAACGGAATGGTTCCACTTCAAATAGTTCCTTTAAATATTTATCATAGCCCGATACATAAATCAGCAGTACAGTCCGGTCTATTTCACGGATGCGCCGTGCAGCCGTTATTCCGTCTACCTGCTCCATTTCAATGTCAATAAATATAAGTTGATAATGTTCGCCGCTCTGAATGCTTTTCAAAAGAGTTTTGCCGTCGGAGAATACTTCGGTTTCCACACGGATGCCTAATTTTCGACTTTCCTGAAATACCAGAGTTTCAATTTCCTTGGTAAATTTGCAATCATCATCACATATCGCTATTCTCAGCATTTTTATCCACTTCCTTTGTATATGCTGCCTCGCCTTCCTTTTGAGCCTGCTCTAAGCGCTCAAGTATGCAGCGGAGTGTCTTTTGATTGATTTCGGACAGATTCTGATAGCGGAGGACAATATTATAACATCTATCCATTTCCTGATTCATACGGTACTGTCCGTTATAATCACGTTTTACATCAGAAATTCCAAGTATGTAGTCTGTAGTAACATTAAATTGTTTTGAAATTTCTATGAGTATATCAGAAGGAATATCATAAGCGTTATTTTCCATTCTGCTTACCGCTTGTTGAGTAGTTCCAATTTTCTCGGCAAGAGCTTCTTGAGACAAGGACAGACTTTTTCTTAGTTCACGAATACGATTATTTGCGATATAATTAACTTCCTTTCTGATAATATTTTTACATAAGTTTTTAAAATATGCTAACAACCATAGTGAGTAAATAAAATACTCATATACAGGTAAAAGAGGCAAGTATACAAGCTTACCATCTATATAAGAATGATTATATGGAAAAAATTACATGCTGTGTCGGAATTTCAACATTGAAAAGGAAAGGTCATTAAAAAAAAGTATACTGGCGTTGAAAATGAAAATGGAGGTGTGTTATATGGTGGACAGCAAAAAGAAACATATTGTTGCAAAAATTTTGGAAAAAGTGGCACTTAATTCTGCAAAAGCAGCAGCAGATAGCAGATGTATGTATTGTCTGCATCAGCCCAAGCAGCCGACAGGATTGAAAAAGTTTTCTCAATGAGAAAGCTGGCATACCGAAGAAAATACTGCCATATGTGTGATGAAACATTCATATATGGCAGTTTTTTTGGAAGAACGGTAAAATGTGAATAAACACGAATGATATTCAATATTTAAAATTTATTCGTGTGTTTTTTATGCACAAAGTTTGGACAGGTGAATAGTGTAGATTTTTATGTTTCAAAAAATAAATCAGAATGGAGAATATGTTGAAAGAAATGGCGAAAGAATTGGACATGCTGTAGATAATAAAAAATATAGGAGGAAAAATTACGAGTAGTTTGGGAAAAATTACATCATTCAATTTAAGGTACAAATTAGAAGTATAATAGTATCATCACTAAAGAAAGGAGGATACTGATATGCGTAAAGAGTATGAAGTTACTGATGCAGAATTAGAGCAGGCAACAGGTGGCGTAGGTTCCGGTTGGTTCCCTACGATTACAGATGACTGCCCGAACTCAGTCTTTGTTTGCTGCTAATCAGGCTCAATAAGTACATGGAAAGAGGCTGTTATTCTATAACCGGATTGAGTTATGGGGTGGCAGCCTCGATCTATATATTGACTATAAATTATATAGATTTAGCAAGAACTATAGAATAGGTATAATTACTGTAATAGACATCTAATCTATTTAGCTAGTATAAATATGAGATTTTAGCGAGGTGTTAATTATGAAAATGGAAGAAATAAAATATGGCGCTAATATACAGGAGAGGATTCCAAAGTATATATCTGGAAATGCTATGGATAAAATAGAAGTGAAAGACTGGTTTAAAACAATCAAATTGCCACAGAAGTTTGAAGATATTTATTATGAATTTTATCAAAAAACAAAAGCTTTATTTTGTGAAACTATTGTGGCAGAAGATTTTGAATGCAGTAACGATTTATGGTTTCAAGATATTAATATGTTTTTAGTTTTTTTTGATGCTAATTGTGAAAAAATTAGAAATAATATCAGTATTCCGTCAGGCACTTCAAAAGAACATCCTTTTAATTTTTTTGCAATAAGTTTTATAAAGTATTATCAAAATTATTTTAGCAAAGATAGTATAAACTGTATGTGCATTTCGCAAAGTGTAATTAATTCAATTATTGAAGAAGAAGTTAGTAAAATTGTATTACAGAACGTTTCCAAATTATTATTGGCAGAATTAAATACAGTGGGAAAAGATATAGAAAATGATGAAGAAAAACTTGTTTGTTATAATGAATTCTGTAATAACATATTAAAAATAACCGAAATGGAAAAATTAATTAAAAAGTATCCTGTTGCATTTCGGCTAATAATGGAAGAAAGTAAGCTTTTTCTTGCATTTTTGAAGGAAATAATAGAAAGAACAGATAAAGATTATGAACAATTAGAAATGATATTTAATATAAAAGGATTTATAAAAAATATAAAATTAAGCGTTGGCGATACACATAGAGGGAAAAAAAGTGTTGCGATTTTGGAGTTCGAGCAGGGAATTATAGTCTATAAACCAAGAAGTTTGATGATGGATAAAAAATTTGGTGAACTGATTAGACTGATCTCAAAAGATATAAACTGCGATCTTTTAACTCCGGTTATTTTAACTCGGGAAAAATATGGATGGCAAGAATACATAGACAGTAAGGAATGTAAATCGGTTCAGAATGTAAAATCATTTTACTATAAAACAGGGATCTATGCAGGTATTTTTTACATACTAAAAGCAACAGATCTTCATATGGAAAATGTAGTATGCAGAGGAGATAATCCTTACTTTATAGATTTAGAATCTCTTTTTCAAGGATATCGAGGAAAGAGAACGATGACCAATAATAATTATGAAGGGTATGTAAAACAAATTCGAGAGTCTGTTTTGTCTACTTGTTTATTTCCAGGTGTGGTTACTTCTCACAATGCGCTTTATGATATTGCAGGAATTACAGGAAAGGGCGGACAAAAAATTCCCAAAAGAGCGTTAGCTTTTGAGAAGATGTATTCATCTGATATGGAGATAGTCCGTAAGGATTATATTGTGCCAGAGAAAAAAAACATACCTATTTTAAATGGGGAATTGGTAGAGCCTCGTGAGTTTTTAAATGATATACTGTGCGGTTTTGAGGCAATCTATGACTATTTTCTGGAGAATAAGGAAAAATTACAAATGTTTTTAAAGGAATTTTTAAATTGTCCAATACGTGTGATTTTAAGGGATACTTCCAAATATAGCATTTTATTACGTGCATCTACAGAGGAAAAATACATACGAGATGCTAAATATTATAACCAGTTATTTGATCGCTTGTGGAATATGGCCAATGAAGAAGAATCATTTGCGAATATAATAAATTCAGAAAAAGATGATTTATATATAGGAGATATCCCATATTTTTATACTTTTTTAAAT
>CAMWHY010000025.1 GCA_947174185.1 uncultured Lachnospiraceae bacterium | reverse complement strand
ACGCTTCCCTTACCCGTCTGGTTATGTGTGTCCTTTTGAATTACGCCCACGATCGTCTTCTTCCACCAATGTCCAAGGTGCGAGATCTGAAAGAATTTTGTCATTACCGTCATCAGAATACCTGTGCCAAGCAAAAGCACCAGTCCGATCTTCACCCAGACAAATGAATTGATCGCATTATTAACCTCTGTTAATTTTGTCAAAAAATCCGCCATAGCTCCTCCTATCCTTCTTTTGTGTAATTGAAGATGATCTCATCAGCATTTCCTTAAATATATGCTAAAACACAAAAAAATTGCACCCAAAAGGTACAATCCGCCATTGGTTCTGTCCTTTTGCCTGAGAGATCGGCATCTCTGCCTTACACCTTCGGCGCTCACTTAATGAGGCTCTCCAGAAGTTATTATTTTCCTGTTAATCATACACTGGTTTCTGGGGGATGTCAACCCAAACTTGGGTCCCAAATTTAGGTCTAAAAATTGGGATCGGCGTATGATTACACGCCGATCTCCGTACGCATCTTTAGCAATATCTTTTTTTCCTGCCGGCTGACCTGCACCTGACTGATGCCCATCAACCCCGCCACCTCCGTCTGCGTCTTATTCTCAAAATATCTGAGCCTGATCAGCTGCCTGTCCCTTTCATCCATTTTTTCCATCAGTTCGTGCAGTACGATATGATTGGTCAATATCTCATGTTCATCCTTATTGCCCGGGATCCGGTCAATCAAAAGCATTTCCCTGTCATCGCTTTTATATGCTGCCTGATAAATGGATTCTACCTCATAGCCAGCCTCCAGCGCCAAAACAATATCTTCTCTGCTCAGCCCTGTCATCTCCATAAGTTCCTGCACATTGGCTTCCCTGCCATGCTGGCTGGCGTACTGTTCCATACTCTGTCTGATCCGGTAGGCATTCTCCTTGATTCCTCTGGATATCTTTACGATCCCATCATCCCGGAAAAAACGTTTGATCTCACCCATGATCATCGGAACCGCATACGTAGAAAACTGAACATCTCTGCCAAGATCAAAGTGATCCACTGCCTTAATCAGTCCGATCACACCGATTTGAAAGAGATCTTCCATATCGCATCCCCTTCCCTGATACCGTTTTACTATATGTCTAACCAATCCCAGATTCTGCTCAATCAACTGCGCGCGTACTTCCTGATCTCCCTTTTGTGACTGTTCAATCAATACTGCCACATTTTCCATCAGTCTTCCAAAGCCCCCGCAATCTTTTTCTTCATAATGACCTTCGTTCCCTCCCCGGGAGAACTGATGACCTTAATCTCATTCATAAACGCTTCCATAAAGGCAAACCCCATGCCTGACCGTTCCAGATCTGGTCTCGTAGTATAAAGGGGCTCCATGGCTTTAGCGATATCTGCGATTCCACAGCCTTCATCTTCTATGATCACAGTCAGTTCCAGACCATCCTGCTTACAGATCATGCGGATCATCGGCACTTCCTCTTTCTTCTCATATGCGCCATAGCCGTGAATAATCGAATTGGTAACCGCTTCCGAAACGGCTGTCTTGACATCGGCAACCTCCTCTACGGTAGGATTCATGTCCAGCATAAACGCCGCCGTGATCGTTCTTGCCAGCTTCTCATTATAGGAATATGCCGGCATCTGTATCTCCATATGATTTTTTCGTCTTTCCGTATTCTCCTGCTCCTGTGTGATCGTACATGTTTTCATCATTATACTCCTTCTCCTTTTTCATACTTAAATTCTGCAGTTCTATGATCCAATCTGTATTTTGCTTCTTTTCCGGTCTGCCTCAAACGCATATCTTTCTTCAATTCATCTCCTGTGCCGTAATGAAGCTGACGATCTTCTGCAGCCCGGCAGCACATAAGATATCATGAATCCGGCTGCTTGCGTTGGCAATATAGATATGCCCGCCAAAATTGGACACCACTCTCTGTCGTCCCATAATCATCCCAATCCCGGAACTGTCCATGACTCTGGTAGCTGAAAAATCAAAGATCACGTCCTGAATCTCTCCCTTCACAATTTTTTCATCTGCCTGCTTTCGTATCAGCACCGCCTGATGGTGGTCGATTTCTTCCGGCATCTGGATCACCAGATACTTATCCTCAATCTGCATTTTCCTCTTTCCTTTCTTATAAATTAATATTACTTCGCTTAAAAGCATGCAAAAGAGAGCATATTCCTATGCTCTCTCTTTCGTATCTTATCTATCAATCAGTGGTTCCTTATGTTTCCCTTTGTATCTGCCACAAAATCTGTTTACTCTGCGATTTCCGCCAGTTTCTGCCGTGCTTTCGTTACCAGTGTACTGTCCGGGAACAGTTCGATCAGCTGATTAAATGCTTCCTCCGCATGTTCCACATCCCCACTGTCCATATATGCCAGACCCAGATAATACAAAGCATCGTCATTCTCCCGGTCATACTGATATGCTCTTCCCAGATGCGTTATGGCCGTAGGAAAATCCATCTGGTTATATGCTTCCAATCCGCTGTTATAATAAGACTGCGATACAGAATCTCCGATGGACTGACGCAGATAATTATATAAATCCAGAAATTCCGGAGAAGCCTCCTGCTCCACATATGCCTGACTGACCGCCCCCAGATGCTGTTCAACGCTCATCACATCCTGTGTCTGGTCAAGAGCTGCATACGCTGCTGCCAGTAATTCATTGATTTCCTTCAATGCACCGTCAGAACCTGATAAAGCGTTCAGCTGATCCTGCAATGACAGATTGGTCTGCTCCAGCTGGCTGATCCTCGTCTCCAGTTCTACAATCTCAGTGTTTTTCCAATCTAACTGTTCTACATAACCATTGATCTGTGCCTTCAACTCATCCTGCGCACTCTGTACCTTAGAAGGAGTAATCAAAAAGATGGTTACACAAAGTCCGATCACAATCCCCAGCGCAATCTGTATAAATGCATTGATTCCAAGCGGTTCCTTTCCATTGAGAGGCTGAATGATAACATCATTGCCGCTGGATTTATAAATCGCGGCGCTTTCTTCTTTTTGCCGCTTTTTATTTTTATTGCGGCCGGAGGCGTGCACATCATCAGGGTCAAGCTGTTCTTCCACCTCTTTGAGATATCGCAGGGTTTTAACGTCTCCACTGTCGATCCGCTTGCAATGCGTAAATTCCCGCTTTGCCTTTTCCCATTCTTCCCTTTTGATGTATAAAAGTCCTAACAGCTGATGGGCTTTTACAAATTTGGGATTCTGATTCAACACTTTGCGCAGCTGGATGATCGCCATATCATAATCGCCTTTTTGGCACATTTCCAAAGAGACATTATACTTTTTGATCGTTGTACGGATAATGTCCAGTCTTCCCTGATTGGACTGGATAATCTCCATATAATCCATCGCCAAGTTCTTTTCTTCCCGTACCGTCGCACTAATCACCCACTCGATCAGAGCGGCGCCCACCTCTCCACATTCAAAATAGATCAGTCCCAGAAGATTTCTTGCATCCACATGCTGCTTATTATATTTTAAACATTGCCGCAAAGAGTTAACAGCTCCTGACAGGTCTCTAACTCTGGCGCGTTCCAATCCATCGTTATAAGAGTACTCCGCTGCGTACATGATCTTTTTGTATGCACGCACATCCGCACCACAACCTGTACAATAATCCAACTCTGATAAACGGCATCCACACTGATAACAAAGCATAACCGTCTATCTCCTAAACTTCTTCATCCGTTTCTTTTATAATATCGAAAAATATATCTGTCATATCTGTCATGTCACGATGATTCAATATTTCCTCTGCATCCTGCAGTTCCAAACTCGGATGGAACTTTTTCAGTTCCTCTTCAAAATTGATCATTTATGATACCCTGTTCCTTTCTAAACCCGCTGATCAGCTATATCACTTAAGTATTCAACCCATCGACACAATGATAATCATCCCTTAGTCTTTGCATAAACTGCGTATCAGTCCTGCCAGATATAAGGAACCGGCAACCACCAGCAATCCGTCCTGCCGCACCATCTTACCATAGCGGAAAGCCTGTCCGGCATCTTGAAATGCCTTCACGTCTTTCTCCGTATTGTCCCGAAACAGTTTTTCAACATAGTCTAAATCTGCCGCCCGGGCACCGCCCGCCACCGTAATGATATAATGCTCAAAGATCCCTGAAGCGGTTATTTCATGTACCATAGCCGCTATATCTTTATCGGATACCGCCGCAAAAAGTAATATTTTACGCTCCTGCCGATAAGATAAACTCTGCAGCAACGCCTGCATCCCATTGGGATTATGCGCGCCATCCAGCAGGATACCGGGTCGAATCTCTTCCATCCGGCAGGACCAGCTTGTCCGCACAACTGCCTCTGCCGCAATCTCCTGCGTCAGCTGCTTCCCCAAAATCCTTCGCATCGCATATAACGCCAACGAAACATTCATACACTGATAAAGAGCACAAGACGGCACTTTAATGTTATAATAACCATAATACTCAAAGAAAATAGAAAAATCAATGTATTTTTGATGATTTTTTAAATTTAAGAGATCCGCCTCTGCGATTGGAATCGCTTCCGCCCCCATTTCTTCTGCTTTTTCCCTAATCACGCGGCTGATGTCTTCCATTTCATGATAGTAAACAACCGGAACGCCACCAAAGATAATACCCGCTTTCTCCCCTGCAATCTCCTCCAGAGTATCTCCCAGATATGCCATATGGTCCAATGCAATTCTGGTAATGATGCAGATCTTCTTATTTTTTACGATATTGGTGGCATCCAGCCGTCCGCCCATCCCCGTCTCCAAGATAATATATTCCGGTTTTGTTTCCTCAAAATATACCATTGCCATGAAAAAAAGAAGTTCAAAAAAAGTAGGAAAATAATTTTTTGTATATCGTTCCATCTGCTGGGTGACATAGGTAAATATCCTGACAAATGCCTCCTCCGGAATGTCCATCTTCTGTAAGCGGATGCGCTCCCGCATACATTCCAAATGCGGAGACGAAAATAAGCCACAGGTATGCCCTGTGGCCATGATCATGGATTCAGAATATACACAGACAGACCCTTTCCCATTCGTCCCGGCCACATGGATAATCTTTTGCCGCTCCCCCGGACGTCCCAAAAAAGTATAAAATCCGTCTGTCTCACTCTGCTTATGCTTCTTCGTAAATTTCGGGATGTCGAGAATATATTCCTCGACATCCCTGTATTCTTTCAGATCTTCCTTCATGACATGATTCCGCCAGATCATTCAACCATAAAGTTTACCTCAATATTTCCCATGGATGAAGTAAGCGTCATATCCTTTCCTGCATTGTTATTGATGGTTTTGTTCTGTGTAAATCCTACCACATGATACCCCGGCATGTCTACACTTCCCATCGTAGAATGGATAAAATAATTATACTGGTCAGAATCTCCCCAAAGTTCAAACTCCAGATTTCCCATAGATCCTATCACCTCAACATTGCCGGAAAAGCTCCCGGAATAACCGATGTCACTGGTATCATAAGTCATGGAGCATTCTCCCACATTACCTTGGGCAATTTCAAAACTGCATTTGCCTGCTTCCATTGTAAGGCTGTCCGCTTCCAACGTATCGATGGATACCTCCGACATTCCGATATATAATAAGACCTCCTCCGCTTTGATTACATCGGCGTCAACATTACTTGCGGCTGCCGCAAGTGTATAGCTTTCACATACCATATCCTCCGGCACATAAACAGTCGTGTCTCCAAAATTCTCGGTAGATATCACATATAACGTTCCATCCTCCACATAATACTGAAATCTTCCCATTCCTTCCCAATCCACGCCAAAATAATCCGTACCGCCGACGCTTTCAATTTCAAGATCTCCGCTCATAACGCAGATTTTCACATCCGTAATCTCATCCCGGGTACAGATCTGCATATTATTAACGCTTCCTCCCTGAATAATAGGATACGCCTCATTATACTCAGCTTTCACCTCTTCAGGAATAAAATTCTCCGGGACAACATTAATGATCCCTCCGACTTGTTCCAGCAGGGACTCCACTCCATTAACGGAAAAATCCGCAATCAACTTTATGCCGCCCGTTACGCCGCCGGCAATAAACAAGCCCAGTCCCAGCGCAAACATAACACCCGCTGTAATCAATGATATCATTGCAAATTTTTTCATTTGGATGCCTCCCTTCTTTTAAAGATCATGTTCCATAAACTTTTTATTCCCTTAATCAGTGCCGGGATTGCATAACGGATGATCAGCACGGTTAAGAAGATCAGCAGAATCCCTATGGCGCCGATCATCAGCCCCGCTCCTATCAACATCAGACCGATCGGAACCGGAAGTCCCGCCACCATAGCGCATATGCTTCCTATAACAATAGGGATACTTACAATAAACAATGCTGCACCGGATACCATGAATCCGATAAACCCTCCGATCAGGGCAACCAGAGTTCCAAACAAGCCTCCCAGCAGTGAAATCCAGACAGGGCTCAACACTACAACCAGCACGATCGCCAGAATAATCCCCGCCTTATCCTCTTTCTTGGCAGGTTCCGGACCGGCATTCTGTTGATTTCCTATGTTCTGCTGATTTTCTGTATTCTGCCCACCGACTGCATCCGTCTTTACAATACAGGTATCAGCAGACTGATGCTCCGCACAATACCCCCGCTCCGTCCATTCGCCGCTCTGGTTTTCTTCCTTAATATTCTCCGCCACCTCCGCGGGACTCCCCAGAGACGCCAGTATATCATTTTCCTTTTCCTTTCCGGCATCTTCAAAATAATCACGGTAATATTGCAGAGCTTCCTGTTTCTCATTTTCCGGCATCCCGGACAAATGCGCTTCCAGTTGACTTAAAAACTCCTCCTTATTCATCGCCGACTCCTTTCTTAAACAATAAATCTATTTTTTCCGAATACGTCTTCCATTCTCCTTCATATAAGTTCAGCTGCACCCTGCCGCGTTCCGTAATCTTATAATACCGCCGGTTCCTTCCCGCACATTCCTGATCATATACCTCCAGACATTCGTCCTTCTGCAGCCGACGCAATACCGGATACAAAGTAGATTCACTGATTTCCATCACCGACCGCACTTGCTGGGTGATCCGGTATCCGTAAGTTCCTTCCACCGTTCTGGATACTACCGCCAGTACAATTGCATCCAGAAGCGCAGCTCCCGTATTAAAAACCATATTATTCTCCTTTCTTTGCTGTCTTAGAAACGTTATTCCTGATTCATTCCTTTTCCCTTTAATGCAACATAAAGTTCCGTATCCGTGAGAATCTTATACGGCGTCACATAGAAAATGGCAAGCAGTCCAAAAGTAAATGCAGAAAGAATATAAAATCCGATAAAGGAACAGTCCAGCACAAAAGCCTCCCATTTTTCTCCATCCATCATCCTCTTTGATATCGCAAACGCCTCGTCCTTGGACAAATTGGGATTTTCCGCCAACAGATACGGAATCATACGGTATTCATAGCTTTTTATGATTCCCGGCACCCAAAAAAGCAGCCCCCATAAAAAAGTATATAGAATTTGAAAGAAAAGCACCTTGACAATATTGAGATAAGAATATCGAAATGCATAACTCAGTTCCTTTAAATCCGCCTGATCACTGCTTCTGTTAAACAACAGGAACCGCTTGACCGACACCTCCAACGGAGCAGTCAGAAAGATCCTAAGGACGTACTGCAAAAGTGCACTGACCAGCGACATCATGACAATAAACATCAATATGCCTGCCATCAGTTTTCTAAAATCCCAGTCCACCTCTCTGTGCATAAAGATGTCCTGCAGATTACCGGTAAATTGGGATAAACCCAAATAATGGTACGGAACTTTGAATTGTAACGTAAATTTGGATGGCAGCATCTGCAAAGCTGTCAGCAGCAAGGAAATAATAAGCATCTTCCCATAGGTGCGTGACAACACCTGCCTTGCATTTCCTTTCAATTCACTTCTTGACCACGTATTCACTTCTCTCCTCCTTGTGAATCTTTATTTTTCCTCGCGCATATTATACAATGTATAATATTATCTTTTCATATACTATACAGCATATAACATTATACGTCAACACTTATTATAAAAAAGATAAAATAAAAACCAAAAAGATAGGCAAAAAAGAATAAATATAAAAAAAGCAGACGCCGGAAACGGGTCTATACGCCCCTTCCGACGTCTGTGTTAAAATACTGTATATTCAGCATTCCGGAGACTTAACGCTTCTTCATATGCTTAGCGTTCCATCTTCCAGAATGCAGCGCTGTACGGCGGCAGCTCACTTCCTCCGCCAAAATCATGATCCTTGCCGGTGATCAGATCCACCGCCATGCCGCATCCCGCGTCAAAATGCGCCGTATAGGGAGCATCTGCCATGTTAATAGCTACCAGAACCCTCTCCTGATCGCTCTTTCGTTCAAAAATACACTGCTGATTTGTCAGCACAATACTTCTCATACTGCCATAATTAAGCGCATGGCTGTTCTTTTTAGCCTTAGTAAGCCGGCTGATAAACTCTGTCAGTTCATTCCATTCTGGTGCATCAAGGCAGGGACGCAGCGCCGGATCTCCCTGACTCTTATCCGCTTTGACACCCCATTCGCTTCCATAATATACGCAAGGGATTCCGGGCATACCATATACCATAGCATATACCAGCGGAAGATGCTTTTCATTCTGGAGAATGCTGGCGATCCTGGATACATCATGGTTATCCGCAAAGGACAACAGATGCGCCCCTCTGCATACCGTCCAGTCCTCCGGTCCAAACAACCGCAACAGGGAATGGATGATCTCAAACATATTAGCGCTGTTAAATGCAGAGTGAATGCCCTTATAACACTGGTAATTGGTCAGCGAATGGATATTCATCTGCTGCAGCATCCTTCCGTACTCTCCATGAAGTACCTCTCCTAATAGGAAGAAATCCTCTTTTTTGGAATCACAGAATCCTCTCAGGCGGTTTAGGAATCCGTGATCCAGGCAATATGCCACATCCAGACGGATTCCGTCGATATCAAATTCTTTGATCCAGCCATCCACCGCTGAAAAGATATGATTCACCACATCATCATTATGAAGGTTTAATTTCACCAGATCGTAATTACCTTCCCATCCCTCATACCAAAGTCCGTCATTATATCCGGAATTACCGCCAAAATCAATCCTGTGAAACCAGTTCACATACGGGGACTGTTCCCGGTTTTTCAACACGTCCTGAAATGCCCAGAATCCCCGCCCCACGTGATTGAATACGCCGTCAAGCACGACTTTGATACCTTCCTTATGGAGCGCCTGACAAACCTCGGCAAAATCCTCGTTTGTTCCCAGACGGGTATCTACCTTCGTATAATCTCTTGTATTATAACCATGGGTATCTGATTCAAAGATCGGCGAAAAATAGATCGCATTGATCCCCAATTTCTTCATATGAGGGATCCAATCGATCACCTTCTTGATCCTGGATGCCGCAACACCGTCATTTTCAAACGGTGCTCCGCAAAATCCCAATGGATAAATCTGATAAAACACGCTTTCATAAGCCCACATAACTATACTGCTCCTCCTGTCTGTTCTTTAATTAATGCTTATTTTCCATACCATCCAGTACCGTTTCTTATATTTTCCAGTATTGGAGGTCTGCAATCCTAAATATACAATACCACAAATTTCCTTTATCATCAACCGGGCAGTCCTTATGTCTCTTTCCAATCATTTCTCTTGAATAGAGTACCTTTACTACATTTGATTTACATAATATATTACTATATCCTTTAAATCACCTCAAATTTCGACAAATTTTTCTTCTTTTCTGCAAGTCATGAAACGTTCTTTTGTTACAAATAAGATTTAATTTTTCAACAAATCCACAGTTTCCACATAGTTATCCACAACCATTTGTCGTTAAATGTTAAATCCTGTCAATATTTTCTTAAAAAATGCATATTTATTCTTCAAATGTGGAAAATTGTATTAGTTTACATAATATTATAACTTAGGTTGTAAACAGGAGCACAGACCAATCACTTCCATTTTTTCCAGAAAGACACAAGCTTATCTGCGACCGCCGTATTCGTAGTTGTCTCATAATCACTCCATTCTCTCGGAAAAATCCTCTGATAAGAACGATTCAACAGCCGCTCCTCCAGCAAAACGACCACTCCCACATCCTCCGCCGTCCTGATTACGCGGCCTGCGGCCTGCAGTATCTTATTCATCCCCGGAAACCGATATGCATAATCATAACCGTCATGCTCCTCGTCATCAAAAAAATCTTTTAAGATCTCTCGTTCGTTGCAGACCTGCGGAAGCCCCGGACCTATAACAATGCTTCCGATCAATGAATCCTGTCTAAGATCGATTCCTTCCGAAAAAATTCCGCCCAGAACGCAAAAACCTATCAAACCTTTTTTGCGACCTTCCTTCTTTTGTAAAAAGATCTCTTTTCCCGCCAATGCAGTCGGCTGCCCCATACCCGCCCTGCCTTCTGTACTTACATCTCCGTCATCTTTCCATTCCTTTTCTGCTTCTCCTTCATCTGAAAATTTTCTTAAGAATTCCTCCCGCATCTGCTCGTCCATACGCTCATGTTGGACAATGCATTCCATAGATCCTTCTTCATAGAAACTACGGCAGAATATGTCATAGACATGTTCCAAAAATACATGGGACGGTAGAAATACCATATAGTTTCCCGGTTTTGCCCGAAAGATCTCATAGATATATGCCGCGATCTTATGGTATTCCATATCATTTCTTCTCGTATATTTACTGGTAGCATCTTTGGCGATAAAAAGCCCCATCCTGCGTCTGTCGAAAGTTGACCTCGCATAGATCTCATAATCCTCCGGCTCACCGCCCAGAAGCTTTTTATAATATTGAATCGGAAGCAGCGTTGCCGAAAATAAAATGCTACTTCTCCCCTTGATCATACACTCTTTCAGCTTTTCCCTGGGATTGACGCAGAAAAGTTTAACGACAAAATGACCATCCTCCCTAAGTTCACAGTAAGGTCGGTAATTTTCATCCATTTTTTCATAGATCATCAGGAAATGACCGACCTCAAAATACAGTTCCAGGATCGCTTTCCTGACCGGTCTTTCATCCTCTTCTTCCAGATAACTGCCAATCGTGGTATATAGCCTTTCTGTGATACGGATCAGGTCGCTGACATCTTCCAGTTCTATATAATTCTCACATTCCCGCTTAAGTTCCAGAAGATATTTATTAAGATGATCTAAAGACTTGGCAATGCGGTTCAGCGGAAGATTCTTCGTAAAACCCTGCCGCGATATATCTTCTGTAATCCCTTTCTGGAATTCCTTTTCTGAAAACAAGCTTTCCTGTCTTATAACAGATTTTTTGGAAGAGACTTTCTGTCCGGATATGCTCATCACATCCTTAATCTGCTTCCGCAGCGCAAGGATATCCTCTTTGCAGATGGAAGCGCTGTACATCTCTCTGCCACGTTCTACCAGATTATGCGCCTCATCAATAAGAAAAATATAGTCCCCCTTCATTCCCTCTGAAAAGAACCGTTTCAGGCTGGCATGGGGATCAAAAACATAATTATAATCACAGATTACACCGTCCGCAAACAAGCTGATATCCAGGCTGAACTCGAACGGGCATACCTGATGCTTCACCGCATATTCCATGATCACAGTTCTGGAAAACCGGTCCTCATGGGTGATAATATCATATAAAGCATCATTGATCCTGTCAAAATGCCCTTTAGCATACGGACAAGCCAGAGGATTACATTCCACTTCTTCCATGGGGCATATCTTTTCCTTTGCAGTCAACGTAACAGTTTTGCATTGAAGCCCCCTGCCGCGCAGCAATTCAAATGTATCCTCCGCCACCGTTCTGGTGATGGTCTTTGCCGTCAGATAAAATATCTTCCCCGCCATACCTTCTCCCGCCGCCTTAAGCGCGG
This sequence comes from uncultured Lachnospiraceae bacterium, assembly GCA_947174185.1. Classification (GTDB taxonomy): domain Bacteria; phylum Bacillota; class Clostridia; order Lachnospirales; family Lachnospiraceae; genus NK4A136. The sequence continues at coordinate 18,498 of CAMWHY010000025.1, read as the reverse complement.
GAAATATGGTGGATATTGTCTTTCCAACACCGGTGGGTGCCTCAATATAAAGCTTTTTGGATTCCTTGATCGTCTGATATACGGACACCACCAGTTCACGCTGTCCTTCCCGGTAAGGGAACGGAAATTCCGCCGCCCGCACAGAGCTTTTATAAATATCCTCCCATTCCAGTTGAAAATCAGCCCACTTCTTATATTCCCGCATCAAATCTTCAAACCATGTTTCCAGTGCGGAAAAAGTATATTCCTCGAAAAAATAACGGATTTCTTCTGTTTCAAAGTGGCAATAGGACATACGCACTCTGATCATCGGAAGCTGTTTCTGCAATGCATAGATATAAGCGTACACCTTAGCCTGCGCAAGATGCACTGGAACCGGCGCTTTCATATATTCAAGCTTCTTCGCCACACATTTGATCTCATCTATCGTAATCTGATCATATTCCTCATCTTCCGTCCACTGAGGATTCACAGCCGGCAGCTGCGACTGCAGCTCTCCGTCGATCCTCCGTCTGCCCTCAAAGATGATACCGTCCGCCCTGCCTTCGATCTTGATGGTATAACGTTCTGTCACATACTGATACTTAAGCAGCACCTCAGACGCGTAATTTTCTCCCGCGCCTCCCTGAATCATGCGGTGCAGCCGGCTTCCCTCCTGCATTGCCTTTTCAGGAGATACGCCGCGCCTGTTATCAATATCACCGGAGCGGAAAATAAATTCCACCAGCTGCCGGACCGATATATGGATCTCCCGATTTTCCAAAACGGATGCCTCCTCTGTACCTGCTTTGCGTTTTTCGATGCACGCTGCTTCCCTTGGCGCACCATACTATCTGTTGCAATTATAGCATACTTGTACTCATGATGCGAGTCTCCTAAATATTATAAAAACTCAGTCATATCTGACCGGAAGCGCAGCGGCAGCATCTGTCTCTGCAAATCAGTATTTTTCCGTTCTTTGATGGCAATACTCTTACAAAATCCCCGAAACCACTCAGAATATATCAATTCCTCATCGGAATACACAGTAGTATTTCCTTTCTCCTGATCTCCTATATGGTTTACATAATATATCTCCATATCCTTCTGATGAACTCCGGCAATCCCTCTTTCTGCATCATAAATAATAAAATCCTCCCCCGGCAGCCTGTCCTCAAAATGATTCATCAAAAGTTCCAGTACATAATGATGCGGTCGCATCCTTGCATAAAGTATGCCGCTTTCCAGTTCCCGAAAGCGCAGAAATCCCCTCAGATGCAAAAATTCATTTTCCACGGCGCGCTTTAGTTCCAATACGCGCATTACGTAAGGGTCAGCCAGATTTTCAAGCACACGAAACCCAAGTCTGCGCTTCAGCCCCACCACTATGGTATGATAGACTGCATCCGCCCTATCTGCCGCCCCAGCCACCAGCGCATACGAAAGATACCGTGTATTTTCCCTGCCAAATTCTCTATTCAGCGTCCTTTTGACCTTAACCGCCTTTTCCGGGTCTGTGGAAGCTTCTATACATTCATCAAACAATTCCGGCTCGTATTCCTCTTCCAGCGCAAGTCTGGTATCTGCGGGGTCACATTTCATCTCATAAGCCTGATAAATCCCACTATAGATACCTTCTATTGTTTTTTTGCAGATGATAACTATCATATTACTCTTCCCCATACCGCCTTCGGCGGCTCAAATAGATATAAAAAACGCTGCGGCCCTTACACCTGCATATCAAACAAAGACATCTGCCGTACCGACACTTCGTCCACAACGTTTTTCTTTTCCGTTAGATTTCTAATCAGATAGTTCTCCTCCAGTCTGACAGGATACATCATCCTGCCATTGCAGGTGATAAAATACAATGCCCTCTTTAATACTACCCCAAGTCTTTTTAATTCATCAAATCCTAATGTCCCCAGTCTTCTCGCCTTTACAATACGCTTTGCGCTTTTGACGCCGATCCCCGGAACACGAAGCAGCGACTGGTAATCCGCACGATTGATCTCCACAGGAAAACATTCTAAATGCCTTACCGCCCAATCCGCCTTGGGGTCTAAAAATGCATTAAAATTCGGGTGCCGTTCATCCAACAACTCCTCAGCCCTGTATCCGTAGAAACGCAAAAGAAAATCCGCCTGATACAGCCTGTGTTCCCGAAGTAAAGGCACGCCGCCCGGCAGTACAGGCAGTTCCTTATCCTGATTGACAGCTACAAATGCCGAATAAAATACCCGCTTCAGATCAAACTTACGGTACAGGTTCTCCGCAATGGTCATGATCTGATAGTCCGTCTCCTGTGTTGCTCCGATAATCATCTGGGTCGACTGCCCCGCAGGCACAAATGACGGCGCATTACGGTATTGAACGATCTCCGCCTTATTATCCTGAATCCCATTCTGAATCATTCGCATGGGTGCCAAAATATTCTTTCTATGCTTGTTGGGCGCCAGTTTCTTTAACCCTTCCGCCGTGGGGAACTCCAAATTGACACTCATCCTGTCCGCATAAAATCCGACCCGGCGAACCAGCTCCAGAGAGGCTCCGGGAATGGCTTTCACATGAATATAACCGTTAAATCCGTATTTTGTCCTGAGAAGATAGATCGTCTCCCCAATGAGTTCCATGGTATGATCCGGACTGCACAGGATGCCGGAACTCAAAAACAGCCCTTCAATATAATTCCTTCGGTAAAACTCCATGGTCAGCCGGCATACTTCCTCCGGAGTAAATGAAGTTCTCTTAATATCATTGGACCGGCGGTTGATACAGTATTTGCAGTCATAGATGCACTCATTGGTCAACAGAATCTTAAGCAGGGAAATGCATCTGCCGTCTGAAGAAAAGCTGTGGCAGATGCCGCCGGCAACCGTATTCCCCATGGTTTTTCCATTGCCGGAGCGTTCCACTCCACTGCTGGTGCAGGCAACATCATATTTCGCAGCGGCAGAAAGGATAGAAAGCTTGTCCATGATATCCATCTTCATATTCTTTTGTATTTCAGACAGTTCCCCTGCATGGGCATTTGGAACATTTTCCTCTATGCAAAGACCTCCCTGATCCAACAGACAGCTTTCAACATCCTCCTGTAACATATCCACCTCTTTCTCCCTCCACAGCACTTATCTCTCTATTCGAACTTATGTTCTATTATAACACAGGAACATATGTTTGTAAATACTTCTGTTAAAAAAAATATTTTATCCAAGATTAAAGTACATGCGCACCTCAAAATTCACATTTCATTGACAAACATTTTATAAAGTGCTAAGATGATGACATCTTAGAAAAAGGGGTGAAAAGATGAAGAGATAATTTACTTTTGATCACATAAAGTTTTTCAGTATGGGCAGGCAATACACATACTGTTTATCATGTTGCCAAAAGTGGATTATGTTCTCATAACCTTCTTTTATGTATATTATAATGTATGTTTTTTAAATATTTGTATATATAAATTTAATGGAAAGCGATGATTGCAATATCGTCTCTCTGATGCAAGAGGTTATAGTATGTAATGGAACTGTTTGGCAGCGAACGGTTCTTATTTTTTTACTTATTATCTATACCATATAATCAGGAGGAACGTATATGTCGCAGATCAGTGTAAATAACCTTACCTTTCATTACGAGGGCAGTTTCGATAATATATTTGAAAAGGTATCATTTTCGATTGATACCGATTGGAAATTAGGATTTATCGGTCGTAACGGAAAAGGAAAAACAACCTTTTTAAATCTACTTTTAGGGAAATATTCTTATAACGGTTCTATCGATACGACTGCTGTATTTGATTATTTCCCATATCAAATAGACCCAGCCAAAATGCAGTTGCCAGCCTCTGAATTTATCGACACGTTAAAGGACGGCTGCGAAGAGTGGCGCGTGATATGTGAACTGACGCAATTAGGGGAGAGCGCCGAACTTCTTTATAGGCCGTTTATTACCCTGAGTTTTGGAGAGCAGTCCAAAATCATGCTGGCATGTTTATTTTCCGGTGAAAATAATTTTCTGCTTATTGATGAACCAACAAATCATTTAGATGCAGCTTCCAGAGAAATGGTCAAACAATATCTGGCTTCCAAAAAAGGCTTTATTTTAGTATCCCATGACAGGGATTTACTGGATGCATGTATCGATCATGTTTTGGTTCTTAACAGGCACACCATTGAGGTGCAAAAAGGCAATTTTTCAAGCTGGTGGGAAAACAAACAACGGAGGGATCAATTTGAACAGTCAAAAAATGAAAAGCATCTCAAAGAGATCAAAAAACTAAAACAATCTGCATCACGCACATCAGAGTGGGCAGACAAAAACGAACGTACAAAAATTGGCTTTGATCCCAGAAAAGAACCGGATCGATGCGCGGGCACAAGGTCCTATATCGGTGCAAAAACAAAAAAGATGCAGAGCCGGGTAACTCAGATGGAGACTCGCATTCAGAGGGAAATTGAAGAAAAGGAAGGTCTCCTGAAAGATTTAGAACTGCCGGCAGATCTGAAAATAGTACCGCTTATCCATCATAAACAGACGCTTGTAAATATCAATCATTATCGTCTGAAATATCATGACAGTGAGGAGTCAGTATTTAGCAATTTGACATTTACCATTTGTCAGGGAGACCGAATTGCCCTGCATGGGAAAAATGGATGCGGGAAATCAACGCTTGTCAAAATGATTTTACAAAAAGCCGGTTTATACAACAACAATCTGACTGTTTCAGAGGAAGGCGTATGTGAAATTGCTCCGAATCTTGTAATCTCCTATGTCAGTCAGAATACCTCTTTCTTAAAAGGAGGAATTCAGGAATTCTGTGAAAGACGCCATCTGAACCAGAGTTTATTTTGTTCTATATTAAGACAGCTCGATTTTGACCGTGTACAATTTGTTAAAAAAATGGAAGATTATTCGGAAGGCCAGAAAAAAAAGATACTGATCGCCGCCAGTTTACTCACCTCTGCGCACCTCTATATTTGGGATGAGCCTTTAAACTATGTTGATATTTTTTCAAGAATGCAGATTGAAAAATTACTTTTGAATTATCAGCCGACCATGCTGTTTGTGGAACATGATACTATGTTCCAAAAGAAAATTGCCACAAAGACCATTTCATTATAGAAAAAATAAACACGCCATCATTGCCGGTTCTGTGTACTTTTCTTCTGCGGTAGATCCAGTCACATATCCGTATCCATGCAAAGGCTACTTCTAATTTCATCTATAATCTGTTCAATCTCATTAAGCGTTACTAAAATATTCTGGACGCGTTCTTTCTCATCCTTATCGATCATTCCATCCCGTATAATATCAACCAGTTCTTTGGAAATTACATCCATATCCTGTGCCGATCCCAAGAACTTTAAAACCAGCCGGTCCAGGTTAGCTATCGGATCTTTTTGCCGTGTTTCCTTTAACAGATAATCCGTAGATACATTAAACCGCTCACTAATCTTTATCAACTTTCCGATTTCAGGAAACATGGTCCCTGTTTCCCATTTTGATATGGTCTGGCGGCTTACGCCTAAATCTTCAGCCAGCTGAATTTGCGAAATCTGCGCCTTATTACGGAGTTCATACAATTTCTCACCAAATTCCATCTTTTACGTATCCTCCGATTTTCATTATCTCTCCTGTACCTATCACGCTTCAAGCTATTTGTTACTATTGATATTATAACAGATGCATCCAAAAATAAAAACCAACAGGAAAACGCACTTCCTTTTCTATGTGTCATCTTCTGGTTGCGTTAAGATACCAAAAAGCGGCATTTCCATTCTCCCAGTATAGGGAAATAAGAAGCGCCGCCTATTTGTCGTATTCAGTTTCCACTACTATAGCGCCTGCTTGCCGCGCTCGCCTGTTCTGATCCTGATTGCGTCATCCACGTCATAGACAAATATCTTACCGTCCCCATAATTTCCTGTTCTGATTCCTTTAGAAATCTTCTCAATCAGTGTTCCGGCAATGGAAGCGTCCACTACAGTCTCCACTTTGATCATGGGAAGCAACTGGATTTGATTAACAGCAGAGTCAAATCCCTCATAATGACCCTTCTGATTACCATATCCTTCCATATGAAAGATATTCAGTCCGGTCACGCCAAATTCCTCTAAGATCATCCTAAGATCATCCAACTTTTCAGGTCTTGTAACTATTTCAAGTTTCTTCATCTTTTTATCCACGCCTTTCTATAATACATGATTATAGCACACTTTTTATATTTTTAAAGCCTATTTGCATTTTTTCAGCAATTTAGCAAAAATCCGACTAGGACAAATGCAGGATTGAATATACTTTTAACAAGATATGGTCCGTAAAAAGGAATCTTCATATGAAAAAATATCTCCAAAAACTCCGGAACAGCTTTCTGACCGGAACACATATTGCCAAGACGCTTCTTGTCATGGCACTCGGCATCGGCGCTCTCGCCATATCCGCCATGTACTTATCCAACGAAGCTGTTACGACCAACAGTTCCAATGTCGTTAATGGCAGGGCGCTCCCAATTTACTGTGTCGATACCGAATCCCCTAAGATCGCACTCACCTTCGACGCTGCTTGGGGAAATGATGACACAGCCAACATTCTTGCTATTTTGGAAAAACATAATATCCAAGCTACCTTTTTTATGACCGGCGGCTGGGTAGAAAGCTACCCCGAAGACGTAAAAGCGATTTACGCAGCAGGGCATGACCTAGGCAACCATTCCGAAAGCCATCCTGACATGGCAACCCTTTCCACCGAAGAGATTCGTCAGCAGCTGATGGGACCGCATGAACGGGTTCGGGAACTAACCGGATACGAAATGATGCTGTTCCGCCCACCCTATGGTTCCTATGACAACGAACTGATCGACACGGCGTCTGAGTGCGGTTATTACACAATACAATGGGACGTTGATCACTTTGCCTGTCGAAGAAACGCGAACAATGTCTTATACTTTCCAGATAATTTCTACCTGGTTTTGCCCAACTTTGATATGGTCGATGTATGCGCGTGCAACCATCTTTTTCTCTTCCAAATCTAATTGATCAAACTCCACATGATCACATACAACCGGTTTGGTTACAGACGCTGCAGCCTCCAGCGCGGCTTCAGCAAGTACCGACCGTCGCTCCTCCATCCTGGCGATCTCTGCATTGATATATTTCATGGTGACAGCAGCTGCATTACCACCGGCTATGCCGTTGATCAGGTTCTGTATCTTTTCCTCGATCTCCTGCAGTTCAATCTTTTCCCTTGCCGACAGTCCCTTTTTCTCTGCCGGAAGCGGTTCGTCAACACACTGTTGCAGAATCCTTTTAAGTTCTTCCGCTACAATCTCTTCCACCTCATTCCCCCGGATGGTAAAAAGCATATCGCAGCAACGTTCAACATGTCCGGTACAGTTGAGATATTTTATCTTGCTTTTGACGCTAGAATTAACCAGAACGCGCACCGACCTTCCGCAGGAAGCGCATTTCAACATTCCGGAAAGCCATGTTTTTTTCCCGATTCCACTGGTCTTAATCTGTTTGTTTTTTGCCAGCTTTTTCTGACACGCCAGCCAGAGCTCGGAGGATATAACGCCTTCCCAATTTCCCAGGTTAAATACCGTTTCTTCTTTGGGTTTTATTCTCACTGTCCCCCGTTCTCTCTTTCCAATAAGCATTCCCCCATGCTCTCCGTCAAAATCCTCCAGCGGATTTGTAACATTCACCCCCATAGCCTTATAATACGCATATACATCCGCATCCGCTTTTACATATGCCGGATTCTTCATGAGACGGGCGAGGGACACATTACACCAGTTACTACGCTGTATTCCGGATATGCCGTTATCATCCAGATATTTTGCCAGGCTTCCTAAGGAATAATTACCGGTGGCGTACAGTTCAAAGATGGTATGTACATGCTCCATAAGATCATTTTCGATCAGTGTAGGGCATTTTTTTCCGGCAATCTCTATGCGACCGTTATGAAAACCATACGGTGCCGGTCCTCCCGGCCAGTTCCCCAGCTTTGTTCTGGCGTAATAATTATCAGCAACACGCTCTGCAATCGTCTCTCGTTCCAGTTGGGCAAATACCATCAGGATAAACAACATTGCCTTGCCGATGGGCGTCGATGTGTCAAATTTCTCATTTACTGAGATAAAGTCAACATTATGATCCTTCATGATTTCCCATGCATTAGAAAAATCCAGCAAAGATCTTGAAAAACGATCGATCCGATATACTATGATCCTACTGATCTTACCCTCCTGAACGTCCCGCATCATCCGTTGCCATTCCGGCCGCTTAGTATTTTTTCCGGAATATCCCTTATCCCTATATTCCTCAATATCTTCCTCCGGAATACATTCTTTTTTTGCCAGTTCTATCTGTGTTTCAATGGAAATTGAATCCTTTTTATCAATAGATTGTCTCGCGTAACATGCCTGCATCCGCCACGCCCCTTACCCTTTTTTTCTGTCTTAATTTTTTCTGCAGCATCACATACTGTTCCTGCAATTTGGCACGCCTTTCCTTCACATCCGAATAATCCGGTATGACATGTTTTACTTCCATCATAGCCTGTTCCTCCTATCTCTTTAATCATACTTATGTATTCCAGAGTCCTAAATATGCTTGCCGGCGGGAATTAATCCTCCACAGGTTTCTCACCTATCCCATTCCTATGGGCATCCTCTTTTGGGGTGTATCATTATCAGCATACGGATCTCATCGCGTCTATGTTATCGCAAGCGCATAGATGATCCGCTCCTTCCGTATGCCACGTTACCGGACTTTATTATCTTATCAATGTTCCCTTGTTTTTCCCGCAACTTTATACGTCACATCGCGGCGTATTTATCCTTCCGATTATATGCCACAATATGACATATACCGATATTCAGGAGGATTTGATATGTTTAACGATCGCTTACGCGCCACCCGCATCTCACGGGGACTAACAGTACAGACATTAGCTGACAGCATTTGTATTGGCTTACGTAACTATCAAAAATACGAAAGTGGCGAAACCCGGCCGACTTTTGAAGGATTAATTTCTCTGGCAAACTGTCTCAATGTCCCTGTCGATTTTCTTTTAGAACGCGACGACTATCTGGAATCCCTCGGAATTTCCGTCGATGTATCTTTGGACTGTCCCCCAAGACGTCCCAGGCCTCCAAAAAACCGTTAGTATTCCCCTCGCAGTTTTTCCCGGTATTTCTCCGGGGCAAGCTCACCGGCTTCAATCTGCAACATTCCGCTCTCCCTTCATCTGAAATCCCCATTCAATCCTTCTATGCATATCCGCATAGCTATATGAAAACCTATACGGAATCCTGTCTCCTCCCTCTCGTTTCCATATATCGTTGCCAGATCCCCAATTTTTTCCGCCTTTTGTCCGGCCGCACCGGAAAGAGTCTCCATAAAACGATTCCAGGATTCTTTTTCCCCCATCGTTGTAACCCTGTGAAATCCAAGTAATTCGAATATCTCCGAATTATGTATGGTTCCTATCAGGTCACCCTTTGCCTCCGCCTCTCTAATTTTTGCAAATGTTTCATACTGTTCCATCGTTTCCCTCCTTGATACGTGCATAATGCACGTTTTTCTTTTTTATATATTAACGTACAATTTGCACATAGTCAAATGTTTTTACGAACATTTTGCACGTTTTTATTTGGAGGTTGACTATTATGTTTAATAAACGTCTTCGGGAAATGCGTATGAAACGCGGTTTTACTCAACAACGGCTGGCAGATACTCTGGGGATTGCTCTACGCTCTTACCAATGCTATGAAACAGGAAGTCGTACACCCTGCTATGATTTACTTATCCTCTTAGCAGATACTCTTGATGTTTCCCTTGACTATTTATTAGGGCGGGACAAATTTATGAAGACTCACGCAATTTCCTTTGATGAATACCTGTGAGATCTTCCAGCTCATCCCATAAAGCAAAATCTCCTTTTCTGCTTCCAGCTTCAATATTTTGGTAATATCTAAGACTGATTTTTAGCCTATCCGCCATCTGCCGCTGTGTCATGCCCGCTTTCTGGCGGGCTTTTTTCAAATTTTCTCTCATTTTCTCCCCTCTATTACCCCTTTTTGTACTCTCCACGCAGCTTTTCCCACCGTGCAAACAGCTTTTTAGTCATATGCTGCTGTTTGATCAGTTCTGTCCGACGCTGGATAAAATCATATAGCTTTTCCCGGTATTTCTCCGGATCAAGCTCACCGGCTTCAATCTGCAGCAATCCTCTCTCCCAGCTGGCAGTAAATTGAGGATTTAACAGTGGCGCCGTCGCTTCCTGAAGAAGTTCATATACCAATTCCCCTTTCAGCGTTGTTTTGATCAGCTGTGTTTTGGCATCCAACGCGATATATTCAATAGATACCAGTTTTTTTATAATTTCTGCCCTGGTTGCAGGCGTTCCAATTCCGCATCCCGCTATGGACGCCCTCAACTGTACATCCTCAATCCGGCTCCCGACCCGCTCCATGGCAATGATCAGGCTTCCGGAGGTATATCGCTTCGATGGCACCGTCTCTCCCGGTTTCACTTCAAAAGCTGCTTCCAAGACCATTCCTGGCTCCATTTTGGCCATTAAAGGCAGCAAGGCGTTATCTTCTGCTCTCCCGTCCATTTCTTTAAAACCAGGGCGAATTAAAGCCCTTAAATGACATCCAAACAATTCGCCCGCCACCACTGCCGTAATTTCCGCCACCTTATATTCCGCCGGTTCCAAAAAAATCAAAAGAAACCGATTGACGATCATATGATAAATGATCTTTTCCATTCCAGTCAGACCGGATCCGATTTCTCCGGTAGGTATAATTGCATAATGATCGGTAATCTTCCCATCGTTGACGTATCTTGTATCCCGGATAGATGCATAGCATCTTTTATCCAGTATTCCGTCGATAGTCTCCTGAAAATCTCGATTCTGGCATAGCCTTTCCAATATGGCTCTGGATTCATCCGCCACAGCGCCGGAAAGCACTCTTGCATCCGTTCTCGGATAAGAGATCAGCTGCTGTTCATATAAACTTTGCAAATACTGTAATGTTTTGTCCGGACTAATCTTTAACCGCAGCGAGCATTCATTCTGCAGATCCGCCAAATTATAAAGATATGGCGCTGGCTCCTGCTCCTCATACACATCGCAGGATGTGACCTGCAGCTTACCTTCATCGTTAAAAACAGCAGTCAGCCGAGCCGCATCCTTTTCTTTCCGGAACGCCATATCCTGATACAACTGTTTCTCTTTATAAAACCGGCTTTTGTCCCTTGCGCGCCATTCCATAGAAAAAGCCCCATCTTCGCAGACTGCCTTTATCCGAAAAAACTCTTCCTGCGAAAAATTCCTGATTTCACGCTCCCGATCTATCACCATACCTAAAAGGCAGATCATAACCCTGCCGACAGCTATAGAGCCTTTTTCCTGATTTAGAAAATACTTCAAATCATTTCCATAAGCCAAAGTAACCGCCCGGCTGAAATTGATTCCTATCAGCCAATCTTCAATCGCCCTTAGATACGCTGCCTCACTGATAGCGTCATATTCCTTAAGATACTTAGCAGACGCTATTCCTTCCCGAATTGCCTCCGGCGTCATAGATGAGATCCAGATCCGCTTTTCCTCTGCTTTCGGATTGTGCCCCGCCTTTTCCCGGATCAGCCTCTGTATATACTCCCCTTCCCTTCCGCTGTCACCGGCATAATAGATCACATCCACGTTCCGGTATAACAGCTCCTTAATCACTTTAAACTGCTTTCCAACACCCCTTATTACCTCATACTTGTATTTCTCCGGAATAAATGGCAGCGTTTCCGCGCTCCATTTCTTCATTGCCGGATCATAACTTTCCGGATAACTCATCGTAACCAGATGCCCAATACACCAGGTTATGATATACTCATCCGACTCCAGATACCCTTCACGCCTATTGACATGACCGCACAACGCATCTGCATACTGCCTTGCTACAGACGGTTTTTCCGCGATAATCAGTTTTTTCATTCTTTAGCTCCTTCCTTCCACCGGTCCAATAAATCAATGATGGTTTTCTCTATATCTTCCGGCGTATAGTTTTCCGGGAAATACTGATTAATGCGCTTTTCATTCATTGTAAATCTTCGTTTCGGCGCGGACGTCTTCCTGATCAGGATCTCCAGAATCTGTTCTTCCTCCAGTGCAAATCTCGACTGCCTTTCCACTTCTTTAATCTTTTGCGCCTGTGCTATACTTGGCACAACATTATGATCCATCATAACCACAAATACGCGGCTCTGACTAACCGGACACAGAAATGACAATTCATAACCCACATTCACCGGCATACGCTTTGCATCGATCAGATCCAGCATTGCTTTCGACAGCTGATTTAAGTGCATGTAACGCCGGATTTGGTTCCTTGACTCGCCAAACTCTGCCGCAAGTTTTTCGTCCGTCCGCCCCTTATCTTCTACAGAGATCACCTTAGCGCGCATGGCGTATGCCTTTGCCTTTTCACTTGGCAGGATCCCTTCCCGCTGGATATTGGAATCGACCATATAAGCAATTGCAATATCATCCGGGATATCCTTTATGACAACTGGCATCGTCTCTTTCCCGGCCAGCTGGCTTGCGCGCCGTCTCCTGTGCCCGGCAATCAACTCATATCCCCCTTCCTTCCGGGGACGTACAATCGCTGGCACGATCACCCCCTGTTCCCGGATACTATCCGCCAGCTCCGCCATGGCAGCGTCATCCCTAACAGAAAACGGATGATCTTCAAATTCATGCAGCTCCTCCAGCCGAATCTCCACAGCTTCAGCTCCAGACGTGTCTCCGGTGCCGACGCCAAACATATCATCGTAGGATTTAAATTGAATATTAGGTTTATCCTGCATATGTAATTACCTCCTCTGTCACAGCTTTATATGCCAATGCCCCTTTGCATTTTGAATCGTATGCATATATGCTCTTTCCATAAGCGGAGCTTTCCGTTATTCGTATATTTGATGGAATTTTGTTTTTAAAGATATTGATATGCTTTCCATAAGCATCTTCAATCAATTCTGATATGATTCTTGGATTCTTCGTCCGATCATCCACCTTTGTCAGTAGAATCCCCATAATTGATATTTTAGGATTTAATATCTTCTGAACCTTAGATATGCTCATAAGAAGCTGTTGCAGTCCCTTAACGGGCAGATATGCCGCTTCTACCGGTATGATAACACTGTCTGCGGCAGTAAACACGTTAAGCGTAAGAACACCCAGAGACGGCATACAGTCAATCAGTATGTAATCATAGTTGTCTTTCACCGTCTGCAGGTAGCTTTTCAGCATATGTTCCCTACTCATAACCCCTGCCAGTGATAATTCTATGCCGGATAATTCCAGATTCGCCGGGATCAAGTCTACCTTTTCCAGATGCCTAAGAATTGCAAAATCCGTCTGCATACTGATCTCATTCACCGTATTGTAGATGACATCCCGTAGCGTCTGATCCAGATCATCCGGATCCCAGCCCAGGGATGCCGTCAATGATCCCTGTGGATCCGCATCGATCAGCAGAACCTTATATCCTTTTTGGGCAAGTCCAATGCCAAGATTTACCGTTGTAGTGGTCTTTCCAACCCCGCCTTTCTGATTCGCAATTGCAATGATATTTGCCATAATTTTTCTCCTTTAGATCTTATTTTTTACTTTTTCCTGCTCCTGCAGAACATATTTGCGCTGGCAGTTGTAGCTACATACGCGCGCATTCCGCAGCTTTCCTTTCCTCCGCATCGGTATCACATATCCCCAATTCTGGCCAGACTTGTAGGGCACACTAAACCGGCGGCCGCAAACAGAACATATATGTAGTGATATAAGCTGACTTCCCTGATATTCCATGAGATTACCTCTTGCTTTTTCTACCTAATTGTGCTAAATATTAAGTAGATAGCGGATGGATAATCAGCTATAATTTGTGGGAAAAAGACCGGAGCCGCCAAGCTATGAAGGTCTTTTTTTCATGCCCTGCTTATATTCTCTTATCAATTTTCTTTCCTCCTTTCACTTTTCTAAGATTCTTCATAATCTACTCTCTTTTTAAATTCCCGGTTCCCGAATAAATACTTTTCCATTGTGATCTGTTCATTCTGAAGACGCCGCAAAGCCCTTAATATATTTTGATTCTGCTTGTCCGTATAGAAGTTATGTATATTTTCATATAACTGCGCTATATCTTTTGCCTTTCGTCTTTCACGGCGGCTTCGCTGTAACAGAGTAGCAATCCTATTCCGTTCATTCTTATTTAGGGCAAATTCCATGTCATGTAGAAAAGTCTGTACCTTGCTATCCTCTTTTCCCACATCCGCATATGCGGCTTCATAATCTTTGCTTGATTGTTCCAGGAATTTTAAAAAATCGGTTACTATTTCACTGGGGTTTCTTTCCATAACGCCACCGCCTTATCCTTGATAAAAATATATTATTTCCAAATTTCCTCCTCACAGTTCACTTATTCTCACCTTCATCATCTATCTTGCCCATCCAGTCTTTCCTTATCAGGCTTATATCATCTGATAAGATACTGCTACAACCACATTCTAAGCACTTTATTCTATATGGCGGCCCACTATGAAAATCCTGCCCGTCCTTTCCTACCATATAAGGATACCCGCCACACTTTGAACAAAGAGCTAAATCATCCCATGGATGACAAGCACGTCCAGTACCCAAAGTTCCGTAAAATGTCACAGCTCCTGAACCCGCTTTTAGAGCCTCTAACCCAAGCTCCTTATAAAGTTCACTTCGATCTAAAGCTTCATTTTCCATTTAAGTTTCCTCCATTTTTTATTTTGTTTTCGGATTATCCTCAAATTTTCGGCTAATCTGCTTACCAGCACATATAAAGTGCGTCCAGTTTTTCCCTAAGTGTTTTTAATTCCTCTTTGCTCACTCTCCCCGGTTTGCCATTTTTCAGGAAGCAGTCAATCATCGCCTGAATATCGTCGATTTCATAGCGGCTCTCAATTACAATTTTGTCTCCGTCCAGTTTCATAAACTTATCCTCTCTTTCATTTCCCATATCCGCATACGCGGCTTTCCAATTCTTTCAGCGAATAATAGCGCGGTTCATCCTCCAGATGCTCCGGGAATAAAACGCGACATTCCTTCCCCAATGTCTGATTCCATGTCCCCGGCATTCTGATAACTCTCGTTACATCGCAGATCACCCTCTCATCCAACTCCAGCAATTCTTTCGGATCATCTGCTAGCCAGTTGTTTTCTGGAACAATTATACTTTTAATCTTGTCTCCCAACTTCCGGTATATCATCTTCCAAAACTCTACTTGTCCGGTATTTCTCCCCTTTTCACAGACTATGCTCCGATCAAGCACGTAGAACAGTCCAAGTCCCCTGCTGGTTCTTGTAATGATCGTGGGTTCCGGCAGCTCCTCATCACCATATATCGCATCATACAGTACCTTTAGCGTATTATCCGTACACTCTTCTATATGGCTCATTGGACAAGGACAATTGGCATAATTGGCATGCATGTCCAAATCAAAATAGATACTCGTTATCTTCTGGATATCTTCCGCATGTCGTCCATAGCGGCTAAAAGCGTGCAGACTGACATACGTATCATAGTTTTTATCATAAGATTTAATTTCAGCAAGATTAGTGCTGGCATATTCTCCTTTTCCGTCCAGATAACAGTATACATAGCTGCCATGGTTGGCATGATGCAGCGTTCGGATAAAAAACTGTTGTTCATTTCTTGTATTAGCAACCATCATATCCCCTCCTTAGTTAGAGCCTTTAATTCTTCATCTTCAAAAAGGCTAATTTGCATATTCTCCATCCTTTTTTCATTTTCAAAAAGATCTGGAAATAGCTCCTCAATGCTTCTTTTATAATATCTTGCGATCTTAATTGCGATTTTAAAACTTGGTGTTCTATGTCCTAATTCCAGCTTAGACATATATTTTTGCGAAATACCTATTTTTGTCGCGACTTCCGTCTGAGTCCTCCTTCCCCTTACCTTAATAAGCTCATCTCTCATATATATCCCTCCTAACTACATTATGTAGTAAATTATATACTCCAATTTGTAGTTTGTCAACTATTTTTACTCCATAAAGTAGCTTTCATTATATAACTACACAATTTATCATAAAAAAAAGGAGTTAATATGAAAAATTCAATAATTACTGAAGAGCGAAAAAAACTCGGATTAAGTCAAGAAGAGTTAGCCAACAAACTAAACATCTCACAAAAAAGTGTAAGTAAATATGAACTTTTTGCCAGAAGACCATCTTATGAGACGCTGTTAGACATGGCCACATTATTTAATGTTTCCATTGAAGATTTATTACTTAACTTTCTTTCTGAAGGTGACTATTTAAATTACAAAGAAAATGTTCGTCAATTGTCAGAAATAGCTTATCTCACAAAAAACAAAAATCAATTAGATACTTCCGAATCCCCCCATGATCAACAACTTTCTCTGAATGAAAGAACTCTCCTACAGGCATTTGATCGTTGCAGCGAGGAATGCAAACAATATCTTATTGCAAAAGCTCATGTATTATCAGTGGAGGGAATCTCAGCAGTTGCTGCAGGTGAATATGGAAAGTACATTGATGAGGAAAAAAAATCCCATCCTTTAGGTGGCACAGAAGAAACCGGAGCTTAAAAAAAAGATACTTAACAATAATATTAGAGAAAATACAACAATTCAACAGAGGAGACAGAATAATGACGGGAAGAACACACGTTGCTATAGGCATTACTGTAAGCGCCAGTATCAGTTTAAGTGCATTATGTCTGCATGAGTTCTATAACCCCAGTCCACTGCAACTTGCGGGAATGGCAATCTTTATACCCACAACTGTTATTGGAAGTTTATTGCCCGACATAGATCATCCAGACGCTACACTATCAAAAAATTCACCTAGAATTTTCCGTTTTCTATTTCGTTACATAATGTCTGCCGGAGATTATTTTGGCCATCAGTCTCAGAAATACACTCGAGATCTGTCCGGACACCGTGGAATTTGTCATTCCTTTTCTGCGTGCATATCTGTTCTTACACTATTGATGCCCTTTTTTTTGTTCAATCCAATTCTTTTTTTTGAATCAGGAATTCATGGTCTTATTTTCGGAATGCTTTTACATATACTATGTGACGCTACTACTCCGGCTGGAGTAATGCTGTTTGCTCCATTCTCTACTAAACACTATCATATCAAAATGCCCAAATTAACAATAAAGCATATTGAAAAAGAAAACAAATTTAAAAGAAAAATCAAATATACGGAATCCGATCGCAATTTTAAAAATTCTTTTCTTACAGGATGTCTCTATATATGCAATCTTATTTTTACATGGTTTAAGCTCCTATTATCATATTTTCTCATAATAATATTGCTTTTGTTATTTTCTGTAATACTTGATTTCTTCATGGGATGGCATAGCTTTACAAGTTTCACAATCCTATCTACTTTCGAAAAGAAAATTACAATAATATCTGGGATTTTATTATTTATAATTATTCCTGTTTCTACACTGATAATAACAAATAAAATCCGTAAAAAAATTTCAACATACTTATACCAACAATACCTTATTGCCAAAGCCGAGTATTATCTATAGAATGGTGCCACCGGCGATGGTGTATATGGAAAATACACCAACGAGTAAAAATCTCATTTTTCGGATGTTATTGGAAAACAGGAACTAAAAAATAATTATATTAAATAAGGGAGCCGATGGGGCGATTATGCCAGCCGCTGGATACTAAAGAAAGGGGCTGGTGCTTATGATTTGAACATACGTTAAACTATATAATTACGTCAAATTGGCTTTGATTTATAATGCTTATAAAATTCAGGAGGTTATAGTATGTCAAATGATAAACAAACATTAATTGACTTAGTTCCTGGATCAATTGATAATGCAGTTAACCAAATATTAGAAAAACCTACTCAAAATATAGGTACTACTCTCGCAGATATTTGGTATCTTGTTTTTGGCAATATTTCTTATGCTGCAGAAAAACGAAAATTAAAATATTCATATGCTCTTCAAGAATTTGAAAAAGAATTAAGAGAAAAAATATCAAAAATTCCAGAAGATAAATTAATTGAGTCTGATATACAAGTCATTGCTCCAGCACTTGAAGCAGCAAAATTTTGCATAGAAAAACACGAATTAAGAACTCTTTTTTCAAATTTGATTAAATCATCATTAAGCAGAGACACCTATAATTATGTTCATCCGTCTTTTTGCGATGCAATAAAACAAATGTCACCATTAGATGCACAAAATATATCACTTTTTTCTTATCGAAGTTATTATCCTATTTGCGATTATTGTGTTGGCTATAAAGATGAATTATATGATGACTACTATAAAAATATTTTTTTAGCAAATTTACATGAAACTGATTTAGTTGTGCAATCTATTTCCATTTCATCTTTAGAGAGATTAGGTCTGGTACAATCAAACTATCAAATAGTTTTAAATGAAGAATTATATAAACCTTTTGAAGAG
>CAMWHY010000024.1 GCA_947174185.1 uncultured Lachnospiraceae bacterium | reverse complement strand
TGTCATTCACTCCGCATCCCTAAATCTCTGATATCTCACTTTTTCGATCATATTACCATATTATTTTAACTATGCCAAGGTATATTCTAAAATTAATGTGAAGCAATCATTTCTTCCAACACCTCTCTGATCTCTCCTCCCAATTCTATGCTTTCCTGTATTCCGCCTCCCTGTAAAACAAAAAAGGAAGACTGCCAGCATTGCCAGCAGACTTCTCTTCCATTTGGGTTTCTTATTATTCCTTCTATTCATATGTATGATTCCTCTCACATAAGTTCGGACTCATGAACTATCAGAACAGTTAATAATACCTCCGATCAGTTGTCGCCTACGCTGTAATTCGGCGCTTCTTTCGTAATATGAATATCATGAGGATGGCTTTCTTTTAAGGAAGCAGCAGAAATCTTGACAAACTTTCCGTTTTCTTTCAACTCCTCAACCGTAGCTGCGCCGCAGTAGCCCATTCCTGCCCTGAGACCACCCATTAACTGGAATACTGTGTCCTCTACGATTCCTTTATAAGCTACGCGCCCTTCGACACCTTCCGGAACCAGTTTTTTGGCATTTTCCTGAAAATATCTGTCTTTGCTCCCGTTTTCCATTGCGGAAATAGAACCCATACCGCGATATACCTTATACTTTCTCCCCTGAAATAACTCAAAGGTTCCCGGGCTCTCATCACAGCCCGCAAAAATACTTCCCATCATACAGACGCTTCCACCTGCTGCAATGGCTTTTGTGATATCTCCGGAATATTTGATACCGCCATCGGCAATAATTGGAATTCCATATTCCTTAGCCACTTCATAAGCATCCATGATCGCTGTAATCTGAGGCACGCCAATACCTGCGACTACTCGTGTGGTACAGATAGACCCTGGTCCGATTCCTACCTTGACTGCATCCGCTCCAGCTTCGATCAATGCCTTCGTTCCTTCCCCTGTCGCCACATTTCCGGCAACCAACTGCATCTCGGGATATTTTTCTTTGATCATCTTAATACAATTAAGCACATTAGCAGAATGTCCATGGGCGGAATCCAACACGATCACATCCACGCCCGCCTTAGACAACGCATCCACACGTTCCAGAACATTGGCTGTAATGCCGACACCGGCGCCGCAGAGCAGGCGTCCCTTAGCGTCCTTGGCAGCCAGTGGATATTTGATTGCCTTTTCAATATCCTTAATCGTGATGAGTCCTTTTAAATTAAAATCTCCATCTACGATTGGAAGCTTTTCCTTACGGGATGCAGCCAGAATATTCTTGGCGTCCTCTAAAGTAATACCCTCCTTCGCAGTCACCAGATTTTCACTGGTCATGGACTCTCTGATTTTCTTGGAAAAATCCTTTTCAAATTTCAGATCACGATTGGTAATGATGCCGACCAGCTTTTTCCCTTCCGTGATCGGCACGCCGGAAATTCTGTATTTTGCCATCAACGCATCTGCATCTGCAAGTGTATGTTCCGGAGATAAAGAAAATGGGTCTGTGATAACGCCATTCTCCGAACGTTTTACCTTGTCTACCTCTTCCGCCTGTTCATCAATGGACATATTTTTATGAATAATACCAATACCACCCTGTCTTGCCATAGCAATCGCCATACGGTGTTCGGTTACAGTATCCATTCCTGCGCTCATAATCGGGATATTTAACTGAATCTTCTTCGTCAGATAAGTTGATAAATCTACCTGATTTGGAATAACTTCTGAATAACCCGGCACCAAAAGAACGTCATCAAATGTAATGCCTTCCTTCATAATCTGTCCCATTTTTCTCCTCCTGTTCTGCTTTGTCAGCCACTGTAAGTGTTATTTAATCAAAATATACTTTTCTGGGTGCAGCATTTTGAACCAACTTTACAAACTCTGCAGGCAGATCAAGTATAACTTTCTGATTCCCCTCATAAATCATTACATATGGTACATGTTCATCTTCCTTCAGGCTCCATAAGGGAACCTCCTTGAATGTCCGATGCTCAAATGCCTTCAGACGGTAGGAATTGGCCGGTGCTAAAAGTTCGATCTTATCCGTATCATAGATGGCGACCTGCTTTCTTTTTTTCTTTGCCATGATCTTGTCCACAGTGATCTGCTTATCGCAATATAGATATTCATATTCCAAATCCGTGCATGGGAATACAACAAAATAAGCAATTGCCGCCAAAATTGCCGCAATGATCAAAGAAAGCGGTATCATGGGAGAAAGTGAGAAAAAAAAGACTGTCAGCACAATGATTAAGATCCTGCTCAAACGATCTTTCGCAGTAAATCTTTTATGCACCATATATTCCATATACGATTCGTTCATATATTCTGTATCCTCATTAATTGTTAATTATACCTATTTTATCACAGACAGGGGGAATTGCAAGCCTAAGATTGCATATATTTTAATTCAAGTCCCACACTTTTACGCAAAATTTAAATTGCGAAGCAATTTGTAATAAGCGTAATTTTTCGCTTATTTTAAGCGTAATTTTTCGCTTATTTTAAGCGTAATTTTTCGCTTATTTGACCATAATTTTTAATTATGTTATACTGCATGCAGACTTGATCAAAACCCAATCATTGAGCAAAACCGGATCAAGGCACATCGGGCAACGCCCGCAGAAAAGGAGATTCCTATGAAAGAAAAACTTTATACAATTCCTCTTAATGATGCCATCAACGCCCATGACGAGTGTCCTCTGTGCTTCGTAGAACGCTCTCTGGAGCAGGATATGCTGGACTTTACCTTAGGTTCCTGCGCTTCTTATATGGAAAGCGACGTCCGGGAGATAACAGATCGGGAAGGCTTTTGCAGGAAGCATTTTAAAAAGATGTTCGACTATGGCAACACGCTGGGTAATGCATGGATCTTAAAAACCCATTATGTAAAAATGCGCAGCGAGTTTCAATCCCTTACCAAAAATTACCAGCCCGGTAAAACCCGCCTGTCCGATAAACTCTTAAAGAAAAATACCGGCGATAATCCTCTGGCAGGCTGGGTACATACCAAAGAGTCCTCCTGTTACATATGCAACCGCATGAAGGAAATATATGTCTGCTATATCGACACCTTTTTTGTTATGTTTGAACAGGATGAAGAATTTAGAAACAAAATCAAAAACTGTAAAGGGTTCTGTTTTCCTCACTTTGCCGATCTGTGTGAAGGCGCTGACAAAAAACTTTCCGGCAAAGCTTTGTCCGACTATTATGAAATAATGATCCCCCTGATGCAGCAAAACCTTGACCGCATGCAGGAGGATGTTGACTGGATGGTTGAAAAATTTGATTATCGTTATAAAGACGCCGACTGGAAAAACTCTAAGGATGCCATACAGCGCGGGATGCAGAAACTAAAGGGTGGATATCCAGCAGACGCGCCCTATAAACCGACAAAGTAAAGAGACCCCTATCTGTCCCACTTATCTGCCAGAGAGTTGACCTGATCCGCAAATTTAGCAAGATCTTTATTTGCACCGCCTTCATTACGGCGAATAACAGCAAGCAGACGCTGACCTGCAGCAAGCAGCCTTGCAAATACATCGGATGTACGGGAAGTCTTTTTCCTGACTGCAATCGGAGTCGCTTCATAATCAAAGGTATCGGTCAGAAGGTCAAATCTGGTTCCGCTGTAAGGCGCATATGACTGATAGCCGTATTCTGTCCTGATACACTCTGCAAAATCCTTGGCCGATTCATCATCCCCATGAACCACAAATACCCTCTGGGGCTTTTCTCCAATCGCCTGCAGCCACTCTAATAATCCGTTCTTATCAGCATGCCCCGACATGCCCGGAAGCTGGGCAATCTTTGCACGGATATCGATCGGTTCGCCAAAGAGCTTCACTTCATCGGCTCCCTCTACAATGTTACGCCCCAATGTTCCAACAGCCTGATAACCGACAAATAAAATCGTACATTCCGGTCTCCAGAGATTATGTTTGAGATGATGGCGGATACGTCCCGCCTCACACATGCCGGAAGCGGAAATGATCACTTTGGGTTCTTCATCAAAGTTGATCATTTTAGATTCCTCACTGGTAATGCTCAGATGAAGATTCGGAAATGTCAGGGGATTGATACCCTTCTTCACCAGCGCCATCGCCTCGTCAGAAAAACAGCCTGCGATATTCTTCTGGAATACCCCTGTCGCCTCTACAGCCAGCGGACTGTCCACATATACCGGAAAATCTTCCGCGATCAGATTTCTCTCTTTGATCTCACGGATATAGTATAGCATCTCCTGCGTCCTGCCCACTGCAAACGAAGGAATCACCACATTACCACCCCGGTTTAATGTTGTTTGTATAATACCTGCCAGTTCCGTCACATAATCAGGACGTTCCGTCGTATGGTAACGGTTGCCGTAGGTGGATTCCATAATCACATAATCAGCTCCGTCCACATAGCTCGGATCTTTAATTAAAGTATGTTTTTTATTACCAATATCCCCGGAAAAGACAATCTTTTTTGTTACTCCATCCTCCGTCGCCCATACTTCGATGCTGGCTGAACCAAGAAGATGCCCCACATCCTTAAAGCGTACCTTGATCCCCTCACACAGGTCAACCACTTCATCATAATGCACTGGAACAAGTCTCTTGATCGTCCCGTCTGCATCTTCCATGGTATATAAAGGCTCTGCCTGTGCCGCTCCGGCGCTACGTTTCGCCTTCCTGTTCTTCCATTCTGCCTCCTGCATCTGGATATGCGCACAGTCGCGAAGCATGATGCTGCAGAGATCTACTGTTGCATCTGTGGCAATGATCTGTCCCCGGAATCCTCTGGCATACAATAGCGGCAATAATCCGGAATGGTCTACATGGGCATGGGACAATAACACATAATCAATCTGTCCCTCATCCACAGGCAAATCAACATTTTCAAAATAATTGATCCCCTGCTCCATACCATAATCCAGCAGAATATGCTTTCCTGCCGCATTCAGATAATGACAGCTTCCTGTCACTTCATGTGTAGCTCCCACAAATGTCAGTTTCATATGCCATCCCTCCTGTATGCTATTTTTGTTGTGCTTTCCCTGCCTTAGATGCAGCCGCCTTCACAATATCCTCTACAATCTTTTGATCGATCTCCTTCAGCACTTCTGCGGAAGGTCTTGCTGTATAATATCCCTGAATCAGATCAACCCCCAGACTGATCACCTTGCTCAGTTCTTCCTTAGTCTCCACACCCTCTGCAAGCACTTTAATATTATTGAGCCTTGCAAATTCCACCGTATTACTGATGAAAAGCTGCTTATTCGTATCCTTATGGACATCCGTGATCAGGAAACGATCCAGCTTAATGATCTGCGGCTGATAACGCAGCAGATTTACAATATTGGAAAATCCCGTGCCGTAATCATCTATCGCCAGCTGACAGGTAACTCCGTTGCATTCCAGACATTTAATCTGCATAAGCTCCGCATCCGTCGTTTCATTTTTCTCTATGATCTCTATTGTACAATAACCAAACAGATGACCATATTTCTCCACCAGCTGCTGATTATCATCCTCCTTCAAAAAGCATCCCGGAATGGTATTAATAAACACACGCCTTCCCAAAAAATCATCAAAATGCGTATCCAGATAATCCAACACATTAAACAGCGTTGCCCGTTCGATATCATACAGACGCTTGTATTCACTTGCTGCATTCAGAATCTGATCCGGTTTTAAATTGATCTTCTCATCCGTCCGCATCAAAGCCTCATACGCATAGATTTTTCCAGTATTCGCATCAACGATGGGCTGGAAATGATACGAAAACAGATTCTTCTCAATCAGCAGTTCAAATATATGATAATCGACCTCATCTGCCTTTCCTTCTTCTACGATCGCAGGCTGTCCATATATCATTCTGTTCAGATACATTTCGCCGGTTGCCGCCTTAATAAAGCTAAGCATGTCATTTTCCCATCCTGGTTCCGATACTACACAGCCGCAATTGACTTCTATCTTAAATTCTTTGATGCGGGTCCTGCTATACTCATCGATGATCGGGAAAAATGTAGAGGTCGCATGGTTGATCGTCTCTCCTATCATTTCCTGGTCTTCGATTAAGTTCATAATGATAAACTCATCATCGGAAATCCTTGAGACTAAAGAACTATTCGGATTAGCAAGCTGAAGTGCCTCCGATATCCGGCTTACAATCTCATCTGCCGTTTCCAGACCAAATTTCTGAAAAATATATCGATAACGCTGAATCACATAAATAGAAACGGCTATATGATACTGCGAATATTCCTCATAGTTTTCATGGATCTGGGCGATCAACCCCTTCATATTCAAAAGACCCGTATGTGCGTCAAAATACTGAAGCGTCCCCATCTTCATCGTCATATGTTCCTGCCTGATCCGATTGACGATGACCCCAAAATCCAGATTAATAATGCGGCATAAACGATGGAGTTTGTCTGCCGTTTCAGTAAGATCAGAAATCTGCACCATATAATATCCACAGACCTCATCCGCCACATAGATCGACTGAAAAACAAACATGACATTTTTAGAAATATGCTCTGCGAGCCTTGGATACATCTCCAAAAGATCAAAAACTTCCTGTCCCTGTGGAATATCATTGCCATCTCTTGAGGAAATATTTACCACTTTATCGGTAAATGGATAATCCGGGTCTATTTCAGTATTTTTTCTTGCCATTGCAAGGAAATTACTGTTCAATGCAACCCCCGAAGCCGGCAGTATATTATCAGAAAGATTACGTCCGATCACAGTAAGATCCGTACTCTCATGAATATGATCTGCCCAGGAATAGATAATCTCCTCATGCATCCTCGTATCTTCCAGAAGATGACTCAGCCGGTCAGCCTCCTCCCGGTATCTATCATTCTGCTCTGTATGACATCCGCAGGATTCGGAAAGAACAATAGAATGATGTTCTTCGATCGTATACGGCTCCAAATTTCTTTCTACGGCATCCTGCATCATTTTCAAGCAGACACCGACGATCTTAGAGATATCCTGTGCGCAGGTAGTGAGTCTGGGTTGATGAAACTTTAAATCTGCCTGCCCGCCAAACCCTATCACGATCACGTCCTCCGGCACTTTGATTCCATAACCTTTCAAACAGTCACAGACCAGCGCTGCAATGTGATCATTGGCACAGACCACCGCCTCCGGAAGCTCCTTCGCATCAATCCATTGTCGGATCGCATTGTTGATGGAATATCTACGCTTTTCACAGCGGATGATACCCCCATCAGGAATTTCCAATCCATAATCTGACATTACCCCGCAAAAGCATTCGAGCCTCTGCGCAGTGTCCGGTTTCCGGACCATCTCCTCCAGATCGATATAATAAAGCTTCTTGGCGTGATGCACATCAACTATATGGGAAATCAGCGCCTTATAAGTATCTGTATCATTCTTTTTGATGGAAAAACAGCCAGGGTATTCTCCATACACCACAACAACTGGAATTTTTTTCTTTTCTGCCTTGGAAATCAGCTGCTGCACAATCTTCTTATCATAAAAACATGAGTCAACGATGATCAGGATATCCAATATACCATAGTTGATCATCTTATAAACGGACTTCGCACCCGCTTCACAATCATCACCAGCGGAAAAATCAGTAAAACTGTTAAATACCAGAAGACGGTAATCTTCCATCAAGGCTTCATTATGTAATGATTGTAAAAAGGCCGATATAAATCCATCCTGTAATTTTGTTATACAGACTCCGGCAATCTTGTACCCATTCAGCATTTAACAGTTCTCCTAATGTTTCATTTGTCTACTAGTATATATTGCATCTGACCACTTTTCAATAATGAATTCACTGATCGTATCATCCAGACAATCCGATTTCCCAAAGGAACCGCCAGACATCCAGCAAGAGGCATCCTAATAGATCAGTTTCATTCCCCCGCTGACCACTTCAAATTCATTGACCTCCAGCCCTTCTCCACGTTCTCCATCCAATGACCAGTCCTCTCTTTCCGGACATATGATCTTCGCCTTCCTGACTTTAACAAGATTGACCTGATCATGGTCGAAATTCTGTTCATACAAAGCCTTAATCGTCTCGTTCATCTGTGCAATATCCTTCGGCTGTCTGATCATAAGGATCTCAAACAGACCGTCTCCCAGATCGATCTCTCCATTATCCAGACTCATGACGCCTCCCAGAGAAAACGTATTACAGACTGCCGTCAGAATAAATTCTCCCTCATAAACTTCTTCTCCTGTGTCGATCTTCATATAATTGGGCGTAAACTGTGTAAGGTCTTTCATCCCTTCTAAAATATATGCCAGATGTCCCAGTCTGTTCTTAAACTTCTGGGGCGTCTCGTAAGAAGTTCTGGTAAACAATCCGCAGGACGCAGTATAGACAAATGTCCTGCCATTAAATACTCCAAGATCCAGCCGCTTCGGCTTTCCTTCCATGATACGCTTCGCAGCTTCCTCCGGATCTGAAGAAAGTCCCAAACTGGATGCAAAATCATTGGTAGAACCTGCAGGGATGTATCCAACCGGTTTTTTCCAGCCGATTTTTCTTGCACCACTCAAGGTTTCATTCAGCGTACCGTCACCGCCCATGCATACGATCAGATCGATCTGATCATCCACGTGTTCTTCCACAAGCGTTGCAGCATCTCCGGACTTTCTGGTATAACTGACAACCGTTTCAAAACCATGATCGGAAAAAATATTGACGATATCATTTAATACATTCCCCTTTTTCCGGACTCCCGCATTGGGATTGATAACCATATAGATCCGTTTAAATGCTCCCATTAAGTTTACCGTTCCCTTCTATCGCAATTATATAATAATACTTGTCCACTTTGCCTCTACAACACAACAATACGGTTATTTTCCGCGTCATATCCATATCCGGCAGCTTCCAGTCCCGCCATCAACGCTGTCTGATCGATATCCATATCTTCACACAGACTTTCCAGACTGGGATAAAAATCCCTAAGTTTCATATTCAGATAACTGTACATCAAATTCGGATCCTGAGGTATCATATTATTGCCTTTGTTCCTTTCATATTTCAACTTTTCTACATCCGCTCTCACACTGTTCCAACAGCTGTGTCCACCGCAGATCGACTTCCTTCTGGAACGCCTCGATCAGATATTCGTTGCCCGGTTTAAACAAATGTTTGAACCTTCCCTGACGCTTCAGGAAATCTTCTATCGGGAGTTTATTCTTCGGACGGTAATTTAAAATCCATTTCCCTTCGATCACTTCAAATAAAGGCCAGTAGCATGTCTCCACAGCAGACTTACAGATATCAATAATATCCGGTGCCTCATACCGCCAGCCTCTTGGACAAGGCGCCATGATATTTAAAAATGCCGGTCCCTTCGTATAGATCGCCTTCTCTGACTTTTCATAAAGATCCTTCATATTGCCGATAAAAGTCGTCTGTCCAACATAAGGGATCTTGTGTGCTGCCATGATGGCAGCCAGGTCCTTACGATACTGCGGCTTTCCTGCCGACTTTGTTCCGGAAGGCGTCGTCGTTGTATCTGCATACATCGGGGTCGCCGAAGAACGCTGTGTTCCCGTATTCATATAAGCGCCATTATCGTAACACACATATACCATATCATGCCCACGTTCCATCGCTCCGGATAGGGATTGAAGACCGATATCATAAGTTCCGCCGTCTCCACCGAACGTGATGAACTTGTAATCCTCAGTCACCTTCCCTTTTTCCCTTAGCACGCGGTACGCCGTCTCCACGCCGCTTAAGGTTGCACCCGCATTTTCAAATGCACTGTGAATATAACTGTCCTGATATGCCGTATAGGGATACATATAGGTCGATACTTCCAGACAGCCTGTGGCATTGCCTACAACAGCCTTATCTCCCGGATGCAGCGCCTTTAAAACATTCCTCACCGCAATCGTGCCGCCACAGCCTGCACACATCCTGTGTCCCGGCGCAAGACGTTCCTCTCTTTCCTGTATTTCCTTGAAATTAAATGCACCCGCCATGATGATAACCTTAATCCTTTCCCAATCTATGAGAAGAACGCCGATCTTGCGCTCTTCTGTATGAGATTTAGTTTTTCTCCTCACATTTATTCACGCAACCCCAAATAAGTATACTGTCTATCCGTCACGCCTTCCGTTGCAATCACGGAAAGCCTCTCATAAACTCCCTTGGCATCTTCCACCGTAAGATCGCGGCCCGAAAGTCCATATACGATATTGACCGCTTCCGCCGTGTTCTTATTCTCATACATCGCGGCTCTCAGCTCCGCGCCTAAGGGACCCCCATGTCCGCTATAACTCTCGCACCGGTCCATGATAGCAACAGCCTTGGCAGACGAAAGTGCCTTAGCAAGCTCTTCCCCCGGAAACGGCCGAAACACCCTGACTTTGATCAGACCCGCTTTCACCTTCTCCCCGCGCAGTTCATCCACCGCATCCTTGATCGTGCCACAGGCGGAACCAATGGCAACGATCACAAAATCGGCATCCTCACTTCTGTATTCTTCAAAGAATCCGTAAGATCTGCCAGAAATGGCTTCATATTCCTTTGCCACATCTAAGATCACCTGTTTGGCATTCATCATTGCCTGTGCCTGCGCCCGCTTTGCTTCCATACAATAGGGTGACGTCGCATAAGGTCCAAGCGCCATCACTTCATTTTGATTCAGCAGGTAATGCTCCGGCTCATAGCTTCCCACAAACTTCTTCACAGGTTCATCTTCCATCAGTTCTATATTTTCCACGGCATGGCTGGTGATAAATCCGTCCTGACAAATCATCACGGGAAGTTTCACGTCCGTATGCTCTGCAATACGATAAGCCTGTAGCAGATTATCATAGACCTCCTGATTGTTCTCCGCATAGATCTGAATCCATCCGGAATCCCTTGCTCCCATGCTGTCGGAATGTTCCGCATTGATATTCAGCGGTCCGGTCAATCCACGGTTGACCACCGTCATGACAAGAGGCAGTCTGGAGGACGCCGCCACATAAAGCACCTCCCACATCAACGCCAGACCACAGGAGGACGTTGCGGTAATCGTCCTTGCCCCCGCCGCTTCAGACCCCATCGCCGCGCTCATAGCGCTATGCTCGCTTTCTACCGGGATAAATTCCGTATCTACCTCGCCATTGGCAATCATATTGGACACAAACTGCGGAATCTCCGTTGAAGGCGTAATTGGAAATGCGGGCATGACATCCGGATTGATTTGTCTGATCGCATGGGCAACCGCTTCGTTGCCTGACATTCTATTCTTCCTTCCCATTGCATTCACCATACCTTTCTTACTTTCCTTCCTTCATCCTGATCGCATGGAACGGGCATGCCTTTTCACAGATACCACATCCCTTGCAGTGCATCAGGTCAAACGCCCTTCTCTTTCCATCCTCTACGGGGATGCAGCTGTCCGGACAATAGGGAACGCACAAAAGACACTGCTTGCAGTTCTCCTCAATAAATTCAGGCGTCCGGCTTCTCCATTCTCCAGTCTCCACCAGCTTAGAGGTAGCTGGCTCATAGATCTGCAACCCTTCTGTCAGATCCTGCCACTTTGTATTATCATTAATGTATTTTGCTTTCAGCGCCATTCGTCGCTTCCACTCCTTTCGCACTTAATATCAATATTTAAACCTGCCGATCAGTTCTTCCAATTCCTGCGCCAGCTTTTTATTTTGTTCCGCCTCTTCCTGAACCGTATCGGCAATCTGTGCGATACCATCATTCTTTTCAACAATAATATTGATCGCAGAATGATTTTCTTCCGTAATATTGTTCACATCTGTTATATTGTCGGAAATCTGTCTGACAGAAGCTTCCAATAACTTAACGGACTTGTTGACCTCAGCAAGCTGTTCCATGATATCATTAACAGAAACATGATATCCCGCAGATCTCTCTGCAAAATCCTTAAACTGATCCACAACTTCCTTTTCCATAAAATCGATAATAGAACTAAAACAATTATTTACGGCTGTAATACTGTCATTTGTCTCATTACAGATCGCCTGAATACTGGAAGCCATGTTGCGGGACGTTTCCGCCAAAGTACCTATTTCTTCTGCAACAACAGCAAATCCCAGTCCTGCCTCACCAGCCCTTGCAGCCTCAATAGAAGCATTTAAAGACAGCAGATTTGTCTGACCCGCAATATTGAGGATTTCTGATGCCAGTTCGTTAATCTTGGTAAGACTGCTTAAGCTGCGAATCGTATTGTCCACGGAACTTTTTGTCTGAACCAGCGTGTCCTGCCCGTTCTTATATGCATAATCCGCTTTGACCTTCATATCCTGCACACTTCCGATAACAGAATTGCTGGCCTCTACAGAACCCGAAATGCTATCTAAAATAGAACCCACTACACAGTCAATATTTTTGATCTCAGAATTCACATTCGTTACGATGGAATTGGTACTTTCCAACGCAGCCGATAGTTTCTCTGTTGTTACCATATTATCCGTAACATCCTCTACCATTTTAGAAGAGGAGATGTGCAGGTGTTCCGCTTTATCTTCTAATGTAACGCCGCACTTTTTCAAGGTTCCCATAATTTCCTGCAAAGAATCTATCAAAGTTTCTGTCGCACTGGCAATCTTTCCAATCTCATCGTTTCTGCTGCAATATTTCTGGAGTTCCTGATTATTGGCAATATTCAGGTTCTGTAGCGATACAATTCCTCCTTCGATAGATTTCATAGGTTTCAATATCTGACCTACAATCACAAAAGAAACGACTATCAATACCAGCAGGGCAGCAACGCAAAAGACAATCATGGTAGTAGTCAGCCTGTTGGCCGAAGCAAATATCTCCTTTTGATTATCAGATACCATAAACAGCCAATTATGTTCTGCCATGTAGTAATAGGAAGATATATATTCCTCTCCGTCCTGTGTATATTCTATATATCCGTTTGTATCTTCCACAGCATCCTGCAGTTTTGCGCAAAGATCAACTATGTGTTCTTCCTCTACAGACGCTGCAACCCTTTCTTCGTCATCGTGGAAAATATACGTACCGTTTGATACGTTTACCATACAGTAAGTAGCGTTTTTCATTCCGTCCATTGTTAAATTATCCAGAATCTGGATCAGACCTTTACTGAAAATACCGCCACCTACGAGACCTGCCGGATTCCCCTGTTCATCATAGACCGCCATATACATAGAGACAATCTGCTGCCCGCTGGCAGGGGAAATGATGATACCGGTATTATATACACCGTCCGCGGCAAGCATAGAATCCTGCAACGCCGCCAAAGCGTCTCCCGTTCTCGTAGTAATGCCGACCACTCCCGCATTGGTATGGGCCAGCACATGGGTATCCCACTCGCTGGCGTATAACCCCTCCAGATTATCTATATCGTTCGAAAACTTCTCCGTATACTCCTGTGCCGCTGCAATAACTTCCGGATCTTCCGGATTTTTCATGATATCCAGTATTTCCCCTGCCCGGCTGTAAGCAGTAAGTGTTCCCTCCGCTTCGTATACGTAATTCATAATGATCTGACTGCGTTCCTGAACAATCGTCTTCATGCTGTCAATCGCGCTGTTTCTGGTATCCTTTGTAATGCTGTGGATTACCATGAACGATAAAATTGTCATAACCACTATCTGCATTGCCAGCATGGAGATAATAATTTTCTGTCCAAGACCATGTGATGACTTTACTCCTGTTGGTTTTTTCCCCACCAAAAAATCCCCCTTTTCTTACTGTTATTTCCTACGCTATGTATTATGTATCTCTTTTATGCCATGGTTTACTCTGTGTCAATTTTGAGAACATCCGGTTTTACTATTGCTCCTCACCTCTTCCAGTGCCATCTTCAGCGCCTTCATATTGCCCTCTAACACTTCCGGCTTTCTGGCAAACTTATGCTGCAAGGATTTCTTCATCTCTTCTAAAAAACGATCCGGTTCCATAATGCCGGTAATCTTCACAATAGCGGCTAACATCGGCGTATTCGGAAAATATTGCCCCAATGTGCAATCGCAGATTTTCTTTGCATCGATCGTATATATCCTTCCTTCGTAACCATTCAGTTCCGGCATCAGTTCCTCACTGCTCCGTTCTGTATTGATCAAAATTGCTCCGCCCTTTTTGATTCCTCTGGTAACATCCACCGTATGAAGCAGCGTCTCATCCACTACTGCCACGTAATTAGGCTCATAAATATTGCTGTGTACGCGGATTTCCTGATCACTGATCCTGTCATATGCTGTGATCGGCGCGCCCATACGCTCCGGTCCATACTCCGGGAATCCCTGTACATGCTTTCCAATATTAAATGCAACGTCCGCCAGCAGAAGCGCCGCCGTCTTAGCTCCCTGCCCGCCGCGTCCATGCCATCGGATTTCTACCAATTCACTCATTGCTTATGTATCCTTTCTATTATGAAATATGGTATGTGCGTCTTATTGACGCACATACCATGGTCCTGCATTTGATTAACCGTCAATCAGATCAGGGGATACTTTGCTGTCAGCTTATCTACGATCGCTCTTGCGTCGCTGACTTTCTCCGCGCCGCCCTTGATGATCATTGCAATCGCCTCTGCAATCTGATCCATATCTTCCGTATTCATGCCGCGGCTTGTAACAGAAGGCGTACCCAGACGGATACCGCTGGTAACGAAGGGCGACTGGGGATCATTCGGGATCGTATTCTTATTGGCAGTCAGATGCGCTTCATCCAGCAGCTTTTCAATCTCCTTGCCAGTCAGCTGAAACGGGGTCAAGTCAACAAGCATCAAATGATTATCCGTGCCGCCGGATACGATCTTGATGCCGCGATCCATCAGACCTTTACACAGAGCCTGTGCATTATCTATGATCCCCTGACAATATACCTTGAAATCATCGGAAAGCGCTTCCTGAAAGCAGACAGCCTTTGCCGCAATCACATGCATCAGCGGTCCACCCTGAATACCGGGGAATACTGCCTTATTAAAATTATATTTCTTTGCTGCCTCCTCATTGCAGAGAATCAAGCCGCCGCGGGGACCGCGGAGCGTCTTATGCGTCGTTGTCGTCACAACGTCTGCATAGGGGATCGGACTTGGATGAAGACCTGTGGCTACCAGTCCTGCAATATGTGCCATATCTACCATCAGGACAGCGCCTACCTCATCAGCCACTTCCCTGAATTTCTTAAAATCAATCGTCCTTGCATAAGCGCTTGCACCGGCAATGATCATTTTGGGTTTGCACTTCAATGCAATTTCCCTTAATTTATCATAGTCGATAAAACCTTCATCATTCACGCCATATGGTACGATCTTGAAATATTTACCGGAAATATTCACCGGACTTCCATGTGTCAGATGCCCGCCATGATCAAGATTCATTCCCATGATCGTATCGCCGGGATTACAGATTGCGAACTGTACTGCCAGATTCGCCTGTGCGCCGGAATGGGGCTGTACGTTGGCATAATCACAGCCAAAGAGCTTCTTTGCACGCTCCCTTGCCAGATCCTCCACAACATCCACGCAATCGCATCCGCCGTAATATCTCTTTCCCGGATATCCTTCCGCGTACTTATTGGTCAGTACGCTTCCCATGGCTGCCATGACAGCCTTGCTTACCCAGTTCTCCGAAGCGATCAGTTCTATATGGCTGTTCTGACGTTCCTGCTCATCCACGATCGCCTGGGCTGTCTCGGGATCGACCTTCTTAATTTCTTCCAGTGAATACATATTTGTTTCCTCCATATTGATAATCTAAGTTATTTTATCATAAATCTGTCAGATATAAAATAGGCAATTAGTTAAAATTGACAGATATATCAATCCAATCTGGGAGCAAATATTTCCTCCGCATACCGGACCGACTCCATCGCATCCTTCGCATACTTATCCGCATGGATCATATCGGCATACTCCTGCGTCAAAACAGCACCGCCCACAAGCACTTTGCAGTCAACGCCCTCCGCATGAAGCATTTTGATCGTTTCTTCCATTGCGGGTACGGTTGTTGTCATTAACGCACTCAATCCCACCAGACGGATCTGCTCCTCCTTTGCCGTCTTCACCACCAGTTCCGGCGGCACATCCTTTCCAAGATCGATCACATCGTATCCATAATTTTCCAATAATACTTTTACAATATTTTTTCCAATATCGTGGATATCTCCCTTAACCGTGGCTAAGATAATACGCCCTTTCTTTTCTTCTGCCGCGCCCTTTGACTGCATGGTCTCCTTGATCACATCAAACGCCGACTTGGCAGCCTCCGCACTCATTAGGAGCTGGGGCAAAAACACCCGTTTTTCCTCAAAACCTTTCCCTACGATATCCAATGCAGGGATCAGTTTACCGTCAATGATCTCTATGGATTCCATCGTCTGAAGATACTCACCTGTCAGATGTGCCGCCCTTTCCTTTAACCCTTTTACAATCGCTTCGATCAAAGGATCTTTTGCGGCATCACTGTCTGCTTTGCTATCTGCCGTTACGTTTCCCATACCTGCTCCACCTGTCGCGTTTCCGACTGTTACCACTGGCAGATTCGATGCATATTCAATATAATCAGTAAAATTCTCATCATATCCCTGCAATGCACAAAACGTGTGATACGCCTTCATCATCTCTCCGGAATTCGGATTCATGATAGCGGCATCCAGTCCGTTCTGCATCGCCATGGTAAAGAAGGAAGCATTGATAAAATCCCGATTCGGCAATCCAAAGGAAATATTGGACACACCCAGACTTGTCCTTCCCTGATACCGCTCCTTAATGCCTTTTAGGGAATCCAGTGTCACCTTCGCCGATTCTTTATCTGCACTGACACTCATTGCCAGCGGATCAATGATGATATCCTTTTTCGCAATGCCATACTCTGCCGCTTTTTTGTATATCTTATCAACAATCGCCAGCCGTCCTTCTGCCGTCTCGGGAATACCATCCTCATCAATGGTCAGCGCTACCACAAGTCCGCCATATTTTTTGACCAGCGGAAATACCTCACGCATCACTTCCTCTTTCCCATTGACGGAATTGACCATCGCCTTGCCGTTGTAACGCCGAAGTGCCTGTTCCATCGCTTTACTATCCGTCGTGTCGATCTGAAGCGGAAGGTCGGTCACCCCTTGCAGCTCCATGACAACCTCTGTCATCATGGCGGCCTCGTCGATCTCCGGAAGCCCTACATTGACGTCCAGAACGTCCGCCTTTTTCTCCTGCTGCGTCAGTCCTTCCTGTAGGATATAATCCATATTGTGATCGCGAAGCGCCTGTTTAAACTTGGATTTACCCGTCGGGTTGATCCTCTCGCCGATGAGTATTGGCTTCCCTGAAAATTCCACAGCATGGGTATAAGAAGCGATCAGGGTATGTTCCTTCCATGTCAGAGGCAGCGGCGTCATCTCTTTGACCGCAGCGATCATGCTACTGATATGCTGTGGCGTCGTTCCGCAGCAGCCGCCAAGGATCCGTCCGCCCAGTCCGGCGATTTTGATCATCGCATCCCTGAATTTATCCGGTGTCACATCATACACCGTCTTTCCATTCTCCGTTCTTGGAATGCCGGCATTGGGATTGACGATCATGGGTACGGAAGCATATTCTGCCAGTTCTTCCACGATACCCATCATCTGTTCCGGTCCAAGGCTGCAGTTGATTCCAAGCGCATCTACCCCCAGCCCCTCTGCCACTGCTACGACGGCTTTCGCATCCGCACCGGTCAAAAGCTTTCCGGAAGCATCATAGGCAGTCGTCAGAAACACCGGAAGTTCACAGGTCTCCTTTGCCGCTAAAACCGCCGCTTTCGCCTCATAGATATCGTTCATGGTCTCAATCAGGATCAGATCAACGCCGTAAGCTGCACCAATGGCAATCGTCTTACGAAAGAGATCTACGGCATCTTCAAAATCCAGGTCGCCAAGAGGTTTTAAAAGCTTTCCAAGCGGCCCGATATCCAGCGCAATATAATGCTCCTGCGCAGTAGAGCTGTCTGTTCCCTCGCTTGTTCCGGCTTCTACCTCCGCTACCGCCTCCCTGGCATTATCTATCGCCCGTTCTACAACATTCTTCAGGGAATACTCCCCGTCATCCGAAAATTTTAGCGCATTGGCGCCAAAAGTATTAGTCTTTAGAATATTGCTGCCCGCCATAAGATAATCATAATGGATCTTTCTAATCTCATCGGCATGGGTTATATTCCATATCTCCGGAAGTTCGCCTGCTTTCAGTCCCGCTGCCTGCAAAAGCGTTCCACAGCCTCCGTCAAAAAACACGAAGCCTTCTTTCATTTTTTCTCTTATTGTTTTCATACTAATCCTCGTCTCCCTGATCCTCCAGACACTTTCTTAAAGCATCCGCTGCATCCATAATCTGATCCCGTTCACGGCTGTCAAGCGCCGTTTCAAACTCCCTCATGCACCGTTCTATGACCGTCCGCCTCTGCCCGGTGCTTTCTTCATAACTGCGTTCCCCACGAAGCAGAAGCAGCTTATTCTCTTCCTGGTCTCTGGGTGATATCTTCAGATAAGAAAGTTCTTCCAGACGGTTCTTGATCTCCTCGTCCGTCATAGTGTTATATTTCCCTTTAATGATCTGTTTTTTCACCCTGCCGGTGGAAACCACCTTTACCTCCACCTCCAGAATAGAATTGATATCATATGTATAGGTCACGTCCACGGATTCCTCGCCGCGGGGCCTTTTCGGAATCCTGATATCCATCGTGCCGATCAGCAGATTATTGG
Organism: uncultured Lachnospiraceae bacterium; assembly: GCA_947174185.1. Taxonomy (GTDB): domain Bacteria; phylum Bacillota; class Clostridia; order Lachnospirales; family Lachnospiraceae; genus NK4A136. Next base: position 11,815 of record CAMWHY010000024.1, on the reverse strand, counting down.
CAGTCAGACGGCTTTCTCCTTGAAATACATTGATACGTATCTTCTCCTGATCATCATGCAGGGTATAGAGCCGCTCCGTCCTGCTTGCCGGAATCACGGTATTGCGTTCAATGATCGGGCAGTAATGACCGCTCTCAAAACTGCCGTCAGGCCGTTCCACCGAAACCTCCGTTCCCAGAGTGAATGCGCAGACGTCCGTCAGAATGATCTCCTTTACGTCTTTATCCCGCGCCTTCATCGCCGCCTGGATCGCAGCACCCAGCGCCACCGCTTCATCCGGCTGAACCGACGTATCGGGAAACTGTCTGAACAGCTTCACAATAAATTCTCTGATCAGCGGCATCCTTGTAGCTCCGCCCACCAGCACCACCTGATCAATATCCGTGATCTTGACATGGGCATCTGTGATGCTCCGCTGCAAAGGTTTTCTGATACGCTCTAAAAGCGGCTCACAAAGCTTCTCATACGCCTTTGCGGTAATGTTCATCTCCTTTGTTTCCCCGCCTACCTTACACTTCATTTTGGGATTCTTCTTTTCTCCAAGTTCTCTTTTACAGAGTTCCGCCGCCTTATGAATGGCAGTCAGCGTTTTTGCATCCAGTTTATCAATATCTATTTCATTCTTCCTGATAAACTCCTGCTCAATCACCTCCGTAAAATTCTCTCCGCCCAGATAATTATCCCCTGCTACTGCGCGTACTTCCAAAATCGTACCGTACAGTTCCAGAATCGATACGTCAAACGTACCGCCTCCCAGATCAAAGACCATAAAACGGGTATTCTCTTTCTTATCATACAGTCCGTAAGTGATCGCCGCCGCTGTCGGTTCACTGATGATACGCTCCACCTTCAGTCCCGCCAGCTTTCCGGCAAGCTTTGTAGCTTTACGCCGTTCATCATCAAAGTAGGCCGGAACACTGATCACGGCTTCCGTCACCTTCTTTCCAAGATACTCCTCCGCATCTTCTTTCAGGCATCTTAAAACAAAGGCAGAAAGCTCCTCCGGCTTGAATCTACGTCCACCCAGATCATATTCCTTCTTGCTTCCCATAAAACGTTTAAAGACATCCGCCATCCGCTCCGGATGAAGCATACCGTATTCTTTTGCAGTTTCCCCTACCAGAATCTGCCCCTCTTCATCCACCGCCACTACGGATGGAGTCAGGTTCTTATGAAGCCTGTTTGGTATGATCACGGCTTTTTTATTTTTACAATAAGCGGCCAGACTGTTCGTCGTGCCAAGATCGATCCCTATAATCATGAATCCACCTCATTCTTTATTTAGTAGGCATCCTGTCGATCATAATCAGCAGCTGCTGCGCCAATGTATTATTGCCGCGGTAGCAGCACCGATTGGATTCCTCGCAGAGGATACGCGCCTTTTCCATATCTCCTTCCAGATATGCCAGCCGCGCCATGGCTTCTTTCATTTCCGTACAATCCTCTTCGCTGCACCAGTAACACATACAGCCCCGCTGCATTTTCTCCACATATGTATATGCCAGTTCTGTCTTCCCGGAATAGAAAGCATACAGAAAATATCGATACAGTTTCTGCCTTGCCCCGGTTGTCTGCCTGTCGATCAGCTCCTCTATGGAATACTCCAGATCGGTACACTCCTTAAACGACTTATCCTGATACCTGCGGTAAATCCCTGCATACTTTCTGGCATTTTTCATATCACCCGCATAATAATAAGCGATCATCATATTCTCTACCAGATCCTCTGTATTATCATATTTCCGCATTTTTTTCGTCATCTCATAAATCTTCTCATAATGCATGAGGGCAGTTTCATATTCCGCGATATGAAAATAAATATCAGCCAGCTTGAACCTAAGATTGATCCTGTCTTCCAGAGGTTCCTCTTCCTGCTCCGCTTCCTCCTGTATCCATGCGGCTGTCTGATCCAGATATTTTTTTACATACCTACAGGCCTCCCCGGCAGAAGGATACAGGCTCCAGATCTCGTAGATATCTTGAATACGGCTGGCCTCGTCAGAAAGCTTTTCGCAATGCCTTTTCGTCACATCGATGCTTCCATACTTCTTCCTGATCCAGTTCAGCGCCTCCTTGATATGTCCCTGCTGCGCTTCCACATACGCAAGACTTTCCAGACATTTCTTATGTTCCTCGTCTTTGGTCAGTTCTCTGGCAAGCTTCTTCAGGCAGCGGATACAGTTCTCATAATCCCCTTTCCGCAGATAACAGTTAAGGATCTTTCCAATACAATATTCATTATCTTCATTAAATCTTTGTTTCGTATGGATGCTCTTCAGATAACATTCGATCGCCTCATCAAGCCGCCCCATTGTGCGAAGGATATCCGCTTTCGTGAACCACAGTCCGCTTTTTCCTTCCCCCTCAAAGCTCCTGTCGATATCCTCCAAAGCGGTCTCATACTCCCGCATATAATAATGGATCTTTGCTTTTCTCCAATAATTCCATGGCGCGATGCCATTTTCCTCATCCTCCTGCAGGAAGTATTCCAACGCTTTTTTCCCATATTCCGGCTGATATGCACTCACAAATTTACGCAGATAGACCCAGCCGATCCGCCAGAATTCCTTTTTCTTCTTAGGCGCGATCTCCACCGCCTTCTGATAGTAAGCAATGGCTTCGTTATAATCTCCGGCATTTTCCTTGATCCTGCCCAGATAAATATACACCCATTCAAATGCCATATCCTTGTCTTCACATGCCTTCAGATAACGATATGCCTTTTTATCATCCATCTTATGGATATGGTATAAGCGTCCGATATAATACAGCTTGGAAATATCATCCGCAAGATGCTCTGATTCCAGAAGATACCGCAGCGCAGCATCTCTGGTGGATTTCCCACTGAGATACTCATCCTCATTCAGACGGTACCGGTTCATAAGCGCTTCAGCGATCAATTCCTTCGGCGCTTTTTCCTTCTTCATACGTCGGATTACCTGATCTGCATAATCATCTGCAGCCTGCCATTCCTCCGGCGTTTTTACCAGTCCGTTCTTCGCTTCCATGCGCAGCGCCATCAATTGATAGCTTTCTACTCCGGCTTCATCCGCCTGCCTAAAGATATTTTCTGCATCCTTGTACTGATGGTAAGCGATAAATACCTTGGCAGCGCGTTCATAGATCTCCGGATTGCCATTATATAAACGTTTTGCCTGATAAAAGGTATCAATGACTTCCTGCGCCATGCGCAGCCCTTCATACGCTTCCTGCAGATAAAAATATGCCCAGTAAAAGTTCGGATCCAACTCCCTGATCTTCTCACAGACAGCCGCCATGCTTTGATAGTTCTTTGCCTCCCTATACAGCATCATCTTACTCATATAATGGTTAAGATTCTTCGGTTCCAGTTCTATGGCATGATCCAGAGACTTTTCCGCCAGATCAAAATACTCCTTCCCTTTTTCTTCCTCCCTATGTAAAAAATAGAGATTACTCCATGCACTGCCATCCATACGGCAGATATCTACCCTCTGCTTTTCAGCGTCCTCCGGTTTCTCTTCTTCCAGACATCCTCGCCAGCTCTCCGTTTCCCGGATCATCTCATGATATTCCTGATTCAGATAATGCATGGAAGCAGAAAGTTTATGCCACCATGCAGCGTGCTGACAATACTCCGGATGCGCCGCGAAAAACGCCTGCCCATCCTTACTCCTTTCTGCCTGAATATAACTCCATCCAAGATCTTTTACATCCTCCGACGACAGATGATCGGCGTCCTTTTCATATTCCTCAATGGCTTTTGGCAGCACCTCTGCCAGAAGCTTTGTCAGTTCCTCCGCGTTTCCGAGTCCTCTTGCCTTTGCCGCCAGCCTGCGCGCCTCCTTCCAATCCTCTTGATCCCGGCGGATCTGCGCCATCCCAAACAGAGCTTCAAAACGGTAATATTCACCTGCAAAATGATCTTCTTTCACGTATTTGTCAAAGATCTGCTCGGCTTCCCCGGACTGACCCAGTCTGTACAAGCCTGTTGCTCCTTGAATCTGTATTGCCTCACTATCCGGATAACGCCGGGTCAGCTCCCTGTACTGTTTCAGCGCCTCCTCATTTTTCCCTTCCTTCTGCCAGAGTTTTGCCCGTTCAAGCTCCAGCCAAGGATGCCCTATCTTGTATAATTCAAGACGCTCCAGTTTCTCCCGCCTCTTTGTTAAATCATCCAGCGCATGCTCCGCCACCTGATTGACATACTCATTATAATCCCATATAAAACCATCATAATCTGCGCCTTCCGCGCCTTCCAGGGCTTCAAACCAAAAATCCGATGCCCCTTCCTTATCCTCAAGCTTCTTCACCATATGTTCCACAAATCCCATGGGAAGATGTTCCTCAAACTCCCGCCTGTTTTCCCGGATCAGGAAAGTATGATCCAGCACCTGCCAGATTGCCACAGGAAGACGGAATTTCTTTGAAAGATTCTCAAACAGACACCATTTAACAGCCTCTCCCTCGTCAAGAGAATCGATTACAGGATCCGCCAGAAGCTCTTCCCATTCCTTCGGATCGATCCTTCTTGCGATCGATGAATAGATCTGATCAAACTTTATCATAAAACGGCCGACCGGACTATCTTCTTCCAGACTTGAACGGGTGATGTTATTTTTTTCATCCACCTCATCCGGCGTATTAGCATAGGCTGCTGCCTCCTCATAAGCTGCCCTGAGACGTTTGAAACCTTCCGGATCATCTTCCGGGTTCACCGAGGTCAGAAGCTTATGGTAAGCGTTTCTGATGGCTGTCAGATCCTTCGTCTGTTCCAGATGCAGGATAGAAAAACATTCTTTGATGCGGATGTCCTGTTCTTCTGCCGAATGAGTATGCATAAATGATTTCCTCCAAATTTATTCCTAACAGCTGCCCTACAAAATTTAATCCGATATTTCCAAACAAATAGCAGATTTTAAAGACGTTCTAATCCAATCACCGCCGTCACCGACTTCTCCGGTGCCATGATCAGCGTATCCATTAAGGAGAGGCCGATATATCTCGCCGGCTGCAGTACCCCAAAAATTCCCTTCTGGTTCTCCAACGCATAATCCCCGTATCCCGGGCTGTATCGCGGATGCGCTTTATACCCTCCTGCTTCAGCATCCTTCCTAAGATCATCATTTAACTTATTGCACAGACTTTCCACTGCCGCTGCCCCCACCGCCTGTAAGATAGCCGCTTTTGCCATAGATGTAAGCCTTATTCTTCGAAGCAGGCGGTCATATTCCGCCCCTATTGTAGCCGCAAACAAAAAAATCTCCTTACAGCCGCAAAGGTTCCTTGTCAGATCATGACTGACCACTTCACCATAAGGAAGCCTGATCCTCCCATCGCCTTTCACTTCAATCGGGAATCGTCCGTAACAGGCTTTAGGATGCATTGCAGCTTCCGTCGATGCAACCGCCTCACGAATATGCCCCTGAATGACCTCAGAAGAACTGTCCATCGGATCATCATGATCGTTTTTCGTTTCCGCATTCAATCCCGCTATCCATCCTGAGTTGTAACCCAGATAACGGTACACTTCTTTTTCATCAATCATGAGTTCCTCTTTTGGAGGAACATAAGTAATAATAGGAGCATCCATTGTTTTTATTACTACGCCTTTCAATGACTTTCATTGTATAACCGTTTTTATCCGGCACAGGAAACGCTTTCATCAGCGTTTCCCCTATATTTCTTAAAAATATACTGATGCCGCTATCATTTTTTACAAGACGGAATGATCTCCGAAAGATTATCCTGCAGCTTCGCAGCAACATCCGGTTTGTTCATCGTATAAATATGGATCGCATTGATCCCGTTTGCCAGAAGATCTATGATCTGGTCCGTGGCATAAGCAATTCCGGCCTGTTTCATGGCTGCAGGGTTGTCAGAAAATTTATCCAGAAGCGCTACAAACCTCCGTGGAATAAATGCCTGTGAAAGCTTTAAAATCCTTTCCATCTGTTTTGCATTGGTCACCGGCATGATCCCGGCAACGATCGGAACATTGATTCCCGCCTCGCGCAGCCGATACATATAATTATAAAAAATGCTGTTGTCAAAAAACATCTGCGTCGTCAGGAAAGAGCAGCCCGCGTCTACCTTCTTCTTCATATTGGAAATGTCCTCTGCTATATTGGCTGCCTCCGGATGTTTCTCCGGATAACAGGCGCCGCCGATACAGAAGTCACCATATTTCCTGATCTCATGCACCAGTGCATCTGCATGACGAAACTCCCAATCCGAGGTATCCTCCACGCCCTGGGGCAGATCCCCTCTAAGAGCAAGAATATTCTCAATATGATGCTCCTTCAGATCCATAACCCGCTCTTTGATATTCTCTGCTGTTGCATTGACACAGGTCAGATGCGCCAGAGGTGGCACCTGACGCTTCAGCACATTGGATGCGATCGCCGTCGTATATCGGCTGGTTCCGCCGCCTGCTCCATATGTAACGCTCATAAAGTCCGGCTTTAATGCCGCAATCTCGTTGGTCGCCTTCTCCACGCTTTCATATAGATCGCTTGTTTTAGGAGGGAACACCTCAAAGGATAAGGTGGGCTGTTTTTTTTCAAGTATTTCAGATATTTTCATCTCCTGATATTGCTCCTTTCATATACTATCTAAATTAAGTATTTTCAAAGCTCTATTCCCAAAAATCTTCTGTAGTGTAATATAGTCATCGCCGGGCACGCTCGTGCTGCGCGCCACATATTATCCACGTTCTTCCCTTCGGATATATTTCTCATATGCCGAAAATGCAGAAGGAATCGGATATCCCCGCTCCGCCTCCTCCGGCGCCGCCAGATGCCACCCTTCATCCTTTTTTGTAATGTCTTTCGTTTCTGAAAGTTCGTCCGCCCGGACGAGATAAGCCTTCATCAACCATTCCTTATGGGTAAAAATATGTTTCGCCGACGGCAGGGGTTCTATGTAAATCGGTGAAAACCCAAGCTCTCTGACATAATCCAGCACTTCGTTCTTCTTACAATGCCCTTTCATGGAAGGGAGTTCATAAAGTCCAGCCAAAAGTCCCTTGTTCGGTCGTTTATGGAGCAGGACTCCATCTTTTAAGCGAATCACAAGCACTGTCTTTTTTTCCACTGTCCTCTGCTTTTTCGGCGGTTTATATGGTATCCTGTCAGTCAGGCTCTCCTGATGGGCAATACACAGCTCTTTCCACGGACATTGATCGCATTTTGGCTGTCCGTTAGGAACACATATCATAGCTCCCAGATCCATCAGCGCCTGATTATATGTACCGCTCTGCCCCCTCGGAAGAATCTTTAACAGGTCTCCGGCAATTCTCTTCCTGACACTTTCATCACTGATATCTGATTCATCGCCCGTCACTCTGGTAATCACACGCAGGACATTTCCATCAACCGCCGGAACGTCCGCCTCAAAAGCAATGGAGGCAATGGCTCCCGCCGTATATGCTCCGATCCCCGGCAGCTTTAACAGTTCTTCATAGTCATCCGGCATGTTTCCCTGATATTTTTCCATGATCATTACGGCGGCTTTCTTCAGGTTTCTTGCCCTGTTGTAATATCCCAGTCCCTCCCATAGCTTCAGAAGTCGTTCTTCCTGCACTGCCGCCAAAGAGGCAACATCAGGAAGCTCATCAAGGAAACGCCTGTAATACTCTTTCACAGCCTCCACGCGGGTCTGCTGCAGCATGATCTCAGATATCCAGACATGATACGGCACAGGATCTTCCCTCCACGGAAGGGATCTTTTATGTTCCTGATACCAGTTTAATAACGGCTGTACAGAATGCAACAAGATCTCTTTTTCATGATCAGCACCCTTATTTTTGCTTAACATAATGCAGCCTGCCCCTTTCTTGTCCCTTTCTTGCATATATGCACTATGCACATATGCAATGCTCCGAGAAGGAGCAGCGTTGCTATTGAACCAGAAATTTATATGCGCTTCTGTTCGTACTTCTGTTTTGTGATAATATCATTTTTAATATGCTTATACCGCTCCTCTATGGACCATGCCTCCTGCGGCTCCATTCCCTGCGACATCTCGATCACAGTCAGCATATCCGGCGTAAGACGGCTTTTGATCCGAAACAACGCATCCAGCTTCTCCTCCGGCTCCCTTGCATCCAGAAATAAAAGCAGATCCGGATTAATCCCTCCTGCCGTCTCCGGCGTATCCGTTTCCGGTGCGCTCTGCGCTGACGTACCGACAGGAATCTCCTCCGTAGATGCAGCCGAAATTTCCTCTGCTGTTGCAACCGGATTCCTCGCAAATGGAGTAGAAACCTCTGCTGACGGCGCTGCCACAGTCTCTATATCCGTCACCCGTTCAAACCGGTATTCCTGCGCTGCATCCGGATATTTCACAGGGTCCAGTCTTTCCACAAAGGCAGACAACGGTCTTGCATATATCTTGAATGGTGCATATAAGCCCTGATAGACCACAAGCATATTCCCGGTTCCTTCCTCTTCTGCCAACGTCATAACCTGATACAGATTTCCTTTAAAGTGACGATATATCTCAAATGCTTTTGGTTCCATCAGCCGCCCTGCCTCCTGTCTGTGATATCTCAAATCAAGAAAAGCTTTTATATCCAGTATATTATATCAAATGAGACTCCAATAAACAAGTCATACCACCCAACGCCTATCCCGTCACGGTATGATCTCATATGTCACGCTGCAATTCTCTATCGGAAAAGGAATATCGGCGATCTGAAGTTTTAGTTCTTCCCACGCTCCGGCTCCGGCATCCGTAATCCTTGCATGATGGATCTTTACATAATAGCAGCGGCTGCCATCCACATAGATAATACTATTTAATGTAAGTCCGGAATCCGTATATCCATATTCCCGCAGCCTCATATCCAGAACATCCAAAAAGCACCGTTCCAAACCATGATAAGCTTCTTCCTCTGTAGCATCTATGCTGCTGCCGGACACCTTCATCGGAATCAATGCCAGCAATAGGAATATGAACAGCATGGTTAATAAAACCATTTCCACTTTTTTCTCCAATCCCCTTGCCGCTTCATACTGCCCCTGTTCTTGATACCTCATTGTTCATCCTCCCCCGTTTTTATTTTTTCATACGGCATCTTAGCTTTCACCTGATCTTTTATCTTTCAAGCCCTTACATTTACGCTTTTGAAAGAAAATGAAAAGCGATACCACTTTTTCATAGTATCGCTTCTAATGTCCATTAAAACGGTCAGTAATAGGTATTCAATTTTCAGTAATGCCGATTGTCAGATCAAATTCTTTATTAATTTTTTTCAAATACCGTTCTCGGAATCCGGCTGCAAGCAGCATCGGGGCATAAGCGTCTCTGCCGCTGATATGCAACATATATGGATAAGCTTCAAAATGCTGTTTATAATCCCCGACAAATGCAAGGATTCCTTCCTGAATCTCCCTGATTCCCTCAGGATTACTTTCCGGCTTTTGAAATTTCAGCTCCACCTCTCCGGCTTTGTTAAAATAAAACCCTTGAAAGGAAGGCTGTTCCGATGAGGTCAGCAGTTCAAAATATACATTATACATCTGTGCCGGATTATGTTTTTTCCATAGATCCCTGTTTTCCGCCGCAGAATAAAGATAGGAGACCAAAGAACCGTCCTGCAGCATTGTTTCACTCATATAGGGCTCTGCATTATGTATGGTATTTGTACCAGCTACGATTCCAGTCACCTGACAGGGAATTTTCCATTCCTTTTCAAAAAGAACCTTCAGCGCCGCCGCTCCGCTTCCTGCCCATCCGATATCAACCGCTGCAACGCTTTGGGACCGTCCGATGACCTCCCGATACCAAACTCCCGCCGCTTCCCGTTGTATTTGATACAGTCTTAGCACAGTTTCCCAGTTGCTACAGATAAAATCTGCAAATTCTCTCGCATTGGCATAAGTCAATTTATCCTCCGGTTTCATCGGCTTCCAGTTCTTCCGACGGTTTACGATCTTCCTCTCCCTGTTTTCCTGCCGTTGTTTCTCAAGCCTTTCTTTTTTCCGTGCATCCGCCTCATCGATCTCCAAAGCAAACTCCCGATAATATCCCTCCCGCAGATATTCCGGTACAAAATCCGTAAGGTTACACAGTAAATCCTCCAATTCCATATCTTTTAAAATATCTTCCAAGGAAACATTCTGTCCCACCTTATGATCAATCATTTTCCGTAGATAGTCATACTTCATATACCCCGCTGAAAGCTTTGCCGCCGCCAGTCTGGACCAATATACATACGCCGTCTCCTCCTCAGGATACAGAAGATCATATGCTTTCTTCAAGATCTCTCCGTCCCTGGAAAGAAACAGAATCTTCTCTATTCCGTGCGTCCTGCAATACCTGTGGATAAAACTACAGTATCCCGTCACAAAAAGTCCGCCATAGACATAGCCATACTCCCTGTTCCGGCTATCCCTACATAATCCGCTGTAAAGACGGTTATTTACAAGTCCCCTGTATGCCCCGCCTATCACAGGCGACATATCATAACAGCGGTATAATAGCGTATTCTGATTAATATTCGGATACAGAAACGCTGTAAAACCATGCTGTTTAGCCATTTTAAAATCGCTGTGCCTGTTATCTCCCACATGGGCAAAGGTCAGTCCGCCCCGCTTTTTACGATCCCCTTGGCGTAAGCGTTCCGTCTCCTGCGACTTCTGCAGATAGTATTTCCGCACATAATCAAAAAGTTTTCCACTTCTCTTGGACTTCTGCTCCTCACAGGACACAAAGATCTTTTCGTATCCTTCATATCCGCAGCGTTGCAGCAGCTGATCCAGCACTTGTTCCGTAAGATACATATCCGAGGTGATTACGATGCGCCGGCCGCATTCCCGCAGCTTCCGATATACCTGCCTCATATAAGGATTGGCATAGCAAAGGGACAGCTCTGCCTCTGTCTCCACCTGCATCCCGACTGTTCTGTCCAGTCCTGTCATTCCTTCAAGCTGCTCCCATATCTCCGAAAGATTTACTTCAAAGCTACCGCAGCGGTCAAACTTTCTGCCTCTTGCACAATATTCAGCCTCCATCCTAATACGTTTAAAATCCAGATATCCCAGCTTCTGCCCCACAATATAAAACAGATCTGTCGGTTCGGAGAAGGGTCTGAAAACCAGCGTATCAAAAATATCAAAAGAGATAATATCATATTTCATCAGCTCCTCTGCCAGATGTTCTGGCAAAGGATGCCTGACCAGCATATTTTCCGGAGTTTTGACCGGAAGTCTTTTTTCCTCATAGAAAGGCGCTGCAAGGGGCGTCCCCAGCCACCGGCAGAACAGCAGATAATATGCCACATTCAACCACAACAGATAGAAATAAGAGAGAAACCTCCCGATTCCCATTCTGCCGTCATGTACTCTGTGATAACGCTGTGCTATCCCCTCCTGCCTGTTCACCAGCAGGGCGTATAATCTTTCCCTCACAGATTCCTTCCTCCTATGTTTCTGCTGTGTTCTCTTTTTTCAATCTTTACACTATACATGCATTTATGAGGCTGTCCGACAAAATATTGTATGAAAACACAAGATAATCATTTACGGAGCGTTCAAACTGATACTATAACAATTTCCCACTGCACCAGTCTCCCCTTATTTTTTTCTCATCAAATTCAGGCGCATATACTGCTGCTTTCTCACACAATATATGTATCACATCTTCCGGCTCCTCAAGCGCTTCCGCTATGTCTGCTTCTGTGTTTCCTTTGGCAAGCTTCTTGCAGACAAGAAGAAATAATTTTAGCTCGGTTCCTTGTTCAATTCCTTGTTTGATTCCTTGTTTGATTCCCTGCTTGATACCCTGTCTGATTCCCTCTTCCCGCTCGCTTCTCATATGCTTCTCTTCATCA
>CAMWHY010000023.1 GCA_947174185.1 uncultured Lachnospiraceae bacterium | reverse complement strand
TAATCGAGAGTGGGACAGGGAATGAACCTCCCGTGAACCCGGAAAATCCCGATCCGGAAAAACCAGACCCGGAGCATCCGAGAGATCCCAGCGTACTGATGCAGGGCATCATCAGATATGAAGCAACAGAAGGGTTGGAGGATATCGGGGAAGCCTATTTTAAGGATATCACATCAATGGACGACATAGGATATACGATAGAAGGATATCCCTGTGTGAAAAACCAGCTTCTGCTGACATCAAAGGAAGGGGTCACATTTACACAGATCGAGGAACTGGTACATAGCTATGATGCGGAGATCGTGGGATATCTGGAACTGACGGATGATTACCAGATCGAGTTCTATGAGGAGATAACGCCGGAACAGCTGCGGGCGCTTAGGGAGGAGCTGGCGCAGAATAGATTGGTTGAACGCTGCGATTATAACCTGTCTGCGGAAACAGATTGTGATTTTTATACAAATGATGCCGAGTGGAACAATCTAAGCTGGAATTCGTCGCAGCCCAGTGGAAGAAACTGGAATGTAGAAATGATCGATCTGGAGGGGGCGCTGGTCAATGCGGGGGTGATCCCTGCTAATGCGGTCAATGCTGATGCGAGCGACCTTTCCGGATTGGCGACAGTAAAAATCGGTCTGATAGACTCAGCTTTTGATGTATGGCATGAGGATTTGGGATATGTGATGGTATGGAATAATTACAGTAATCCTGTGGATCTTCGTACGGCGGCTAATGTCTCATATAATATGCATCATGGCAGCCATGTGGCGGGGATCATGGCTGCAGGATATAATAATGGAAAAGGGATCACGGGAATCTGCTTAAAACCTTTCCTGTACGGCTTTTCAATGTATGGGGATACGCTTTCCTATGCCGCAACGGAGCGGGATTCCATCATGAAGCTGCAGTATGCGCTGGATATAATGATCGGAAACCATGTGAAGGTGATTAATTACAGCTGGGAAAATGCCACATATGCTTTTGCAGCTTCCCAGCAGGAGCAGTATGCCATTGTTTTTTTAGAAAAGAGAACAGCTAAAATAAATCACTTTCTGGTTCGCCTGATTAATAAAGGGTATGATTTTCTGATTGTGGCATCTGCGGGAAATACTAACGATGATCAGTTCTATAAATATACGTTTGAGAATGAGGAAATCTCGGAAGAACGGTATGTAAGCGTGGCGGATTATCGACGCTCGAATAATCGAGTGAATGACTATCCATCGGTTGATACGAGTATCACTTACGGTGCGTTAAATTCCCATGCGACAATCAGTTGTAATGAAGTGGATGCAAAATATAGTACTGTATTTTCTTACAGCCGAGACATCAGGGTACAGAACAGGGTGATTGTGGTAGGGGCAATCGAAAAACCTACCGGCATTACTGGGACATATAATGTTGCTAATTTTAGCAATACAGGCAGCCGGGTGGATATTCTTGCACCGGGAGATGCCATCCTAAGCTGTGTAATTTCTGGGATGGGTAAGAATTATAAATTTAAATCCGGCACGTCCATGGCAGCGCCCCATGTGTCCGGCGTGGCAGGACTTGCCTATAATGTCGATCCTGATATCAGTGCATCAGAATTAAAGGATATCATTGTAAATAATTATCAGATGACAATTGACGGATACAGGGTATTAAATGCTGCGGAGGTGATTGCCGCGGTCTCTCAGTATGAAACGCTGGAGAAAGAGGAGGAATATACTGTGCAGCTCCATGTGATGGGTGCGGATGGAAGCGGGGTAGGGGATGCCTTAGTTGAAGTGCGCAGCCGGTCATTTTATTGGTGTAAGGTTCTGGGCGCTGCCATGAGAAGCGATGCGGTAGGCGGCGCTGTGGTATACAGTGGAAAGACGGATGCAGCAGGAAACATAAAGTTGAATATCCCACAGGGTAATTATTACGTATTAGTGGATGGAGAATACGGTGGCGTGCAGGAGGAGATTTCTGTCAGCAGCGAGGATATCATGGAACAAGCTGTCAAAGAGATTACGCTGCTAGACTATCAGCCGGAGGAGACGCGGGGCGTGATCCTGCAGCTTAGCAGCAGCACTGAGGGAGAAAATGTGAATTCCTATGGGCTCATCATCCACGGGGAGTTTAGGTTCCTAAAAGGATGGATCGATGCTGCTGATAAAGAAAATATCCGTATCGAGAATTACGTTAGGGAAGGAGAATTGACAGCAGAGGGAGGAGAGTCGATAGCGGTGTACCATACCAGAGCTGACTTTGGGGATATCAGTGTACGTCTGCCTGAAGGAATCTATACAGTGGAGGTCACGCTGCCTGATGCAGAGCCGAAATATTACCATATCATCATATCAGATAAGTATGATTTTACCTTCTACCGTTTTGAGATGTAAGCGGAATATTTAAAAATATCTAAATAAGGAGTGTCTGTATGACAAAAAAAGCCGGAAAAAAGAAAAAGGTTATTATAACATTTACAGCGACGCTGATAGCGTTGTCCGCGTTGTTTGCCGTGCTGTACCATAACTTCACCAAGGAGATATGCGTCATGGAAGTGGTGGATCACATGGGGCAGAGGGAAGGTGTCAGTATGGATAATATCCTTGTGGAAATGCAGTATTCGATTATTACGGAAGGGGAGTTCAGATATAATTATCTTTATATTTTTGAAAACGGGGACGTCTATTCGGGATACTGGATCAATTACTATTATGTACATGATTATTATAACAAGGAAGACATGGAAAGGAGTGGGTATTACGCCAACATGGACGACAGATACTGGGATTATTTATATGAACAGTGCTATTGGGGAAGGCTGTCGCCCCGTGATCTGAACAGTATAATCAATGAACTTGCTCAAGTGGATAATTTTAACTGTTATAGCCGCGAGATGGATGTTGATGATAGACCTGCCTTCCGGATGGGAACACAAGGGGAACAGGCATATGATCAGGAAAATAGTGATATTTATAGAGGTCACGGGTACAGAGGCAGGATGAAAAGGAATGGAACAGAAGGTTTGGAGTGGATCAGTAGAGGAGATGTTGAGGAGATGGTCATGTATCGATACAATGAACATGCCCATAATGCCATAGATATCGTAAAATCCACATGGGCATACGAACAGTGGACGAACCAGATTTTTGGGGAAGGCTGGGAGGAACGGATCGACTTAAAGGATGAGATGGAAGTGATGGAGAGGAAAAGAAGCGCCATTCAGCAGTTGGCACTGTATTGGAAGTTCGTTTGGGACAGCATTTTATCATTGTTTTCGTAAAGAGTTATACGGTTGAGGTTACACTGCCCGATGCAGAGCCGAAATATTACCATATCATCATATCAGATAAGTATGATTTTATTTTCTATCGTTTTGAGATGTAAGCAGAATATTTAAAAAAATCTAAATATGGAGTGTCTGTATGACAAAAAATTTTAGAAAAGAGAAAAAGGTTATTATAACATTAACAGCGGTGCTGGTGGCGTTGTCCGCGTTGCTTGCCGTGCTGTACCATAACTACACCAAGGAGATATGCGTCATGGAAGTGGTGGATCATATGGGGCAGCGGGAAGGTGTCAGTATGGATAATATCCTTGTGGAAATGGAGTATTCGATTATCACGGAAGGGGAGCGCAGAGATAATTATCTATATATTTTTGAAAACGGGGACGTTTATTCGGGATATAATATAGATTACTTTTATGTGAATGATCATTATAATCAAGAACAACTGGAAAGGATAGGGTATAATTACCATATGGATGACAGGTACTGGGATTATCTATATGGACAGTACTATTGGGGAAGGCTATCGCCTTGCGATCTGGACAGTGTCATCAATGAACTTGCCCAAGTGGATGACTTTGATTGTTATAACCGTGAGATAGGTATTGTTGATAGACCTAACTCCCACATAGGAACACAAGGGGAACGGCTATTTAATCAGGAAAATAATGATGCTTATTGGTATCATTCATACAGGGGCAGGATGGAAAGGGACGGAAGAGAAGGTCTGGAGTGGATCAGTAGAGGGTATGTTGAGGAGATGGTCATGTATCTATACAATGAACATGCCCACAATGCCATAGACATCATTAAATCTACTTGGGCATACGGACAGTGGACGAATCAGATCTTCGGGGAAGGCTGGGAGGAACGGATCGACTTAAAGGATGAGATGGAAGTGATGGAGAGGAAAAGAAGCGCCATTCAGCAGTTGGAACTGTATTGGAGGTTCGTTTGGAAAAACATATTATCATTCTTTTCCTAAAGAATCTTTTGATCATAATTTTGTTGTGGATTTGATGCGAAGCGGTTATAATAGCATTAAAGATCGGCGCGATAACCGCAAGATAAATGAAAGAAGCATCGAGGAATCTGGATAGATGGAAGAGAAGAGAAAGTTTCCCGAAAATATGGAAGACTGGGGAATCGAAGAATATAAAGCGGCATATAAACTGGAAAAAAAGAAAAGTGTCGTATTGTCCGGCAGGCTGGCGGATGCAATAGCACAAGCGGAAGAAAAAGACAGGCAGATCAAGCGGATCAAAAATAACCCGCTCTGGAAAGCAAGCAAACCGCTGCGTGTCATGATGCATTGGGGGATCCGGCAGAAGAACAGGATCGGGAATCTTGGCGGTCCGAGAGGGATTGCCCGAAAGGCGAAGTCAAAGAAGATCGAAATTGCGGCAAGAAAGCAGCATGGAACAGCAAGCTTTCCGTCGCCGGAGGAAGCGGCAAGGCAGAGAGAGACCGTTTTTTCCAAAGATGTGACATTTTCTATTCTGGTGCCGCTGTATAATACGCCGGAGCAGTTTTTACGTGATATGATCGAGTCTGTGAAGGCGCAGACTTATGAGAAATGGGAACTTTGTCTGGCGGACGGTTCCGATGAGGAGAATGCCTTTGTGGGAGAGATCTGCCGGAAATATGCGGCGGAGGATCAGCGTATCAAATACCGCAAATTGGAGAATAATCTTGGGATTGCAGGCAATACCAATGAATGCTGCGCAATGGCGACAGGCAGCTATATCGGTCTGTTTGATCATGACGACGTGCTGCATCCTTCTGTGTTGTACTACTATATGCAGGCGATCTGTGAAAAGGACGCCGATTATATCTACTGTGATGAATGCACATTTCATGGCAGTTCCATTGATAATATGATCACGCTTCATTTTAAACCGGATTACTCCCCGGATAACCTCTGTGCCAATAATTATATCTGCCATTTCTCGGTGTTTTCCAGAGAACTGCTGGATTCTACAGAGCTGTTCCGTTCGCAGTATGACGGCAGCCAGGATCACGATATGATCCTGAGACTGACTGCGCGGGCGAAGCGTATCGTGCACATCCCAAAACTTTTATATTACTGGCGTTCCCATAAGGGCAGCGTTGCGTCTGATATCAATGCCAAATCTTATGCCATTGATGCCGCTAAACGCGCAGTGGCGGATTATCTGACAAATAAGGGCTATGAATATTTTGAGATTTCTTCCACCAGAGCCTTTGAGACGATCTTCAGGATCAAATATCCTATCTTATCGGACGATAAGATTTCTATTATTATACCCAATAAAGATCATAAAGAGGATTTGGAGCGATGTATCCAATCGATCTTAGAAAGATCCACGTATACGGATTATGAGATCATTATTGTGGAGAATAACAGTGTGGAGCCGGACATCTTTGCTTATTATAAGGAGCTTGAGGCGCATCCACGGATCAGGGTAGTTACTTATGAGGGAGAATTTAATTATGCCAAAATCAATCATTTTGGTGTAGGATATGCAACGGGAAAATACCTTCTTTTATTAAATAATGATACGCAGGTGATCACCGTCAACTGGATGGAGGAGCTTTTGATGTACGCGCAGCGAAGCGACGTGGGCGCAGTGGGTGCAAAACTCTATTATCCCGATGATACGATCCAGCATGCGGGCGTTGTCTTAGGACTTGGCGCCCACAGGACGGCAGGACATACACATTACCGGGTCGGAAAGGACAACCTTGGTTATATGGGCAGGCTTTGTTACGCGCAGGATGTTACGGCGGTGACCGGCGCTTGTCTGATGGTCAAAAAATCTTTGTGGGAGGAAGCCGGCGGATTGGACGAGACCTTTGCCGTTGCATTAAACGATGTGGATTTCTGCCTGAAACTAAGAAAGATGGGACTTTGGAATATCTGGACGCCATTTGCGGAATTATATCATTATGAGTCCAATTCCAGAGGCTCCGACCTTTCCGGGGAAGGTGCAGAACGATATGAAAAGGAGTGCGAGCTTTTCCGCAAGCGATGGGGCGAACTGATTGATCAGGGCGATCCCTTCTATAATGTGAATTTTTCGCTGGACCGGAGCGACTACTCCTTGAAATCATAAAAGATATGTAGTAAAATATCAACATCTAGTGTCATGGATACCCTGTTAGGGTCAGATATAGATAATTAAAAAAATATTCAAGGAGGCTAAACACATGGGTTTTATGGAAGAATTTAACTTCTGGCTGGAGGATGATTATTTTGACCAGCAGACAAAGGATGAGCTGCTTGCGATCCGCAATGATACAAAGGAAGTTGAAGACCGTTTTTATAAGGAACTGGAATTTGGCACCGGAGGTCTTCGTGGCGTGATCGGTGCAGGTACAAATCGTATGAATATTTATACCGTAAGAAAGGCTACTCAGGGACTTGCTAATTATATCATTAAGCAGGGCGGCGCTTCCAGGGGCGTAGCGATCGCATATGATTCCAGAAGGATGTCGCCGGAATTTGCAGACGAGGCGGCGCTTTGTCTGGCTGCGAATGGGATCAAGGCATATGTATTTGAATCTTTGAGGCCTACGCCCATGCTTTCCTTTGCGCTCCGTAAGCTGGGCTGTATCTCAGGTATCGTAGTGACGGCAAGTCATAATCCGCCGGAATATAACGGATATAAGGCATACTGGGAAGACGGCGCGCAGGTAACTGCGCCGAAGGATGAGGAGATCATTGCCGAGGTAAAGGCAGTTACCGATTATCATACGGTAAAAACCATGGATAAGAAAGCAGCCATGGAACAGGGATTGTATGAAGTGATCGGCAAAGAGATCGACGATGCCTATATGGAAGAATTAAAGAAGCAGATCATCCACCCGGATGTGATCAAGGAAGTGGCGGATGATATTAAGATCGTTTATTCCCCGTTTAATGGAACAGGCAACATTCCTGTCCGCAGGATATTAAAGGAACTTGGCTTTAAGAATGTTTATGTGGTTCCGGAACAGGAAAATCCCGATCCCAACTTTACGACACTGGAATATCCGAACCCGGAAGATCCCAAGGCCTTTACGCTGGCGCTGAAGCTGGCTAAGGAAGTGGGAGCAGATGTGGTCATGGCCACCGATCCGGATGCTGACCGTCTGGGAATCTATGCGCTGGATACTAAGACCGGTGAATATGTTCCGTTTACCGGCAATATGTCCGGTATGCTGATTGCAGAGTATATCCTGCGCGAAAGGACAAAGACCGGTACGATGCCGGAGAATCCTGCATTGGTAACCACCATCGTTACGACGAATATGGCCCATGCCATTACAGACGCTTATCATGTGAAGGAAATCGATGTGCTGACAGGATTTAAGTATATTGGTGAACAGATCAAGTTGTTTGAGCAGAGCGGAAGCAACAATTACGTCTTTGGTCTGGAGGAGTCCTATGGATGTCTTGCCGGAACCCATGCAAGGGATAAGGATGCTGTTGTGGCGGTGATGTGTCTTGCTGAGGTAGCTGCTTACTGCAAGAAGGAAGGCATCACTCTGTGGGATATGATGATCGATATGTACGAGAAATATGGCTATTATAAAGAAACACAGTATGCCATCACGAAAAAGGGCAAGGAAGGTCTGGAAGAGATCGCTGCCATGATGGAAAAATTAAGGGCCAATCCGCCGAAGGAATTTGGCGCACTGAAGGTAAAACAGTTCCGCGACTATAAGGCAGATAAGGTCATTGACCTCGCTACGGGAGCGGAATCCAAGACAGGACTTCCTTCTTCCAATGTTCTCTATTTTGATCTGGAAAATGATTCCTGGTGCTGTGCAAGACCGTCCGGTACTGAGCCTAAGATCAAGTTCTATATGGGAGTGAAGGGAACGAGTCTGGAGGATGCAGCGCAAAAAGTGGAAGCATTAACGGAGGCGTTAAAGGCAAAATTATAAAAGAAGGTAAATATTGTAAACAAAAAACCATATCCGGAGGGAAGTCTCCGGACATGGTTTTTGTATATACGGAGGACAGACAATGCTGCTTTCTGTAGCGAATCTGAAAAAAACAATTAATTATCTTAAAAAGAATGGGCTGGAAGATACCTATTATGCTGCTCTTGAGCGGATCGTTACAAGGAAGCAGAGAAAATACCAGTATGAACAGCCCGCTGAGGAAGAACTGGAACGCCAGGTGAATACTTCCTGGTCATGGCATCCGAAGCTTTCTCTAGTGGTGCCCGCTTATGAGACAAAGCCGATTTTCATGCAGGATCTTCTTCTTTCTGTTGTTGAACAGACTTACCGGAATTACGAACTGGTCATTGCCGACGCCTCCGAAACGGATGTGGTGGAAAAAGTTGTAAAAGATTTTCAGACCCAGTATGAAGGGATCGTCTATGTGAGACTTGAGGGCAATGGGGGGATCTCGGACAATACTAACGCAGCGCTGGATCATGCCACCGGAGAGTATATCGGATTGTTGGACCATGACGATCTCCTGACACCGGATGCGCTTTATTATGTGGCAAAGGAATTGGAAAAATGCCAGAAAAAGAAACGGCGCCCGGAACTGCTCTATACGGATGAGGATAAGACCAACGAGTATTTAGAAGTATATTATGAACCTAATAAAAAAAGAAATTTTAATTATGATCTGATCCTGACTAACAATTATATCTGCCACTTGACTTTTTACCGCGCCGACATCATCCGGAAGCTGGGACTTAGGAAGGAATATGACGGGGCGCAGGATTACGATCTTGTGCTTCGCACGATGGCGTTGATTGAGGATCAGGCCGGGGAAATAACAGGGACAGAACTCCCTTGGGAGGATCACATCCGACATATTCCGCATATTCTGTATCATTGGCGCTGCCATGAGGAGTCGACGGCACTTAATACCGCTTCCAAAGCCTATGCCTATGAAGCCGGTAAGCGCGCTCTGGAAGATTACGTCAAGGGGAAGAACTGGGACGCGAAGGTCAGTCATCTAAAACATCTTGGTTTTTACAGGATAGAATATGGGGAGAATACCGGGGACGAAGATAACCTGGAAATGATATTGCGTCAGAGAGGCGATCTTGGCGTCATTGGCGGAGCAGTTTATAGGAATCATAAAATTTCCGGCGGGGCGATGCGTCAGGATGGAGCCATTCTGTACAAGGGGCTTCATGAAAGATTTTCAGGATATCTGAACCGGGGAGTGTTACAGCAGGATGTGGATGCGGTGGATCTTCGTAATATGACGGTTCGAAAAGACCTGATCAGTCTGTTTGAGAAAACTACCGGATTTTCATATCCGGTTCCTGAAAAATACAGGATGCAGATGCTCTCGGAAGAAGAGATGGAAAAGATTAGAAAAAAAAGTTTAGATTTTTGCAATAAAGTCAGAAAGAAAAACATTGGTATTTTATATGACCCGTTTGGAAAGGCAAAATGACAGAATATGCAGATTAAAGTAAGCGTGATCATACCGAACTTTAATGGAAAAGAGTACCTTGAGAGTTGTATGGACAGTCTGATGAGGCAGGACGTCAGATCCTTTGAAGTGATCGTAATAGATGATGCGTCATCGGATGATAGTTTATTAAGAGTAAAAGAAAAATATCCGGAAAATGGGGCGTTCCCACGTACAAGATATGCGGTTCATGAAGAAAATAACGG
Organism: uncultured Lachnospiraceae bacterium; assembly: GCA_947174185.1. GTDB lineage: Bacteria > Bacillota > Clostridia > Lachnospirales > Lachnospiraceae > NK4A136. Next base: position 21,399 of record CAMWHY010000023.1, on the reverse strand, counting down.
ATTCTGCCGCACCGTCAATGATGGTATTGCGATAGCGGAGGCGCCTTACGTGATTTTATTAAATAATGACACAGTGGCAGAACCCTCTTTTGTGAGGGAACTGTATTATGCCATCCGCAGATATGAAAAATTGTCAAGTCGCAAAAAAGTATTTTCTGTTCAGGCAAAGATGATTTCCATGCAGGAGAAGGAGGTCATGGATGATGCGGGCGATTATTACTGCGCATTAGGATGGGCGTATGCAGCCGGGAAAGGAAAACCTGCCTCCCATTACGATAAGGAACGTAAGATTTTTGCGGCATGCGGCGGAGCTGCCATTTATAACAAGGAGATCCTGCAGATGCTGGGAGGATTTGATGAGAATCATTTCGCCTATCTGGAGGATATTGATATCGGATACCGTGCAAAGCTTTATGGTTATGAAAATCTGTTTACGCCTAAGGCAATCGTGTATCATGCGGGAAGCGCAGTTTCCGGATCAAGATATAATCCGTTTAAGGCAAGGCTTTCGGCAAAGAACAGTATTTACGTCATTTATAAAAATATGCCCAATTGGCAGATCATAGTCAATTTTCCTCTTTTTGTAATTGGGTATTCTTTGAAGGTATCGTTCTATATTTTAAAAGGGATGGGAGATACTTATATTAAAGGATTGGCAGAAGGATTCCGATTATGCGGATCGACAGAAGGCAAACAGCGCCGACAGGATTTTAAGCAGATAGGATTAAGACGCTGCTTAAAAATGGAAGGAGAATTGCTGGGAAATACATTTCGCAGGTTACAGGGCTAAAATAGTTGTCATTTTTGGTAGAATATAGTAAAATGTAAACTAGTGCGTGCTTTTGAAAAGATATGGAGGAAGCAAAGGCAGATATGATAAGGGATAATCAGCGGGTATTTAACTGGATACATGTTATGATTGACGCTGTGGTAATCGCGGGTTCTTATCTTCTTGCTTGGTATATCAAGTTTGTGCTCCTGTGGAGCCCGATAGAAGAAGCAAGTGTAGGCGTGTTATCGAAAGAGACCTATTTCGGAGCATTGTATTTTATTATCCCAATCTATCTTGTGCTTTACTATTTTTGCGGCCTTTATATGTCAAAGCGATATTCCAGCGGCTGGCGTGAGATTTATCACGTCATTAAAGCCAATACGATCGGTATTGGTTTGCTGGCGGCCTTTTTGTATGTGATTAAACTGGAAGATATCTCCCGTACCATGATCAGTATCTTTTACGGGGCAACGATCCTGTTTGAGATTATCTTCCGTCAGTTCCTTCGTCAGTTGCTTCGGGCGATCCGCAGGAAGGGATATAATATCAAGCATGTCCTGCTGGTAGGATATTCCAGAGCCGCAGAGAAATATATCAACCGTATTTTGGAAAACCCGCAGTGGGGGTATGTAGTCTGCGGTATCTTGGATGATAAGATTCCCGCGGGTACGCTGTACCGTGGCGTAAAGGTCATCGGCAGGATTGAGAATATTCACGTAATACTGCCGGAAAATAAGATCGATGAGATCGGACTGACATTAGCCCTGACCGATTATGGAAAGCTGGAGGAGCTGGTCAATATTTGTGAAAAATCCGGCGTTCATACAAAGTTTATTCCGGATTATAACAGCGTTATCCCTACCAAGCCGTATATCGAGGATCTGACAGGACTTGCTGTCATTAATATCAGGCATCTGCCCCTCAGCAATACGGCCAACAGCATGATGAAACGGGTTGTTGATGTGGTGGGTTCGATCATATGCATCATCCTGTTTTCGCCGGTGATGCTGCTCTCGGCACTGCTAATTAAATGCACTGATGGCGGAAATGTCATCTTTTCCCAGGAGCGCGTGGGCTATCACAATAAAACTTTTAAGATGTACAAATTCCGCACTATGCGACAGCAGACGGCAGAGGAAGAAAAGTGCGGCTGGACCAGAAAAGGTGATCCCAGGGTAACACCGATCGGAAAGTTTTTAAGAAAGACCAGTCTGGATGAACTGCCGCAGTTATTTAATGTACTGGCAGGAGATATGTCGCTGATCGGACCGCGTCCGGAGCGACCGCAGTTTGTTGAGGAATTTAAAGAGGAGATTCCCCGTTATATGATCAAGCATCAGGTACGTCCCGGCATGACCGGTTGGGCGCAGATCAATGGTTATCGGGGCAATTCTTCTATATGGAAGCGTATTGATTTTGATTTGTTTTATATTGAGAACTGGACATTATTTTTAGATTTTAAAATCCTGTTTCTAACATTGTTTAAGGGATTTATTAATAAAAATGCATATTGAATGCAGGCAAGAAGAAAGGAAAGATCAGCACTATGGGAAACGGAAGCAGGCGGCGGGAAGAATCAGGAAGAGGCAATTCTCGTCCGCGGAAAAGGTCAGCTAAGGCAAAGGCAAGAAAGAGAAGGAATCGTATCCTTCTTATTATAGGAGAACTATTTATTCTGGCAATTTTAGGTGTCGTCTTATATGCAGTAACAAGAGTGGATGAAATAGAAAAGGTCAATATCAGTGTTTCTGTGAATGAAGGAATAGATGATTATATTGCTCAACTGCCTACTACAGAAGATGGAACGACGGGGAAAGGTTATCTGAATGTTGCATTATTTGGCGTAGATTCCAGAGAGGGAGCCTTATCTGCCAATACCCGTACCGATACGATCATCATTGCCTCCATTAATCAGGATACAGGCGAAGTGAAGCTGGTCAGTGTCTATAGAGATACGTATCTGAATGTCGGCAATGACAGTTATAATAAATGCAACAGCGCTTATATGAGAGGCGGTCCGGAGCAGGCCATCGCTATGTTGAATATGAATCTGGACCTGAATATTGAAAATTATGTAACAGTAGGTTTTAAGGGACTGATTGACTGTATTGATGCCTTGGGCGGCGTACAGATCGATGTACAAAGCAATGAGATCAGCTATCTGAATGATTATCAGATCAGTATGGTTGGAAAGTCAGATGATGGAATTCATTTTTATGCAAACGAGGGTGTTGACTATACGCCGGTAACAAATTCCGGAGTTCAGATTTTAAATGGACTGCAGGCCACGGCTTATTGCCGTATCCGTTATATCGGCAATGACTTTGCCCGTACGCAGCGTCAGAGGACAGTGATTTCCCAAATGATGGAACAGGCAAAGAATGTTAATATTCCGACACTGACAAGAATTGCAGAGAATACGTTTCCGAATGTGGCAACCTCCTTTGACCTGAATATGATTCTTTCTACCGTGTCAGATATTGGAAGCTATGAGATCGTTGCAACCCAGGGATTTCCTTTTGACGAACACAGGGGCGGTGGAACGATCGGAGGCAAGGGAAGCTGCGTAGTACCTACCAGCCTCGTGGAAAATGTTTCAGAGCTGCATGAGTTTTTGTTCGGTGTGGAAAATTATCAGCCGTCCGCTACGGTGCAGGAATGCAGCGACCGTATTTATCAGGATACAGCGCCTTATATCGGTTATTAATGTTATTATGAGGCGGTAGATGCAAGTGAGATTTTTAGCGCGATAAAAACTTAGAAAATTAGATAGAATCGCTATCGTATAATTTTTAAAATTGTGGTACAATAAAAAGGAATCGGGTTTGGACCGGTTCCTTTTTGAACTTATAAGGGAGGCTTCTGTTTATGAAGACGGTGGATGTGATCATCCCAACTTACAAACCTACCGGAAAATTAAAAAGGATCATATCAATGCTGGAGAGGCAGACTTATCCGGTAGAGCATATTATATTGATCAATACGGAAGAAAAATATTTTAACACATTCTTTTATGGAAGCACTTTTTTGGAACAATATCATAACCTGGTGATCCGCCATATTTCCAAATATGAATTTGACCATGGCGGTACGCGTAGAATGGCTGTCGGATTATCTCATGCTGATTATTTTATCTGTATGACAGATGACGCTGTGCCGGAGGATAAATATCTGGTACAAAATCTTCTGAAGCCTTTGCTGGAAGGTAAGGCGGTGGTTTCTTATGGCAGACAGCTTGCGGGAAGGCATTGTTCCGAGATGGAGTATTTTACCAGAAAGTTTAATTATCCCAAAGAATCAAAGATCAAGACAAAGAAAAATCTTGAAGATATGGGAATCAAAGCTTTTTTCTGTTCCAATGTCTGTGCTGCGTATGACAGGCGTATTTATGATAAACTGGGCGGATTTATTAAGCATACAATATTTAACGAAGATATGATCTTTGCCTATCATGTTCTGATGGCGGATTATTCCATTGCGTATGCAGCGGATGCCAGAGTAGTCCATTATCACCGTTACTCCAATCTGCAGCAGCTAAAACGTAATTTTGATCTTGGCGTATCTCAGGCAGATCATCCTGAAATATTTGGAAAGATATCATCCTCTGCAGAGGGAAAGAAGCTGGTGTTGGAGACAGCCGCTTTTTTGCGAAAAAATAAAAAGGCCGGACAGATTCCCGGTTTGTTTCTTACCAGTTTTTATAAATACCTTGGTTACCGTCTTGGAAAAGCGTACAAAAAACTGCCCAGATCTTTGGTCAGAAAGCTGACCATGAATGAAAACTACTGGAAAAAAGAAGCTTAATAGAAACATAGATTCTCTATCTTTTTTTCAAAAAATTTTCACATATGCGGATTACAATAACAAACGTAAATTAAATTTTGGGAATTAACGGTATTGGAGGCAAATGGTATATGAAAACATTTCGAAAGATCGTTTTATCCAGTCTTTGTGGGTTATTGTTTGGAGCTTTTGCTGCGGTTTCTTTTTTCGTAGTCAGGGAGATCGGTATTACAATGGGATTATTGGAAGAAAATACCAATCAACAGACATTGGAACCGCAATATTGGGAAGAAACGGTTACCGTTCCTTTACCTGATGCGGTAGAGGATAAGACAGAACCGGAACAGATGATTCCTGTGCTTTATACGGTACAAACGGATGTAACGAAAGTGGTGGATGAGGTGATGCCTGCTATCGTTTCGATCACCAACCATTTGACTTATAATTATTACTATTATACAAGAGATGCGGATGCAAGCGGTTCAGGTATTATCATAGATTCTAACGAAAGCGAGCTGCTGGTGGTAACCAACTATCATGTGATAGAAGACAATAACGGGATTACGGTGACATTTGCGGACGGATCGGATGTGGCGGCACAGGTGAAAGGTACGGATGCGACCAGAGATCTGGCGGTCATCGCAGTCAAGATCGAAGATTTGGATCAGGAGACATTGGAGACGATTGCGATTGCTAAGATGGGAGATTCTGATTCATTAAAGGTAGGCGAGCCTGTGATTGCCATCGGCAATGCACTTGGCTATGGACAGTCTGTGACCACCGGCGTTGTCAGTGCCTTAGACCGTGAGATGAATATGGATAATGTCAACGGGACATTTATACAGACGGATGCAGCAATCAATCCGGGTAACTCCGGAGGCGCGCTTTTGAATATCAATGGTGAAGTCATCGGTATTAATTCCAATAAGATTGGCGGCAGTACCGTGGAGGGTATGGGGTATGCCATCCCGATTTCGGCAGCTAAGCCGATCATTGGGGAACTTTCTTTAAAGGAGACAAGGGAGCTGCTGCCGGAAGAGGAACAGGGGTATCTTGGCATCAGCGGCGCTACGACTACGGCGCAGGAGATCTTGTATTATGGTTATCCCGAAGGCGTTTATGTGGCGAAGGTTTATGAAGATACGGCAGCAGAGAACGCCGGAGTGCGGCAGGGCGACTTTATCGTTTCTTTTGATGGGGAGACCATTAAGTCCATGCAGAGTCTGGCAAATAAGCTGTGCTACTATGCGGCAGGTTCTACTGTAGAGATAGAAGTTATGAGGCAGACTGCCCGTGGATATCACAAGATAACCCTGGAGGTTACTCTTGGCAGCAAGTCTGATATGGATAGGGAGTAAGAGCATAGATAGAGAGGGAACTGAGGATGGGAGATAATGTGAACAAAAAAGACGGCGGCGAGTATGAAGAATTTTGTATGATGTGCCGTCGTCCGGAAAGCCTGGCGGGGAAAATGCTTCACCTGCCGGGTAATATTCAAGTATGTAGCCATTGTATGGATTCAATGACAAAATTGATCGATGAGAACTATGGTGATATTTTAAACGGAGCAATGACGAATCCATCGGCATTCATGCGGATCACGCCTATGAATCAGACGGCAGATCCTTCTGCCGTGGATGAGGCAGCAGCCGACAGGATAGTGAAAGAGGCGGGAGTGACCGATCTGACCGCGACAGAAGTGGAAGATCCGGAAGCGCCGACAGAGGCGCCCGGTCAGGAAGCTGCGCCACGGGATACCGTGAAGAAAGCGATCCCGAGATTCAGCTTTATCAATCTGGCTGATATGGGAGATTTTGGCCTTTCAGGGAAACCTAAGGTTAAAAAACGTTCCAAGGGAGAACGGAAACCGCTGCTTGCATTGGAAGACATACCGGCACCCCATAAGATCAAGGCGATGCTGGATGAGTACGTGGTAGGACAGGAGCATGCGAAGAAGGTCATGTCCGTTGCTGTCTATAACCACTATAAACGTGTCGCTACCGGGACGACAGATAATATTGAGATCGAGAAGTCCAATATGCTGATGATCGGTCCTACAGGATGCGGTAAGACTTATCTGGTAAAGACGCTGGCGAGACTGTTGGACGTTCCCCTTGCTATTACCGACGCTACCAGCCTGACAGAAGCAGGCTATATCGGGGATGATATTGAAAGCGTTGTCAGCAAACTTCTGGCGGCGGCAGGCAACGATGTTGATAAGGCGGAACAGGGGATCATTTTTATTGATGAGATTGATAAGATCGCCAAGAAGAAAGAGACCCATTCCAGAGACGTCAGCGGGGAATCCGTTCAGCAGGGGATGTTGAAACTGCTGGAGGGCGCCGATATCGAAGTGCCCATCGGCGCGTCGTCAAAAAATGCCATGGTGCCCACAACGACGATCAATACCTCGAATATTTTGTTTATCTGCGGCGGCGCATTTCCGGGTCTGGAGGAGATCATTGAGGACAGGATCAATAAGCAGACTTCCATAGGGTTTAATGCCGAGTTAAAGGGTAAATTTAATAAGGATAAGAACATTTTGAGTAAGGTGGCGACAGAGGATATCCGTAAGTATGGCATGATTCCGGAATTTGTGGGACGTCTGCCGATGATCTATACGCTGGAGGGACTGGATAAGGATATGCTGGTCCAGATTTTAAAAGAGCCGAAAAATGCTATTTTAAAACAATATCAGAAACTTTTAGAATTGGACGAGGTCAAGCTTTGCTTTGATGAGGACGCTTTGGAAATGATTGCTGAAAAAGCAATGGAGAGAGAGACAGGAGCAAGAGCGCTGCGTTCCATTATTGATGAATTTATGCTGGATATCATGTATGAGATACCGAAAGACGACAATATCGGATGCGTGACGATCACAAAAGCGTATATTGAAGGCAAAGGTGCGCCGCTGATCGAGCTGAGAACATAGAAAACCAGGAAACGTAATACACCGTACTGCATAGTATAAAGAAAAGACTTGCAGGACGGTGTATTTTGACTTGTAAGGAAAGAATCTTATCAGAGGATTATCTTGATATCATAGAAATAAACGTAGTTCAGGCCGATTTGTCCATTGGATTTAAGGATTACTGCGTACAGAATGTCACGGATAATATCAGCAATATTTATATCAGTCTGGACGAGGTAAAGGATATTTTTCCTGCGGCGGAACAGTTTTCTATTCTGCCGAAGTGTTACGGGATCGTTTCTGATAACAATTTAAACAGAGCGTCCAGAGACCCTTTTAATTATCTGCCTTTAAGTGACACGGGAATCCTGAGTATCCAGCAAGAACCCCTTGGACTGACGGGACAGAAGGTTTTGGTTGCCATCATTGATACCGGGATCGATTATCAGAATCCCTTGTTTCGGAATGAAGACGGGACTACCAGAATCCGCGCCATCTGGGATCAGACCATACAGAACGGAAGAACGCCGAATCAATTTGCATATGGGACGGAATATACCATGGCGGAGATCAACGACGCATTGGCCCGTGAGAATCCGCTGGAGTATGTCGGTTCAGTGGATGAGATCGGACATGGTAGTGCACTGGCTTCCGTTATGGCGGGGAGCGGCAGGGTATCGGGTACCATATATACAAGTCCTGCGCCGGACGCAGAGATCCTGGTGGTAAAATTAAAGCAGGCGAAGACATATCTAAGGAGACTATATTTGGTTCCTGATGAGGTACCGTGCTATCAGGAGAATGATATTATGACCGCTATTTCCTATGTCAGAAGTTTTGTCGAAATAACCAGACAGCCGGTGGTGGTATGTCTGGGACTGGGAAGCAGTATGGGAAATCATGCGGGTAATACGGCGCTCAGCGCTATGATATCCGAGACATCAAATATCCGTAATTTCTGCATCGTATCCTGTGGAGGAGATGAAGGAAATGCAAGACATCATTATGCCGGGGAATCCCTTGCCGGTGATAATACCCTGAAGGAAACAGAGTTGTTTGTGGAAGATGGCAGCGAAGGATTTTTTCTGGAATTTTGGGCGGAGGAGCCCGGCGTATTTCAGATCGCTGTCAGGTCTCCGGCAGGAGAAACAACAGGGATGATCAATAATAAAAATGGGACGGATCTCACATATTCCTATGTTTATGGAGACAGTCAGCTACAGGTTAATTATGTGCTGGCGGAGGATTATTCCGGCTGGCAGGGTGTTTTTATCCGAATGATCAGACCTGCGGCGGGGATCTGGACGATTCAGGTAATGCCGCAGGATGTTGGAATTGATTTGCAATACCATATGTGGCTTCCAATCAGCGCTTTTCTTCAAGACCAGGCATACTTTATCCGCTCGTCGCCTTATGAGACGCTGACATCGCCGGTACCGTTCCGTGGGGTCATAGTGGTATCAGGTTATAACAGTTATGAAAACAGCGTTTATCTGAACTCTTCCAGAGGATTTACTGCAGATGACCGGGTCTATCCGGATCTGTGCGCGCCGGCGGTTGGCTATACTACGCCATATGGTGTGGTAAATGGTACGGATTTTGCGGCGGCCCTGACGGCAGGAGCGGTTGCACAGATTTTTCAATGGGGCGTTATTATGAAAAAAGATATCTATCTTGATGATAAAGAGATACGCAACTATCTGATCCGGGGTACGACAAAACGTCGGAGCGTCGTATATCCGGACCGTATGATGGGATATGGTCTTCTCAATCTTGTGGGTACTTATGAGAAAATTGCAGGTTATTGATGAAAAAGAGGATCATATCGTAGTGAGATCACACTAATGCGAGATCACACTAATGTGTGATCTCAGTTCCGGCATTGCCTTTCAGCGCATCCTGAATCCTGTCTAAGGAGGTAATTAGTACGCTTCCTTCCGGAACGGCTTCCAGATAGGTGATGGCGGCCTCGATCTTTGGCTGCATATTGGTCAGTCCGAACTGTCCCGCTGCCGTCAGCTCTTTTGCTTCGCTGACAGTCATATGGCGGATCGGCTCCTGCACGTTAGTTTCAAAATCGCGGTAGACGCATTCTACGGAGGTTAATATGATCAGCTGGTCGGAAGCGAGATCGGCAGCCAGCTTTCCGGCAATGCTGTCTTTTTCAATGACTGCGGATGCGCCCTTTAAGATATGGTTCTGCTCGATTACAGGGATGCCGCCTCCGCCACAGGCAATGACGATCTGACCGGCGTCTACCAGCGTACGTATTGTATCCAGTTCGACGATGCTGATGGGCTTCGGCGCGGCCACGATGCGGCGGTATCCTTTGCCTGGCGATTCTTTGACATAGTTTCCTTTTTTGATCTCTATTTCGGCATCTTCTTTGGACATGTATCTGCCGATGACCTTTTTCGGCTCATAAAATGCATCATCGTAGGGATCCACTGTTACCTGCGTCAGAATGGTAGCAATCGGCTTTGCGATGCCCCTGCATAATAATTCCGAACGAAGCGTATTCTGGATGTCATAGCCGATATACCCTTGACTCATTGCAGAGCAGACGCACATGGGAGCGGGCGTATAATCAATATAAATTCGTCTAAGCTCCGTCATGGCTTTATGGATCATACTGACCTGACGGCCGTTGGAATGGGTAATGGTCAGGTGATAATCCTGTTCTATCAGATCGGCAAGTACTTTTGCCGTTTTTTTGACAGCGCCCTGCTGCTCTGAGATCGTATGGCCGAGAGCTTCATGACCGAGTGAAACAACGACGTTCTTTTTTTTCATAATTAGCCTCCATGCCATACGGCTTCGTAATTTTAGTATCTTTTATTATAGCAAAAAGTAGTAATCCTTACAATAGTTATAAAAAGTAAAAATAGGGTATTGCTATCATAGTTATTATGTGCTATAGTTTCACTTACACATCTTAACATCATACATATGATATTAAATGAAGTCGGAAAATAAAATCGGAAATTCTGTTTATGACGTAACCCTCCGGATTATTTTTATAAGGAGGATGGAAGTCATGAGAACATCAAAACAAAAAACTTTTCAAACATTATTTGCACTTTGTCTTATTGTGCTGCATTGCACAATGTCCGTTCATGCGGAAGGGATGGTGCAGCCTGCGCGTTCTGTTTCTGCGGTGGAACTTGTGCAGTCGGGAGAGTCTGTTTCTACGACAGTATATCATGAACATACACAGGCTGACTGCTGGGAGCGGAAGTGGATTCCGTGCGGCGGCACGTGGAGCAGTAATTTTGAATATTCTATCGGAGCTACAGTATATTATTGTTCTAATAATAAGAGCAGTTCAATCAGGAATGGTGTAAGGCTATCAAGCATACATAGAGAATGGGAGACTAGTAAGCACACAGGCGTACATGATGGCGAGTATGCCAGCAGCTTAATATGCGATCAAACTGTTGTGGGTACATTTACGGTTGCAAAGGTAGTAGCGGAGACGGAAGAATTAAAAGGAACCACGCCGGCAAAATTGGCTGCAAGCGTTTCCTGTCAGGGAACGGGGATGTCTGACATATCGATTAGTTGGAAGTGTCCTGATCAGAGTGTGATCGATGGGGCGCAGGTGACAATATCGCAGAATGGGATATATACCGCCATGCTTAACTGGACCGATAGTAAAACAGGAGTATCTCATACAACAACGCTTGATTATGTGGAGATTTCTAATCCGATTGTCCTGATTTTTCAGAGTGGGGGAAAGGTCATTGACAAAATGGAGGTATCTTATGGTGATTCGCTGCCGGAGATCCAGATTCCCACAAGAAAGGGCTATGATTTTAAAGGATACTATGCAGGCGGTGTGGAGGAAGACGACAATCATGGAAATGTAGATGCCGTCCCATGGTATGATGAGGAAGGAAATCCTGATCAATCCATAGCGGTTACCGGCAGTGCATTGAAAGAAACCCTTACCGCAAAATGGGAAGCCAGATCCTATCATATTTATTATGGTGAAGATAGGGATGGAGATGGAAAAGGGGATTGTGAACTTGATGTAACCTATGATGAAGAATATGGTCCGGTTATGATCGATGTGGAAAGAAAGGACGGATATATATTTGACGGTTATTATCTGGGTAAAGAGAGGATATTTGATGCGGAGGGCAATGCCGTAGGAGTCTGGCGTTGGGATGTGGAAGGAGATATTATCTTAGAGGCGGTTTATCATAAGAAACCGGCATCTTCTTCCGGTCAGGCAGATCCTGAGGACCGGGAAAAGGAGGAAGTTATCGTACCGGGGCTGCCTGCTTATGTATCGGGCAATTCCGCTTCGGAAAACAGCATATCAGAGAACAGCATATCAAATAATATGATATCCAATAATAACATATCAGGAAATGAAATATCAGGCAGTGGTTTTACAGGGGGACAATCCGGATGGGGGCATACTGGTGAGAATATGACTGGTGACAGCCATGCAGGACATGAGAATGGAGATTGGGATCTATTTCATGACAAGATTTCTTTGGAGCACGACAGCGGAGATTCCGGTAATGCAGATGAAAGCATTGTTACACAGGATAGAGTCCTTCATCTGATATCAGAAAATATGGCGTCCGGAAGAACGGCGGAGACGGCAATCCTTCATGACAGTTCGGCGGTTGTCAGGGCCATTGAGGTGACCGGTATCACAACAGGCATTTTGGGACTGACCTATCTGATGGTCTGGATGTTCATAACGAAAGCTTCTCTGGCGGAAATCTATTCTGTCCGTGCAGATGAAAGCAGACGCCGTCTGGGCGCTGCGTTGCTTACGCATGGGGAAAATGCGTTTCATATCCATATCAGGGAGCGCCTGCTGGAAAAAGGTGAGACCGGAAGGTATCAGATTGTATTCAGGAAAGGGTTTGCCATAAAGAATGCTAACAGGGATATCATTATTCACTGTCGGGAAAAAACGATTTCAGAGGTCATCAGACCGGATATTGTTTTCTATATAGAATAGGCTTGCGGAGCAGAAGGAAAAAATGTAAAATGGATGCGTAGAGATATGACGTTTGGGGCAACGCCCGCGCGAAAGGAAATGATATGATCCATATTTTTCAAATGGAAAGATCTACAAGGGATATTACAGAATACATTATCAAACGCCTTGTCATCGTATGTGAAGATATTAATGACAAAGATGCAGAAGGCGTAGCATACCTTACCATGCTGTATCAGCGTGTTCTGGAGGATCGTCGCATTGCTTCCGAAGAACGCAGCCTGACGCATATACTAGAAAAGCTGGAGGAGGATCTGATGTATGACCGACGGACCTTTGGTGCGCGGGCGGAGTTTATTTTGGATTTTCTGGAAGCGGATCTGCTTAGGTGTGCATTGCTGAGTTGTAACAACAAAACAGAGGTGATCATCTTAGGCCGGATACGCTGGTTGAAAAAAACATATTTTTCCGGTGAAAAGGAAGAAAAGGCGGCAGAAAGAATGACGCCCGGAACATTAAAGCAGTATGTAGATCAGTACGTGATTGGGCAGGAGGCTGCCAAAAAGGCGGTGGCGGTGGCAGTATACCGTCATAATAAGATGATAAAGCATCCGGGAGAAAAATTTGCGGCCAATGTAGTATTATTGATCGGACCAAGTGGCTGTGGTAAAACGGAGATTATGAGAAGGATCCAGGAGGTTACGGAGTATCCAATCGTCTGTACGGATGTTTCTTCTCTGGGGGCATCACAATACCGGGGGAGACATAAAGAGGATCTGCTGATCTCTTTATGGGAAAAAGCAGGCAGAAAAAAGGCAGAGGCAGAGCGCGGTATTATATTTATGGATGAATTTGATAAAGTGCTGCAGCCCGTATTTTCTGAACGGGGCGTCAATGTCCATGATGACGTTCAGTCCCAACTGCTTACGATGTTAGAGGGCAGCGATGTGGAACTGAAAGTCAACGGCCGGGTTTTTACCATGAATACTTCCCATATATTATTTATATTGGCAGGTGCATTTCAGGGGATTGAGGAATGTGTCCGCGAGAGCAAGGCAAAGGAGGAACAGCAGTCCGGTTTTATCGGGTTCCACAATCCCCTGATGAGTGAGATTGACGTAGGATTCAGCAAGAATAATATTACACACGAAGTGTTGATGAAATATGGTATGAAACGGGAACTGGCGGGAAGGATCAGCGAGATTGCCGTGTTAAATCCATTAAAAAGGGAGGATATGGTCAGAATATTGACGGTTCCTAAGGATAATCTGATCGAACGATATGCCAGAGAAATCAGGCTTGGTTGTGGCGCGGAATTGATATTTACTGAGGAAGCGTTGGAAAAGATTGCAGATATGGCGATTGCGGAGGAGACGGGAGCAAGGGCGCTGCATCAGATCGTAAGGCGGGCTGTCAGACAATGTTTATATGAGGCGCCTGGATTAAAAGGGATCAGCAGGATCACGATTACAGAGGAAGTTGTAGCAGGAGAAAAAAGTCCGGTCTTTTGTATGGCAAAAGATGCAGTAGATTGGAATGCAGGAGAGTGGGATGAGGAAGCTTTTTGAATACTGTAATGATAAGACATATGATCTGTATCTGAAAAGAGTCATGGTGATATATCAGAGGCAAAATCAGCCGTTTACCAATAGTACGGTAATCTATGCCTATCTGTCTGTTGTGATCCACTATATATTTGTATCACGGGATAAGGATGAACAGGTATTGGAAAGCGTGATGAAGCTTTTGGGAGCATCCTATGAAGAAGGTGACAAGCAGGCGCCTTTCTGGGCGATATTGAATCGGGAAGCCGAAGAATATGCGGATGATCTTCTGTTGGTAAACGGCACCAGGCTGGAAAAGGTTGTTACCAATGAGGATATTGATGAATGTTTCGATTTTTTGGAATGGTCAGTGGGGCAGGAGCCTGATGAGGAAAAAAGGTATCTGGAGCTTGGGGAGATAGCGGTCAATAAGATCCAATTTTTTAAAGATGGACGAAAGAGACTGGAAATGAGACGGAGGGAAACAGGAGGTGTAAGGGAGGAAGATCCCGGTTTTATCAAAAAATGCCAAAGATTCCTGCAGGAATATACTCCGGATCGGATCAAAGCATATCTTGACCGTTATGTGATTGGGCAGGATGCTGCGAAGATCAGCATCAGCGCAGCGGTCTATAATCATTACCAGAGAATTCTTCATCCGGAGGAAGATCTGGTCAAATCCAATATCATACTGATCGGACCTACCGGTTGTGGTAAGACGGAACTTATTCGCAGGATAGAGGAACTTGTTAACGTTCCGGTGGTGATTTCTGATTTCAGTGGTATCGTTGCGACGCCGTGGAAGGGGAGAAATAAGGAAGAAGCATTATTGAACCTATATCTGAAAGCAGGTAAGCGTATCGAAACGGCGGAACATGGAATTGTTTTTTTCGATGAATTTGATAAAATGATACCGGTCAGAAATAACGGGATGGGAATGGATATCAATCAGGAGCTTCAGGGACAGATGCTTGGAATGATGGAAGGTACGACGATAGATGTCCCATATATGAATGGTTCCGGGAATGACACAGTCATTCGGATGAATACCAAAGATATTTTATTTATATGTGCCGGTGCATTTGAGGGATTGGAAAAAATCGTCAGGAAAGATATGCAAAAGGAAGGAAGTCTGGGATTTCACAGTAACCTGCTTGACCGTGCAGGGATTGAGGTTAGTGAGGACAATATTAAAGTGAAGCATCTGATGGAGTATGGGATGAAACCGGAACTTGCCGGACGTCTGGGGGCGATTTCGGTATTGCACGGACTGGATAAGGAAATGATGAAAAAGGTTTTGACGGAACCGGAGGATAGTATCATTGCCAGATACCAGAGGGAATTTGATTATGAGAATCATATCCGGCTGGAATTTACGGAGGAAGCAATCGACGTTATTGTTGATAAGGTTTCCAAATTAAGTATCGGAGCCAGAGGATTAAACGCCGTCATTCATGAGATTTTAGAGGATGCGTTGTTTGAAGTGCCCGATATGGACGGTATCAGGCAGGTAACGATCACCGGAGCCGCGGCGGCGCTGGAGGAGGCACCGGAGTATACGATAGAAAGGTAGAGGCTAAAGATGGGTAAATTACAAAAGGCCGTGCTGATCAGGACAGTTGTTCCGATCATGCTGATGGGCATCGTTATTGCGCTTTTTGCAAGCAGCCGCTATGAAAAAATGCTGTATGAACAGATGAAGCCAATGTTAAGTACGGTGGCGTCTTCTGTGATGACAGTTTATGATGAACTGTACGAAGGGGATTATGTGCTGGTAGGAGATGGGCTGTTTTCTCTATATAAGGGGGAACAGGAACTGACCGGTGATTTTGCGATCATTGACCGGATCTCTGCAGAAGCGGGCGTAGAGATTACTTTATTTTATAAGGATGCAAGGATCCTGACGACGTTAAAGGATGCAGAAGGCGAACGGTATGTAGCTACGGGAGTAAATAGCGCGATTTATCATGCGATAGAGAGGGAGCCTCATATCCAGTATTATAATGTAGAGATCGATGGTGTGAAGTATTATGCCTGTTATGCGCCGATGATGCATTCCGATGGCAGTCTGGTCGGTATGGTGGGGGTGGCAAGGCAGACGGAGCAGATCTCAGAAGCGGTACTGAAAACCTTGAAACCCATCTGGCTGATCATATTGTGCTGTGCGGTTCTGGCAGGATATATCAGTGTCAATTATACGAAGGGGCTGGTAGACGGAATTCAACATATCCGCGATTTTTTGCAGCGTATGACGCGCGGCGAGCTGAACCATCTGATGAATAGTAAGACCTTAAAGAGAGAGGATGAGATTGGGGATGCCGGAAGATCCGTGGTCGCAATGCAGAAAGCAGTCCGTATTTTGGTAGAACGAGATCCGCTGACCACATTATATAACAGACGGTATGGTACGGCAAAATTAAAAAAGATCCAACGGCAGGCCGAGCGATGCGGTATGTCTTATGCGGTCGCGATGGGGGATATTGATTATTTTAAAAAGGTCAATGATACTTTTGGGCATGAGGTTGGGGATTCCGTGCTGATAAAGGTGGCAGAACAGCTAAAAAGGGCGGTTGTAGGCAAGGGCTTTGCCTGCCGCTGGGGCGGTGAGGAGTTTCTGATCGTATTGGACGGACTTGACCGGAAAGAGGCACTGGAGACGCTGACGCAGATGCTCCAAAATATTCGGAACATTGCAATTCCCTGTCAGGGACAGGAGATCAGGGTGACAATGACATTAGGATTTGTTGATGGGTATTTGTCAGATGATCATGAAGAACTGATCCGTATGGCGGATGACAGGCTGTATTATGGAAAGGAACATGGAAGAAACCGGATCGTTACTAATGTGGGCGATGATGCAATGACATTGGACATGTACGATATGGAAAATATCAAGGAAATTCTTTCGCAGGCTGAGTATGATCTGTCAGTAATGTCAAAGGATCTGTATCAGCTTGAGACGGAAGATGTCGCAGAAGCATTAGATTTGCAGCTAACGGAGGAAGAGAAGGAAGACAACCGAATGGTAGAGGATATGGTCCGTAAAATGGCGGAAAATGCCATTAGGGAAGCTGAAGAAGATGCGGAAGAAAAGGAAGCATCAGAAGAAAAGAAAGAGACAGAAGAGAAGAAAGAGACAGAGGAGAAGAAAGAGACAGAAGAGAAGAAAGAGACAGAGGAGAAGAAAGAGATAGAAGAAAAGAAGACGTCGGAAAGCGGGAGTGGATCAAATGTATGAAGTATATTTCGGGAATACACGCACTTAATTTGACTTGTAATCTTGACACTTGCGGCGATTGGCATCAATCAGCAATACAATGGGAAAATCTTAATCTTAAAGAAAGCACAGGAAGCATATGGGGAGATTACGGTATAGAAACTAATAAAAAAATTCCTGAGCATACAGAATGTTATAATGCGGCAAATCACATACGCGCATTGCTTGATTTGATTGCAGACGGTAATTTTTCTATTGCACAAGGTATGAGAAAGGATTATATTTGTACTGACAAGTATAATAATGAATTGTTTGAAAAAATTTATCAGCTTCACGATATGCCGAACTGGATAAAAATAGATCAATTTATGGGGCGGGAATATTGTGGAAAATGGCTTGATTTTAAGGAGAAAGTAAGCCATGGTGATGAAAGATACCGCAGACGAGGAGAAGAGGGGTAAGTCAGAAGAAGGAGCTGTTTGAAATAGGGCGGCTGAAATGACAGGAATGAAAAATGGAACAGGATCAGAAATTATTACAGGAAGAAACAAAAGAGAATAAAATGGGTATCGTGCCGATACCAAGATTATTAACAGGTATGGCATTTCCTATGGTCATATCGATGTTGGTTCAGGCATGTTATAATGTTGTGGACAGTATCTTTGTGGCAAAGATCAAAGATGATGTCGTTGTTAGCGGTTCTGCAGGGACAGCGGCATTAAATGCGGTGGGTATGGCATTTCCGGTACAGATGCTGCTGATTGCATTTGGGACGGGGACCTGTGTCGGTGTTAATGCGGTACTTTCCAAGGCGCTTGGGGAAAAAGATCAGAAGACAGCAGACCAGGCGGCGAATAATGGGGTTTTTCTTGCAGGCTGTAATTTTGTCCTTTTCCTGATCATCGGAGTGTTTTTTTCGGGATTTTTGATTCGTATGCAGGGAGGGGAAGGACTGACGCTGACTTATGGCACCCAGTATCTGACCATTGTCTGTGCATGTTCTTTTGGCGTATATACTCAGTTTATTTTTGAGCGATTGCTGCAGTCTACAGGAAGGACGATTTACAGTATGATCACCCAGCTGACAGGTGCGGTAATCAATATTGTACTGGATCCAATCTTTATATTTGGTTTGTTTGGCATGCCGGAGATGAAGGTGGCCGGCGCGGCACTGGCGACGGTGATTGGACAGATCTGCGCCGCAATTCTGGCTATTATATTAAATGCAAAGAAGAATACGGATGTTCACGTGAACCTTAAAGGATTTCGTCCGAATTTAAAGATTATAACAAAGGTTTATCAGGTGGGCTTTCCTTCCATCGTCATGCAGGCCATCGGTTCTGTTATGACGTCTTCCATGAACCGCATCCTGTCAGGGCTGAATACGGATTCCGTTGCGGTATTTACCGTATATTTTAAACTGCAGAGCTTATTCTTTATGCCGGTGTTTGGCATCAATAACGGTATGGTGCCGATCCTTGCTTATAATTACGGCGCAAGAAAGCGTAAAAGGATGGTGCAGACGATCAAGCTCAGCATGGTATATGCCTTTCTGTTTATGCTGGTGGGATTTGGTTTATTTGAACTATTTCCGGAGACACTATTGCGTATTTTTGATACGGGAGATCCCAGTCTGATCATCCTTGGCGTTCCTGCACTTCGGATCATTGGCTTTCATTTTCTGGCTGCATGGTTCTGCATCATTAGCGGAACGGTATTTCAGGCGCTGGGCAATGGTGTTTATAGTCTGATCGTTTCGATCGCAAGGCAGCTGGTGGTTTTGATTCCCGTGGCGTATATCCTGTCAAAGATCGGAGGATTGGATCTGATCTGGTGGGCATTCCCGATTGCAGAGGTGATGTCGCTTTGCGTATCGGCTTATCTGCTGTTTCGTATTTACCGTAAAATTATCAAAACGATTCCGGCATAGAGACAAACCCATAATTGACATTTGGCGTAACCTTTGGTAAGATACAGTGAGTGCCGGATGGCATGACATCAGCGGGTGTGGTGGAATTGGCAGACACGCCAGATTTAGGTTCTGGTGGGCGACCGTGCAGGTTCAAATCCTGTCACCCGCATAGATGGCGCGAAGCAGAACACAAGTGGTTCGGTTTCGCGCCATTTTGTATACTATTTATAGTAAAATCAATAGTTTACATTACAGATTTTCAAGTTACCGGAGGAACGGGCAGATGGTATTAAATACAGAAAGACTAACGCTTCGCAGATGGAAGGAAGAAGATGCAGACAGTTTATATGAATATGCAAAAGACCCGGAGGTTGGTCCGATTGCCGGATGGCCTCCCCATAATAATATAGAGGAGAGTCTGGAGGTAATTAAAAATGTTTTTCAAGGCGCCGAGTGCTATGCAATATGTGAAAAGGGCAGTGATAAGGCAATTGGCGCAGTGGAGCTTAAATTAAATGGCCATACGGATATGACGGAACGGGACGATGAGTGTGAACTTGGATACTGGCTGGGAAAACCATTTTGGGGAAGGGGCTATATGCCGGAAGCTGTAAGGGAACTAATCAGACATGGATTTGAAGATCTTGGTATGACAACCATCTGGTGTGGTTATTACGACGGAAACCAGAAATCAAAGAGAGTACAGGAAAAGGTTGGCTTTGTATTTCATCATACCTGTAACGAAGTTCCGGTTCCTTTGATGAATGACATAAGAGTGGGTCATACGAATTATATGACTAGGGAACAGTGGTCAAAATTATAATTTCTTTTAATAATAGAAAGGAGTAAAGTGCGTTGGTATTATTGGTAGTAGATATTCAAAAGGGAATTACAGATGAAAGACTTTATGATTTCGACGGATTTATCAAAAATACAGTCAGAATCATAGAGACTGCCAGAAAAAACAATGTTGAAATTATTTATATTCAGCATGACGATGGACCCGGCACAGGATTTTCTATAGGGGATGATGAATTTGAAATTGCAGATCAGGTGATGCCGGTACAGGGCGAAAAGAGGTATATCAAAGAAACTAATAGTTGTTTTGGAAATAAAGAACTTGCCAGTTATTTGGAAGAAAAGAAGGAAGATACATTAATGATTGTTGGTTTGCAGACGAATTTCTGTATTGATGCAACGGTCAAATCTGCATTTGAAAGAGGCTATAAGGTCATCATACCAAAGGGAACCAACTCAACTTTCGACAATGATTACATGGATAAGGAAACCACATATAAGTATTATAACGAAATGATGTGGCCGAAACGATTTGCTGATTGTATTTCGGTGGAGGAGGCGGTTGCACAGATTCTAAGGGGGTTATAATGGAAATCAGAGTTCTTAGATATTTTCTTACCGTTGTCCGTGAAGGAGGCATCAATCGAGCCGCAGAGGTTTTGCATATCACACAGCCTACATTAAGCAGACAATTATCCCAGTTAGAGGAAGAAGTTGGTGTAAAATTATTCAACAGGGGTGCACGAAAGATTACTTTGACAAATGAAGGAATACTGCTGCGGCGGCGGGCAGAAGAAATTTTAACTTTAGTGGACCGGACAGAAAAAGAATTGATAGAGCAGGAAGAACTTGTAGAAGGAAGGATTGTGATCGGTTGCGGAGAACTGGCGGCTGTGCAGGTTCTACCGGAGATGATTGAAGCTTTTCACAAAAAGTATCCGCTTGTCAGTTATGATATTTTTACAGCGAATGCGGATTTGGTTAAGGAGCAGATGGAAAAAGGGCTGGTTGATATTGGTTTGCTGCTGGAACCGATTGATATGGAAAAATTTGATTTTATCCGTATGGCAGGGAAAGAGCGATGGGGAGTTTTAATGCGCCCGGATGATCCTTTGGCAGATAAAGAGGCTGTAAGTGCGAAGGATTTGGAAAATCTGCCGCTTATTCTTCCAAGGCGGACAAATGTGCAAAATGAACTGTCAAACTGGTTTGGAGATTCTTTTCAAAGTACAAAAGTCCTGTTTACCAGCAATTTAAGTACAAATGGTGCAATCATGGTCCAAAAAGGACTGGCATATTCCATCGTTATTGAAGGGTCTGTACCTTTTTGGGATAAAGAAAAAATTGCTTACCGGCCATTGTATCCGGAATTGGTATCAAATAGCGCATTAGCATGGAAAAAGCAACAGCCATTTGGACTTGCAGCGGAAAAATTTATAGAATTTATAAAATGCTTTTTAGGCATAAGTAAACTATAAAAACTAAGTATTAGATATAAT